>PAUA01000052.1 GCA_002712565.1 Gemmatimonadota bacterium | reverse complement strand
CGTAAACCAGGTCAATGGCAGACCGCCGAGGCCACCATCCGCGGTGATCTTGTCACCGTAATGCTCAACGGGGTCAAAATACATGATGGCCTGAAGGTGGACCGGAGTACTGGTGGTCATTTGGATGAGAATGTGGATCAACCAGGGCCGATCATGTTGCAGGGCGATCACGGGGCAATTGCCTTTAGAAAGATTCGGATTAAGCCGTTGCAATAATTCAAGCTTTTCAGTGAAAGGAAGATTGCTCTCGGCAATGGCTGTTCTTAACGCAAAACAATTCACGATCCGATTGTTCCTTTTGATAATTGCGTGTTTCCTGGTGTCCATTGCTGAGGGAGCTGCAAAAACAAAGAAGCCTTACAATGTTATCCTTATAATGGCGGACGATTCGGCCGTTGATAACTATGGTTGCTACGGCAGTACTTTCTTTAAAACCCCCCGATTGGATGCCCTGGCGCGTACTGGAGCCAAGTTCAACCACTGCTATTCCGAGCCGGTTTGCACCCCCAGTCGGGTGAAGATAATGACCGGTCGCGACGGCATCCGGAATTACGTTCAATTCGGAACCCTGGACAGGGACGAGATCACCTTCGGAACCATGATGAAGCAAGCAGGCTACGCTACTGCTATTGCTGGCAAGTGGCAGCTTCACGGAGGTAATCGTGGCACCCTTGCCCCGGCATGCGGCTTTGAAACCTATTGTCTATGGAATTACCCCGGGACCCAGCGTTCGCGCTATTGGAATCCGAGCATTATGCAGGACGGAAAGTTGCTGCAGACAGGCAAAGAGGACTACGGTCCCGACATATTCACCAATTTCATTATCAACTTTATAGGGAGGAACAAGAACAAACCTTTCTTTGCCTACTACCCGATGGTGCTCGTGCACTCCCCCTTCCCGAAGACACCCCATAATGTCGGCACCGATGGCAAAACCGCACAAGCAAAAGGTGAAGCGCTAGAGAACTTCAGAGGCATGACCCTGTACGCCGACAAGCTCGTTGGTAAAATCATTGATGCGCTTGAGAGCCATGGTCTACGGGAAAATACGGTTGTCATTTTTACTACCGACAATGGCACTCACCGCAGCCTCACCTATCCTTTTAGAAAGGAGCAACGCACCGGTGAAAAGGCTTTCGCCACCGACGGCGGATCCCACGCGCCTTTGATCATAAACTGCCCGGGCACTGTTCCTGCTGGCGTTGTGAGTGATGACTTGGTTGATTTTTCAGACATGATGCCGACGATTGCTGGGATCACCGAGGCCAAATTGCCCAATGTCCAACTGGATGGACGCAGCTTCTGGCCACAGTGTCTCGGCCAAGCGGGCAATCCCAGGGAGTGGATTTTTCAATATTATTATCCAAAGTACGCTTTAGCTGCCAAGAATCACGGCCAGGGCATCAATGGATTGGAAATTATCTGGGCCCAAAATCAACACTTCAAGCTGTACCGGGATGGGGCACTTTACGCCACAAGTGACCGCCATGAAGGAACGCCGATCCAGCCGGGCGGGGACAAAGAAGCTGATGCAGCACGAACACTTCTCCGGGGCGCGCTTGACTCCATGCCTTCAAGAGCCAGGAAACTTCAGCCAAAGAAGATAAAAAGTTAACTAACCGGCTCCTCTAGGCCAGGGACAAGTCAACCGGAGCCAAGAGGTTATTCCCCAGCGACGACCTTGTTGCGCAGCACGCCAACGCTCTCGATCTCAACCTCGACCGTGTCGCCGTCTTTAATCCAGCTGGTCTTTATGCATCTACCCTGAGCCCACAAGTTCGATGCCAACGTAAACGACTCATTCGGTTTGCGTCTAGTTGACTGGCAGGTTTAAAAGATGTTGCACTCAGGCGAGGATGGGTCGGATGACTTCGCCAGCAACGACAGTAAGGCGACGCTCAAGGCCATTATGGTAGTAGGTGAGGCGCTTATGGTCGAAGCCGAGCAGGTGCAGCATTGTGGCGTGGAAGTCGTTGACATGAACCTTGTCGACGGCGGCCTTGTGTCCGATCTCGTCGGACTCCCCGTGGGGGACACCAGCCTTCACGCCGCCGCCAGCCAGCCATGCAGTGAAGCAATGCGGGTTGTGGTCCCGGCCGGGTTTGGCGGCTTTCTGGGCGACAGGTAAACGCCCGAACTCCCCCCCCCAAATGACAAGGGTCTCGTCCAGCAGGCCCCGCTGGTCGAGGTCGGTGAGCAGGCCCGCGATGGGTTGATCGGTTTCCTGGGCGAACCCAGTGTGGTTGCCCTTGATGTCGTTGTGACCGTCCCAACTTCGCTGGTTCTCCATGCCGCCCGAGTAAATCTGAACAAAACGAGTGCCCTGCTCCACGAGTCGCCGGGCCATCATGCATTGGGTAGCGAAGTGCCTGGATTTGTCGATGTTCAGCCCGTAAAGGTTCTTCAAATGTTCGGGTTCCCTGGAGAGGTTGAGGACCTCAGGAGCAGATGTCTGCATGCGATAGGCCAGTTCAAAACTCTCGATACGGGCCTCCAACTCCTCCTCGTGGGGGTGTTTCTCCAGATCTTTGCGGTTTAGTTGGGCGAGAAGGTCGAGTTGGCGACGCTGGCGGGAGGCATCCTGTTCCTTGGGGCGATGCAAATTATCGATGGGATCTCCCTTGGGTCGAAAGTGGGTACCCTGATACACGCTGGGAAGGAAGCCGGCACCCCAGTTGGCTGCGTGCCCTTTCGGTAGGCCGCGACCAAGGGGATCGCTCATGACAACGAAGGCAGGAAGATCGCGACCGGTCGAGCCTAATCCGTAGGTGACCCAAGATCCCACGCAGGGGAAACCCATGCGGGGTTGACCGCAATTCATCATAAAGAGGGCCGGACTGTGGTTGTTCGACTCTGTGTAGCCGGAATGAATGAAAGTCATCTTGTCTACGTGCTCGCCAAGGCGCGGGAAAATTTCGGAAACATATTTTCCGCTTTGACCCCGAGGTGTGAACTGGAAGGGGCTCTTCATGATGCCGCCGACAGCGTCGGCGAAGAAACCGGTGAAACGATCGAACCCCTCAAGAGTCTTTCCATCCATTTTTTCAAGGGCGGGCTTGTAGTCCCATGTATCGACATGGCTGGGTCCGCCGTTGACAAAAATCCAGATGACAGCCTTGGCTTTTCCCACGAAGTGCGTTTGCTTGGGTGCCAAGGGGTTGACCGCGCCGAGCAGGCCCTCGTCCTGCAGGAGCGTCAAAAGCCCTAGGGATCCCAAGCCCATACCGCAACGGGCAAGCATGGCACGCCTGGAAATCGGATACGAAAGAATGTCGTTATTGGTGAAATCTTTCATGGCGTCAGCGCAGGTAACTGAATTCATTAAGCGCGAAGAGAGTTTGGGCGAAGTCAACCAACGCAAGGTGACGAGGATTCCTTTGTTCTGCTTCGCGGTAGGAGGTTTCCTGTTTCCGGAGGAAAGCAAGGGTGGCGGAACGCTCGTCAGGGTCGGGTTGGCGCCCAAGGGCGGCAAGGTAGCCTGAGGCAACGGTCCTTTCAGTGTCATCGCCCCCCTCCCTGGCCAGGCGTTGGGCAAGGGAAAGTGCATATTCGCGAATGTGAGGGCTGTTCATGAACATGAGGGCCTGAGGTGCGATGGTCGTGCTGGCCCGGTGACCTTGGCTCACCAGGGGTTCAGGGGCGTCGAAAAGCTGCATGGTGGGGATCAGTTTACTGCGCTTGATCATAAAGTAGACGCTACGGCGCCGACTCCGCTCATCAAGGGTACCCCTGCCGAACATGGTCTTGTCGAGTTGCCCGCTGACCGCGAGTAGACTGTCGCGGATAACCTCCCCTTCCAGTCGTCTTGGGGTGAATCGCCAGAGAAGCTGGTTACCCAAGTCCTTGGCCGCCTTTGCGGAAACATAGCCGGAGCTTTGACGCCAAGTGGCGCTGGAGAGAATGAGCCTGTGAATGGGCTTGAGGCGCCAACCGTTCTCGAGCAGGCGGGAGGCCAACCAGTCGAGCAGTTCGGGATGCGTGGGCGGTTCGGACTGGGTGCCGAAATCGTTCGGCGTGGCCACAAGTCCATGACCGAAGTGATGCTGCCAGAGGCGATTCACAATTACGCGGGCGGCGACGTAGCCCGCTCCGTCCTCAACGTCGGTGAGCCAGTTGGCCAAGGCCTGCCGGCGGTGGGTGCTTCGGGCGCCTTCTCGAGGCTCGACGTGCCAGTGCATCGAGTCCTTGCCGTTGCGCATCAAGAGCGGGAGGAATGCCTGGGCGGCAACCTTTCCCTTACGGTTGGGGTTGCCGCGTGAAAGGACGTAGGTCTCCTTGTAGAAGTGGGGGTAGCCACGCCCGTCCGCGTGGTGTTTTATCGGCTTTTGGCCCTCGCTGGAGACCATCACCTTGACAGTTTTTGGTTGTGGTTTTATTGCCTCGTGGGTTGCTACCTTGGTGTTGAGTTCCATCCATTTTTTGTCGATAGCCCGGTAAGCTTCAAGGAGGGAGGCGCGTTGTTTTTCGTCGAGAGTCTCGATTCCGCCCGGTCTGTTGACTGCAGTCAGCAAGCCCGCCAACACTTGGCTTTGACCCTTCCCCTTGAGAGGAGGTGCCGACTCCGAGGAAACCGAGAAACGTGGACGCCCGATGACATGGCTGGTGTTTACGAAGTAATCTAATTCCAATGTTAACACGCAGCCGTTCTCGTGCTCGACCGGTTCGGCGAACTGGAACACGCAAACATGATCCTTCCCAATTTGGCCGTCCACTGCCCAACCGGTCTTTCGTTTGTCACCGTCAATGGAGGAGGCAATCGAGAGGTTGCCCGAGTTCTGTTGGTGGTCGGCCCGGGGGGTTATCAGTTTTACTGGCTCTCCCCTGCCCGTCTCCCCGGCGCTCTTGGCAAAGACGCGGATGTCACTGAGGGCGAAGTTGCCGTTGTTGGCGCGGCCCGGCCCGTTGCGTTTCATTGACTTGTGGGTGAGCGCCTCGATCCGCAGCGCGGTCACCTTCGGCAGATTCACTTTCGCCGTGACGACCCAACGGTCGTCCTTGGGATTCTTGCCCGAGAGGAGAAGGGAACCGTCCTTCAAGCTCATAATGGTGGCCCCGTCAAGGGACTTCGACTCCACGTTGTCCAGCATCGACCACGGCGAGGAAGCAGGCAGAGACCCAGGGGGGTTGAGTAACCATTCTGCGAAACGCCCAGGCAATTCTTCCTGTTCGAACTTGTCACGGGCAACGACGAGAGTAGCCCGTTCTCTTTCCCAGTTTTCCAGGGCTTTCTCGTGTTTGGTGGAATCAAGTGCAACGTCGATTTCACTCCGGATGGTATGGCCAAATGTGGAGACGAGACGGTAATAGTCCTCGGTTTCGATGGGGTCATATCTGTGTTCGTGGCAGCGGGCGCATCCGATCGTCAGTGCGAGAAAGGACAGGCCGGTGGTATTGACCATGTCGTCCAGTTCATCGTAACGGGCTGTCTCGAATTCCTTCTCGGTGAGTTGGGTTGGGAAAACGCCCGCTCCGAGGAACCCAGTAGCCATGAGAGCAAGCGGTTCGCCAGGAGCGATTTCGTCCCCCGCCACCTGCCACCGAACGAATTGGTCGAATGGCATGTCCCGGTTGAATGCCTTGATGACAAAATCGCGGTAGTGGTAGGCATGAGGTCGGTCGTAGTCCTGCTCGAAACCGTGGCTCTCAGCGAAACGGGCCACATCCAGCCAGTGACGGGCCCAGCGCTCTCCAAAATGAGGGGAATGGAGCAGTTCGTCCATAATGACCTCAAAGGTCTTAGGCTTGAAGTCCCACACATCCGGAAGTCCGATAAGGTCAAAATGCAAACGCCTCGATAAGGTCCGGCCATCGGCTTCCGGGTTCAGCGACAACCCCCTTTCCTCCAGTTTCGAGAGGATAAATCGGTCGATGGGATTCCTTACCCAATTCTCGCCCGCTACTGGCGGTGGCTTGGGATCGGTCAATTCCCGCCACGCCCAATGATTCTCCCGTTGCTCATCCCAATCCTTAAGATTCGAATCCCGTGTCTTCTGGGTTTCAACGAGATTGTTCGCTTTCACCTTGACGCCTGCATTGGAATTGGCAGGCGGAGAATTAACCGCTCCCTCCACGATAAAAGCCGTGGCGGCCAAGACAGTTCCGGTCAAACAAATAAAGGAGTTCTTGATGATGTTGTCGGGTATGGTTTTCATTTCAAACGAAACAACGATCGGTCGCACACGCCTTACAATCCAACGACTTATTTTCCGGCGACAACATTGTTGCGCAGCACACCAACGCCCTCGATCTCAACCTCGACCGTGTCGCCGGGTTCAATCCCGGAGGTCGTGCCGGGTGTGCCGGTGAAAATAAGGTCGCCGGGATTCAGGGTCACATGGCGACTGATGAAACTGACCGTGGTTCGCACGTCGTTGATCAAATAGCTCGTGTTTTCATCCTGCATCACCTTGCCATTGAGGCGCAACTTCATCTGAAGGTTGTCGTAGTCGAGGCCCGAGGCGATGCAGGGTCCACAGGGACCGAACGTGTCAGTGCCCTTTGCACGCCACCACTGCACATCGTTCTTCTGCCATTCGCGCGCACTGATGTCATTGCCGCAGGTGACGCCAAGCACGAAATCCAGCGCCTTCGCCTTCGAAACGTTTCTCGCCTTTTTGCTGATGACGATCACCATTTCCGCCTCGAAATGCACCACACCGGCGTCCTGTGGAATGACGATGTTTCCTCCTTCCGGCAACAGACAGGAGGGGCTCTTAAAGAATGGCTGCGGGAAACGGAACTTCTCCGGGACCTCGCCGCTGACGCGTGTTTCAGTCGCGATTTCCTGTTCGGAAATCGTCGTGTTGCCCTTCGTGTTCGTGGTGATTTCCGTGAGGGTCGTCACGATCGTCGTGGTGACGCCCTTTTCGCCGCCCAGATGACTTTTGTAGTTGCCAGCCATGGCGATAATCTGCGTGGGCCGCGAAGGCACGAGCAGTTTCACCTCATCCAAGTCATAGGTTTTATCAGTCTTATCCCATTTTCCAAACAGGTCTCCGTTGATCTCCCGGACCTTGTCATTCTCGAGGATTCCATAGGATACAATCTCATCATGCGCAAAGCGAACGTATCGGGTGACCCCGGGAATCTTCTCCCCGTTGGACGGGCTGTTCCAGGATGCCAGCAAGGCAACGCATAAAATAAATGAAAAGTGGTGGTGCGATCTCATGGGAAGACTGTAGCTTCGGCATTCTTGAGCGTCAAGAACGGGCAAATCCCCCGGTGAGACAACGGGCATATTGCTACTCGGTATTCCATTGAACCGAACGGAGTTGTCCATTCACGAAAAGCGGCGCCTGGTCAGAATAATGAGGGCTGTCAGGCACGTTGCTCTGCCCGAAAGCCACGACGGCATGGATTTTGGGTTCCTTGCCGAGGAAGACCAAAGCCACGGTTGACTGGCCGCCTCGATTGATCAGTGTGTTTTCACTACTGAATTTTACTCCAGAAGTCGCTCTCAATGTATCCAGTCCCAGTCGACCCAGCCCGTCACCGCTCAATGGCCACTCCTGATTGCCGCGTTGATGACGTTTAATTTGGCCCCAGGGAACATCGATTCGACCGTAGCGATTCTTCAACTCCGCAACGGCCCTGTTGAGCGCAATCAAAGACTTCTCCCTGAGTTTGCGATTGTTGTCCACATGGAACGCGTCCCTTCCCGCCCTGGTGTCCTTCAGGTCATCGCAGGCCATTCTCCAGAAGCGAAAAATTGTCGCCCCGACAGAATTCACACCTGCATAACGGTCCCATTTCTCCAAAATTTGGGTTGCTTTAATGACTTCCTGCGTATTGCCGGATGTCTCGTTAACCGACTGGACGATGATCGGGATCCAAATGTCGGCGGGAGGAACATAGGTGTCGAACACGATCTTCCCTGCCGAATCCAGGTCCAACTTGGTCGCCTTGGACAATAACAACGTGGCTCGCTGTCCCCTGGCGCGGTAGGCTCCATAATGGCCATATAGCGCACCAGGCGGAAAATCCCCCTTTGTAAAATCCAACCCAGGTGTGATGACATTGGCGGCGACGTTGCAGTTCTGAAGGAAATGGGTCGGCGGATTCTCAACTTGGGGTAATTGTGCAAATGGTATGTTGCCCTCAATAAAGGACTTGCTGGTCCATCCGGGAATGCGCTTTTCCCAGTCGTAAGCCTTGGAACGTCGGGGTACTTCACCGGTCTGCACATAGCCAATATGGCCCTCGGTCGTCGCCCAGGTGACATTGAAGTAACTGAGGCGGTCCATTGCCAATGCCGCCTTGAATTCCACGGTGTTCCGGGCGGTGTTCATCCGCCAAAACTGTTCCATAGTGAGAGCATGATTCCAGTTGCCATGGCGTGCCGCATAGGGCTCGCCCTGTTTATTGGTGGCGACCGGCCCGTGCCGCGTGTACCGAAAGGTTTCAACGACTTCCTTAATTTCCTTTCCGTCCCGATAACGAAGGGTCTCCTGGCGAACCTCCATCGGCACATATTCCCCGTCCCATTCGTATTGGTTCGAATTATCGGGGTTGATTCGCAGCGCATAGGCGTCGGATGAATCCGCACCGCCGGCGGTAAAGGTCCACGCCGCAGCCGGCGTCGCCCCAAGCCCAACCAAGGGCGTGCCCACGAGCATGAAACCCCAAGCATCCAGGCGCCCTCCCTTCAAACGAGCTTCGTATAGCTGCAAATGCCCCTTGGTTGGCCAATGAGGATCGATCAACAGCAGGGGTCTTCCGGTCGTTGATTTCATTCCCGAAACCACCCATGAGTTTGATTGACCCGGCGGAATGCCAGGATGCGGTTTCCCTACCTCGCGGTTCCCATCCGCTGTGGCGATTGTGACCGTTGAGAGCATCATCACCTTTCGATGCCAGGCGATGACATCAATTGGCGTGAATGGCTTAACCTTGACCGGGATAGCATTCGGATGGGCGGCAAGCCAGTCGTTTACACCTTGAGCATAGGCTTCAACCAAGCGGCGAAGTTGGGGTGACAACTTGGGCCAGTCCCGTTTTGCCTGGCGCGCGTTGCGCAACAGGCGGGCCTCCTTGTCATTGTTCAAGTATTTCTCTCCGGTAACTTCAGCAAGTCTGCCGCTCCCTGCATGCAGGTTGTATACTACATCGGCTACTCGATCCTCACATTGAACCTTGCCTAGTGCGTAGGCGACATCAGCGGATGTCTTACCAATGATATGCGGGACTCCATAAGTGTCGCGAATAATCCGGACTTCGTAAGGATGGCTCGTGTCTTGCGCGGGAGTTGGTGCGGGCGCCGCCGCAAAGAGGAATCCAAAGCAAATAAACAAGGCCGGTAATTGCCCCGTTCTGTTGAGGGACTCCCTGCCTGCTTTGCTGGATATGAACACGGGACTTTTTTTCATCATCGATGCCTGTGTCGAGAATCGCACACGAGCGAATAACTCACGAAATAATCCATTACGAGTCCACAAATTGATCTCCGATGTCTCCAATATCTATCTGTTTTAGTACACAGGGCATCATCCACCCTATCCGAACTACTCCTTTTCAATCAAGGCCAGGGCGATCAGCACGTAGGAAGTGGTCAGGTTGGGGTCGCCTTCCATCCAGCGCCTGGTTGGGTTTTGCCACGAGCCGTCTTCCCTTTGGAGCGAGATCAGCTTGGCCGCCAGTTCCTTTCTCCATTCGATCGTTTTGTCTCCCGGGCCGTCCAGTTGTTTCACGCCCTGCGCCCTCAGCGCCTTGGCCATGAGATGATAGTAGTAGTACACCCCTTCCGATCCCATCCCTGGATTTTCCTCGAGCGTGTAGTTGCGGCCAAGCCACTCAATGACCGCTTTCACCCGTTCGTCGTCGCGGCCAATCCGGGCATAGGCGAAACTCATCATTCCGGCGTAGCTGATGGAGCCGTAAGAGCGCAGGGTCACTGGCTTGGTTTGCTCGTCAACACCCCCACCCGCCTTGCTCTCGCCGGGATGGTAAATAAAACCGCCACGATCTGCCGCGGCGTGTGAGAGGTTAAGGTTGTCGCTGCGCTCGGGTAGGTTTTGGCAACTAGCTAGAAAATTCTCGAGCGCCTTCCAGTCGAGGTCGCTCCCCAGCGGCTGATCGTGCTTGTCCGGATGGCGCAGGGCCAGCTCGGACATTCGCATCGCCTCGATGGCCATGAGCGTGTTGTTCATGTCCGAGTGGTCGTACTTGCTGTTGTAGCCGACTCCCCCGTCGTGGGGGTTGTCCAGTTTGCCCTTTTCCCCAAGATCAATCTGGGAGGAGGCAATGTAGGAGCGGGCCTTGACGATCAACGGGCGAAAACGGGGTTCATCAGCCAGCGACAGCGCCATCAGGGAACAGGCGGTGTTATAGTTGATAAGCAGACCGCGATGGATCGAGCCGTCCGGCCTGGCCGAACCGGCGATGAAGTCGAGCGCACGTCGCCGCTCGGAGCCGTATTTCGCGTCGAGATTGCCCACGTCCGCCATCTCCAGCGCGACCAGTGCCAACGCGGTCAGTGCCGGCAGCTCGGAACTGGACCACCAGCCGGCTGGATTCTGGTTTTCGTAGAGAAAGCGTGCCCCCCGCTCGATGGCCTTTCGGATTTCAGGCGACCGGGCCTTGGCGGCCTGGGCGAACGCCGCTTGGCCAAGCGGCACAAACAGCAACAAACCGACGTAAACACTTTTCTGGAGACTCTGCAAAAAGCGATTGCCTTCTCCCTCATCCCGTCCCTCTCCCGCTGGGAGTGGGGGTACGTCGATGAAAGGGGCAGTTTTAAGGGCAATGCTCTTCATTCCCGGGAAACCGTTCAATGAAATAGTTTATTTGTCCACAGAATTCATTAATTTATTGATGCCCTTCAGGGTTTCGGGCATTCTTCCCCTTACACCGCACCGACTTGCTGATGAAAGTGTTGCCAAAAGAAAATCTGCGCAGCCTGCCTGGGCCCGGATTCACCCTGATCGAACTGCTGGTGGTCATCGCGATCATCGCCATCCTCGCAAGCCTGCTGCTCCCGGCGCTTGGCAATGCGAAAGCCAAGGCCCACCAGATCTCCTGCATGAACAACTACCGGCAGCTCCAGATTTGCTGGCACATGTACATCGATGACAACCACGGCCACCTGCCACCCAACGCCACCATCAGCGGCAGTTCGCGCGGCAGTTGGGCCGCCACCGCGGCGACGTGGATCAAGGGCAACGCCTACTCCGATTCCACCGACCAAAACATCCGGGTCGGCGTCCTCTTCAAGTACAACGACTCGGTCAAGATTTACAAGTGCCCCTCGGACCGATCAACCGTTCGCGACCAGGGCAAGATTCCCCGCTTCCGCAGCGTCGCGATGAACATGCACATGAATCACATCCCCAACCCGAGGGACCGCACGAGCTGGCACAAGTATTCGGAGATCGTCGCCCCACCCCCGTCCGAGGCGTTCGTGTTCATCGACGAACACGAGGGCAGCATCGACAATGCCCGGTTCACCGTGACGCAGCGGCACGAATGGCGCTGGATCGATTTTGCTGGCACACGGCACAACAACGGCTGCGTGCTCAGCTTCGCCGACGGGCACTCCGAACTCTGGAAATGGCGGGAGCAGAGAACGCTCGACATCTCAAACATGAAAGGCTGGATCCAGGGCCAGCCCGGCGTGTACGGGAAGGATCGCGACTTGGGGCGCATCTACGACGCCATCCCAAAAATCCCGCTTTGACTGCGTCAACCGGGATTCAGTTCGATGCACCGATGCAGTAGAGGAATTTTTCGCCGCGCAAAAATATTGCGTCACCCGCCAGCGCAGCCGATGCGCTGAACCGATCCTCCAGTTCGTTTAATGCCAGCGCCTTTGGCTCAGTGTCGTTGCTGATGACCAGCGTTTTTCCGTTTCGATCCGTCACGTAAATCCGCCCTGCGGCGGCCACCGGCGATGAGTAAATATTGAAAACCGCCCCAAGGCGAAACGGCCCGCCCGGCTCGCCTCCCGTGCGGGCGTTCACGCGGGACAACACGCCCTGATAATGCCGTAAGTAATAAAGCCAACCGCCGTACAGCAACGGCGACGGCACATACGGCGTGCTACGATTCTTCCGCCAGACGATCTGCTTCGTGCCGCTCAACTCCCCTTTCGCCCCGGCCAGGCGGATCGCCAGCAGCGTCTGCTTCTCATAGCTGCCGGCGGCAAAAACCATCCCATTGGCGCCAACCGGCGAGGCCACAATGTTGCCCGGCAACCCTCCCGCCTCCCAAATTACCGCCCCCGTCTTGAGGTCATATGCACGAACCCGCTTTGTTCCACTGACGACCACCTGCGCCTGTGCGTTGTGCGTGACGACGATCGGCGTCGCCCATGATGTCACCTCGTCGCGCGACCGACGCCAAAGCTCCTCGCCGGTACGCTTGGCCAGGGCCGCGATGAACGACGCCCCCTCGTGATCCCAGTTCACCACCACCGTCCCACCGTGCAACACCGGCGACGCCCCCTCGCCGTGGCCATGTTTCACCTGCATATCGCCAAAATCTTTTTTCCAAACCAGCCGCCCGCCGGTGTCAAGGCAGTACAGGCCGTTCGAGCCGAAAAACGCGATGACATGCTCCCCGTCCGTCACCGGCGAGTTCGACGCCCATGTCGCCGACTCGTGCGTGCTCTCGTGCGGTTGCAGCGTTGTGACCGTCCGCCGCCAAACCAGAGCGCCGGTTTGCCGGTCGATCGCCAGAACGGCGAACTGATAATCAGACTCCGGATCCATGTTGTTGTGCGCGCCATCCGGGGTCACTCCGGTGAACGGCTTTTTCATGCCTGTATTTTCGGCCGTGGTGACAAACACCAAGCTCCCCCAAACCACCGGCGACGAGTGGCCCAGGCCGGGCAGTTTGGTTTTCCAGCGGATGTTTTTCGTCTCACTCCACTCCACCGGTGGGTCGGCCTTCGGCG
>PAUA01000022.1 GCA_002712565.1 Gemmatimonadota bacterium | reverse complement strand
GCTAGGCAAGGTCACTCCGTAGCGCTCCAGTACGGGCACCCCGAACTCGAAGTCGTAGTACGTCATCCTCTGAATCCTCAGGAGTGAACTCCGCCAGCCCAAATAGGCGTCGAGCAGATTATCGGCGGTCTGGGCCTCGGTGCGGAAGGTCTGGAGAAGATCGAACATCGAGGCTGTTCCCCCGACGTACAGGGCCAAGGTCGATTCTGAAAGCTGACTCGCGAGCAGGAGAGTTTGCTCCATGCTCAGCGCCCGGTTCTGGAATTCGGCGACGTTAAGAACCTCGTTTTCGACGTTCCGGACGATCTCCGTTTCGGCCTGCTCGATCCGTAAGTCGGTTTGCTCGAGGCTGATTTCCGAGGACGCGATGCGCTCTCTGCGCTCCCCTCCATCCCAAATGGGGATGGACGCGGTGACATCGACCGAATACGTGTTCGTCGGCGATCCGAAAACGTTCCGGAAGTACGAATCCGCAGCCTCCCGTCCGTAGCTGAAATTCAGGTTCAACCGGAAGCTGTTGCGCCCTCGCGTCTGGTCGAGGTTGATCTCGTTCCGCCGATATTGGATGTCCAGCTGCCTCATCCGCGGCGTGGCCGTAAGGGCAAACTGAGTCGCATCCGCGACGTCGATCGGTACCGGGTTCACCATGATGACCGGATCCAGCGTGAGCGAGTCCGTCTCCGCGATATTGAGTCGCGTTTTGAGGCTAGCAGCACGGATGCGGAAGTCGCTCAGTGATTGCTCCAACTGCGCCTCAGCATTCGCGAGCTCGACCAATGCCTGATTGAGTTCGATCGCACGGTCGGGGAAGGCCTGTGCGATGTCCGTTGCTGCGTCGACGGCGAGTTGGAGGTTCGCGACGAGATTCTCGTTGATGAGCCGGCCGTACGCGTCCTCGAAAAGCTGGAAGTAGTCGTCAGAGACATCGTCGACCAGCTCAACGATGTCACCATAAAACTCCAACTCCGCCACCTCCAGATCCAGCGCGGCGTCCTCGAGGTTGTTCTTCAGGTTGTTGGGCTGGAAAAGCGGCTGGGTATATCTGACGAAATACCGATTGTAGTAGCGAAGGTCGCTTTGCCCGTTGTCCCCGATCTGGTTGTACCTGTAGACACGGTTGTTGAGCGAGAGGTAGCCGTTCGTCGGATATCCAAAGAGGACCACCGGCTGGCGTATCGAGAGGTTGCCTTCCCATCGTCTGGTGGTCTCGTGGATGATCTCGTTTATGCCGATTGTAGAATTCCATCGGGGATCTGCACTCGACTCGAACTCCGGCACGGACAGGTCCAGCGACACGTTGGTCTTCAGGCGGGCCTCTTCCGCGTTCAGCCGGTGCTGGGTGCGCTCGATGCTCAGGTTCAGGTTCTGGATTCGATAGCTGTTGTCGAGGCTCAGGTCTACCATGCGCTCCAACGTCATCTCGATCGGGGTCTGTGCCCCCCCCTCGCCCGCGTTCTGGTCTTGGGCCGCGAGTGGTCCCGCGATCGTGAGAGACGCTACTAGAACGGACCCCATCCATGACACACCAACGTCCCATTTTTCCGTTCTCGATTCATCACGCATCATAGTTTGTCTCTGTCTCCGAGCAGGGTATACGTTCCATTTTTAGGAAGTTGTACTGCAGCAACCGTACCATCACCTGCGGCCCAACACCCTGGTCCAACACGGCTGACCTTTGCAACACGCTGGTATTATAAGGTATCACTCCCCTAACTCCCAGTTCGCTCAAGCAAGAGGCGAAAGGGCTAATCGAATAAGGAGGGCACCGAGATCACCCCGGGATGGTTTGAATAATCGCCGGAAACATCCAGAAATCTAAGGCTAATGTCAGCGCGGTGACGGTTGCAATGTTGGTCACGTAAGACCGGCGTCCGGGTTCGGTAAGGGCCGCTTACCGAACTGGCAGCTGAAACTCTCGGCCCAACACGTAGCTGACCCCTGCCTCTAGGACCTCGTCNTAGGTAAGGNGCTCNCCCAANACCTATAGGCGCGGCGCGCCACCGCCAGTCNGAGGGCCGCACTCGCTTGCCATCGAGCGTAGGCCGAGTTCATCTTGTCCGCGATTCTCGATCGTCACAATCGGAGGAGGCACGGCAATGGACCGGCAANAGTGCNCGACCTATCGAAACGGATCACACGGATGGGNNAAGGTGGTTCAGNCCACGATGGTGGCGATCCTTACTGTGGTGGCCCAGGTGGTGCTCATCTTTCCGTCGACAGCCGAGGCGCAACACCTCCCCATGGCCGATCCGGAGAGTGTGGGCATGTCGTCCGAGNGACTCGAGCGGTTGGACGCCGCCATGCAGCGGTACATCGACACCGACCAGGTNGCGGGGNTGGTNACGCTCGTCGCGAGANNAGGTNAGNTCNTACANCTTAANGCNCAGGGGCATAGATACATAGAGGGTGGCAACCTCATGTCCNCGGACGACATCTTCGTGATCATGTCGATGACCAAGCCCATCGTGAGCACGGCGCTTATGATGCTGTTCGAGGANGGNTATTTCCTCCTGGACGACCCGATTTCCAAGTACATGCCCGAATTTGCCGACAAGGAAGTGGTTCTNGAGGTGGACGGCGGCGTCCAACGTGTCCAGGCGGATCGTCCCATCACGTTCCGCCACGTCCTGACCCATACCGCTGGCGTCGATCCGTCTCGAAGCCTCCTCTCGGAGGAGGAGCAGGCACGGCCGCGCCGTGCATCCACGCTGGAGGAGACTCTGGTTGGGCGGGCGTCGATGCCTTTGGCGTTCCATCCTGGAGACGAGTGGAATTACGGCGGCTCCACGGACTATGTGGCGCTTCTCGTCGAGCGAATTTCGGGCCAGAGTCTGGACCGGTTCCTCCAGGAACGCATCTTCGATCCTCTTGGCATGGTTGACACACATTACAATGTGCCGGCATCAAAGGTGGGTCGGGTGGCGGCGGTCTACAGCCCGACGGGTCCGGATAACACCATCGGGCTGCGGATTGCCCCGGCTACACGAGAGCAGCCCACTCGGTACTTCGGCGGCACGGCGGGGCTNTCNTCCACNGCGGCCGACTACTTCAGNTTCTCCCAGATGATCCTGAACGGNGGNGANCTCAACGGCGNCCGGNTGCTCAGCCCCACCACGGTCAATCTCATGNTCACCAATCACACGGGCGACCTCCCCATCTACATCAAGGGTGCCGACGCNTACGGATTCGGGCTGGGGTTCACGATGTTGACGGATCCGGATAGGTCCAGGCAGGCGGTCACACCAGGAACCTTCGGTTGGGGCGGNGCCTACGGCACCGTCTTCTGGATAGATCCCGTCGAAGACATGGTGAGCATCATGATGATGCAGATGTCGCCCTACAGCCANTTCACTCTGCGGCAGGACTTCCCGAATCTGGTCATGCAGGCCATCACCGAGAGCTACCACTCTGGGAAGNNAGNCATTCGCGGTTATGAGCCGATCCCACGATAGGAGTAGGGTGAAGGAGGAGAATCGTGAACGCGCGCGNGGGTAGGCTCCTTGCGGTGCTGGTGATCATGGCAGGATCGCTCCCGGCAAAGGGACTAGCGCAGAACGCTCCCGCATTGCGGGANTTCGACGCGGAGATCGAGGCTGCTCTGNGATCGGCGAAGAGGGCCGCNGGNTTCGAGTTCCTCGGCACGCTCAACCGGATTTGCCTCCTACCGGCGAGNGGTCGAGTAAACACGAGTGACAACCTGCCGCGCTACGTTAGGGATCCCACCAACGTGCCTGCCCGTGAGACTTGGTACGCGGAATCCGCGAAGGTTTTCGACAACCTCTACTTCGTCGGCGGAAAGATTCACACGTCATGGGCCCTCACCACGAGTGAAGGCATCATCATCATCGACACGGTCTTCCCCTACAACTCTGAAGAATTGATCATCGGCGGGCTGGAACGACTCGGCCTCGATCCCGAGGACATCCGGTACGTCGTCATTTCCCACGCCCATGGGGACCACATCGGAGGTGCCCAGATTCTGCAGGAACGGTATGGCGCCCAAGTCGTCATGGGTGGCGCCGACTGGGAGCTGGTCGAGAGCTATCCGAACCGCTACAGCACCATGGCTCCATCGCGCGACATCGTGGCGACGGACGGCATGGAGCTCACGCTCGGCAACACGACCCTCACGATCTGGGAGACCCCAGGGCACACGCCCGGCACGCTGTCATACACGTTCACTGTCTTCGACGACGGCAGGCCGGTGAATGTGGCGTATTCGGGTGGCACCGCGTTCAACTTCGTGAACAGCACACCGGATCCGGGAATCGAGAACTTCCAGAGTTATATCGACGCGCAGCAGCACATTGCCGAACAGGCCGCCGCCACCGGCGCGAGTGTGCTCCTCTCGAATCACTCGGAGTTTGATAACGCGTTCAACCGGAACAGGATGCTTGCCGGTCGCGGGGACGGTCCCCACCCGTATGAACTCGGTGAGGATTGGGTTCAACGCTACTTCCAGGTCATGCAGGGTTGTGCTCGGGCAGCGCAACTCCGCCTCGANCAGGAGCGGGCTGAAGCNGGAGTGTTGTAGACTCAGGATCCACGCCGATCNCGTGAGGCTTNCGNGCATTTGCCCAGCATCGGTTCGGTTATAGTTTCTGGTTCGCTCATNGGTGAGATTCCAACTGGATTTGCCCCNGGTGCCCGACACCACCCCANTNACNATTCAAGGCAANCCNANNCCGATCCGCGTGATCGGCGGCGTGATCTACTTCCTCTTTCTGCTCNTACTGTTTTTTGTCAGCATCGAGTTGATGGGNACCNCCTTCGAGATGTTTGGCGGAAGAGGGCTCGCGGATCAGCTCNTGAGCNTTGCGTCGAACCCGGTCTCTGGNCTGCTCATCGGCTTCTTGGCCACGAGCCTCGTCCAGAGTTCCTCGACCACCACCACCNTGGTTGTAATCATGGTGGGGGCCGGTACNATCGACATTGGGCTCGCCGTACCCATCNTCATGGGCGCGAACATCGGAACGACAACCACAAACACGATCGTGTCCCTCGGGCACGTGACCCGTCCGGCGGAGTTCGAACGGGCGTTCGCGGCTTCCACGGTGCACGACTTCTTCAACGTGCTCGCGGCGTTCACTCTCCTGCCGCTGGAGGTCTACCTTCACCCGATTGAGCGAACGGCGGTCCGTCTGCAGGGGATGTTCGCCGATGCTGCTGGAGGCGTGGGCTGGGACAGCCCTCTCAAGGCCCTCAGGGATCCGCCNGCCGACTTCATCGCGGGTATGGTCACCAACCCGCTCGTGCTGCTCATTCTGGCTTTGGCTCTGCTCTTGCTCGCCCTGCGAGGGTTGCTCGTATTGATGCGGGGTGCCGTTCTGGAGCGCGTGAGCGGACTCTTCGACAGAGTCCTCTTTCGTAACGACGCCGCGAGCTTCGCGCTGGGTGTCGCTGCGACAGCGACGGTGCAGAGTAGCTCTGCGACGACCTCTTTGATCGTTCCCTTGGCGGGCACTGGGGTTCTCAGCCTCCGTCAGATTTTTCCATACACCATCGGGGCGAATATCGGGACGACGATCACCGCGATTCTAGCCTCGCTTGGAACCGGNAGCGNGGCGGCCATGATAGTGGCACTGGCTCACTTGACGTTCAACGTGTTTGCCGTCGTGGTTTTCTATCCGCTGAAGGCCCTGCCCATCGGGCTCGCGACTTGGTGGGGCGCCTTCGCGGCTCGATCGAAGGCGGGCACGGCCACTGTGTTATCTGTCTATATAGCGCTGCACGTCATTCCGCTGGCGTTNATTTTCTTGGCGAGGGGGTAGCAAAATTATGTGGAAGGAAATCGTAACTCTCTTCAGATCTCAGGGCCCATTACAGGAGGCATATGACGAGGCCATCCTGATGCTTCGGGCCTCCCACGACATGTTCGACCACGCGGTCAAACAGCTCCACGCAGAGGGAGCGCTGGAGTCCGACATCTACAAGCGNGATCGGCAGCTCAACAAGTACGAGCGTAGTGTTCGTCGCAAGATCGTCACGCACATGTCCGTGTCTTCCAAGCCCGACATCAACCTCGGGCTGGTGCTCACCGCGATCGTCATCGACATCGAACGGATCGGCGACTACACCAAGAACATTGTGGAGTTGGCAGGTGCAGTTCCGGGCCCATTCGATGGGCTCGAGCTACACGGAGAGGTGGCTGAGATCGAGAAGAACATGGCTCGGATGTTCGACGACATCGTGCCCGCCCTCGAGGGCCCCGACGAGGCTAAGGCCAGGGCCATCATAGGCTCTCACACCATCATCGCATCCAAGGTGGACGATCAAGTGCGAGCCCTGTGCGCTAGTGAGGCGTTGTCAGGACGGTCCGGTCATGCGGTCACGGTGGCGCTCTACTTGAGGTATCTCAAACGTGTCAGCGCACACCTCAAGAACGTGGCGACCAGCGTGGTAAATCCTTACTACCGGATCGGATTCCGCGAAAAAGGGAGCAGCCCAAGCGGTTGAGCTCCATACCTTGCGCGAGTCGACTATCCCAACGGAAGTTGTCCCGTGGAACTGTTACCCATGCCCATCCCGGATTCGAACATGCCGAACCCCACCAGGATCTTTGCCAGCCGTCTCCTCCGGTTCTGTCTGACGTCGTTCGCCGTCTTCGCTCTAGTCGACGTGGTGGCGGTGCCTGCTGCGGCCCAACAACGGGTCGGATCGCCGCAGGACGGCCGGCCGAGCGATCCTCCAAGGCTTCGAAGGAACGTCCGTAACGTCCTGGGCGGCGTTCCTATGACCGATGCGGACAGCATGCATCAGCGGGTCGTGGCCCTCCTCGATTTCGACAGCTATAAGGAACTCGTTCGTGGGCTGACGCAGTTCGGTGACCGCGAGCAGGGCACCCCCCGCAACGCGGCGGCGGTCGACTGGATCGAGGAGCAACTCCGAGGTTGGGGATACGAGACTGAGCGTCTCCAGTACATGTACACCCCCCGCGCCGGTCGGGGTGCTCCGTCGCCCGAGCCCGAGCCCCGCGAGGAGGTGTATGCGACCAAGATCGGTACCACGAACCCGGGTGAGATGTATATCGTCAGCGCACACATGGACGGGCGCGGGGGTGGTGAAGCCGCCAACGACGACGCCTCGGGCACCGCGCTCGTCATGGAGATCGCGCGGGCTCTCGCGACCCCGGGGGTTGAGTCCGACATGTCCGTCCGCTTCGCGCTTTGGAACAATGAGGAGACGGGGCTGAACGGGGCGGGTGCTTACGTCGAGCAGCGGGCCGAGCTTCAGGGCATCGAGAACCCGGCTGGCTCAGGCCAGTATCCGGAGCCTCGGTGGCTGGGCATGATCCAGCACGACATGATGATGTGGGACCATGGAAACCCCGTGACCTTCAATCAGGCTTTGGACGCCGATGTCGACGTCGAATTCCAACTCAACTCTGCGTTCGCCGAGCAGTCGGCTCAGCTCGGGATCGCCCTCATCAACGCCAACCGCATGCACGCGACGGACTATCCGGCCGTGCTCAGCAACGCGATGAGTAATACTGACTCGACGCCCTTCATGGACGTGGTTCCGGCGGTGAGCTTGCGTGAAAATCGACGCCTCTACGAGACGGGCAACGGAGCGAATCCGCACTGGCACCAGCCGACGGACCTGTTCGAGACCTTCACCGACGCGGATTTCACACTTGGCCTCAACGCGGCACAGACGACGCTCGGGGCGATCGCCAAGCTGGCGGGGATTCGGATCGAGTAGCGGCTGGGGACTAGCGGAAGCCCCAGATCGGGGAGGTTGCTGTCGGTAAGATTGAAGATCAACCCCCTAGCACCGGATACTGCGGTACCTTTTGTAACTCCGACCAGGAAGCCGGTCTGCGAGTCGTAGTACCACTCGCCACGAAGCGCTGCTGTCACGCGCACCGCGGCCGTCACCACACCGACATCCCAACCCTTCCAACGCCCACTTCGTCGATTCGAGTGCCGTGGGCGCTTCCGCCTTCTTGTACTTGGCCGGCGGAACGCACAGGCAAGAGGAGACGCTCGGGCGGTGTCGCGATCACGTGGAACACGGATATTCTGCCGTCGCACCTCGTGGCCTCGGATCCCATGTTGACCGCTTCGGTGCCTCCCCTCACCTTAATCCTTACCGAAAATGGCCCTGGCCTTGCCTCCTCTCCTTGATAGGTGAGAAAACCATGAGACACCTCCTGCTCGCCACGATCAAACTGATGCTGGTGCCGTTGGCGCTGGTTTGCTTCTCGCCCCCCGTGCTAGCTGCTGCGCCGATGCTGCAAGCCGATCGGCAGGACGATGAAGAAGAGGACGAACCCAAATCGTATAGCGACGTGATCACGGATGAAGCAGTNACGAGCGAGGGTATCTTCAACACTCATATGATTGGAGACGACCTCTTCTTNGAAATNCCGCTGGACATGATGGAGCGGGAGATGCTGCTCCTCACCCGTATCGCNGCNACGCCGGCGGGNGTGGGNTTTGGGGGNTCCAAGGCGAACACGTCGACCGTTCGGTGGGAGAGGCAAGGNGAGCGGGTTCTGCTTCGCTTGGTGAACTACCANAACTTTGCAGACGACACGACTGCGATCTCNGANGCGGTCCACAANTCCAACTTCGAGCCGATNATCATGGCCTTCGATGTGGAGGTGATGTCCGACGACGGTTCGGCCGCGGTCATCGACGTAAGCGACCTCTTCACCGACGACGTCACCCTGATAGGGCTGCAAAAGGGACGACGTGAGACGTACGGTGTGCGCTCCGTAGACAGTGACCGCACTTTCGTGACCCGTGCCACCGCGTTCCCGACCAACGTCGAGGTGCGGCGCACCCTCACCTATTCGGCCAACGACGCGCCGGCCAACAGCGCGAGCAACACGCTCTCGATGGAAATGCACCACTCCATGCTTCTGCTTCCCGAGGATCCCATGGAACCCCGTATGTGCGACGAGCGTGTGGGTTTTTTCAGCACGTCGCAGGTCGACTACGGCCTGGACGAGCAGCGCGCGACAACACAGTGCTTTATCACCCGCTGGCGGCTCGAGCCAAGCGATCCCGCCGCCTACGCCCGTGGGGAACTCGTCGATCCGGTCAAGCCGATCGTCTACTACATCGATCCAGCGACGCCCGAGAAGTGGCGCCCCTATATCAAGCAGGGCGTCGAGGACTGGCAAGTCGCGTTCGAGGACGCGGGTTTCAGCAATGCGATCCTAGCCGCTGACGCCCCCACACCCGAAGAGGATCCCACCTGGAGTCCCGAGGACGCACGTTACTCGGTGATCCGCTACCTCGCTTCGACGACCCAGAATGCGTCGGGGCCGCACGTGCACGACCCCCGAACGGGCGAGATCCTGGAGAGCGACATCCAGTGGTACCACAATGTGATGAACCTCGTGAGGAATTGGTTCTTCGTTCAGACCTCTGCGGTGAACCCTGAGGCCCGAACCGTGAATTTCAGTGACGAACTGATGGGCGAACTGATTCGCTTTGTTGCGGCACACGAAGTGGGACACACGATCGGGTTGCAGCACAACATGCAGGGTTCGTCGGCTTACCCAGTTGATTCGCTGCGGACGCGCTTCACGTGCACGATGGGTCTGGCCTCATCGATCATGGACTATGCTCGCTTCAACTACGTGGCTCAGCCTGGGGACGACACGTGCCTCATGCCGATGATCGGACCGTACGACAAGTTCGCCATCGAATGGGGATATCGACCCGTACCAGGGGCAGACCGGAACAGTGAACAGGCTGTGCTCCGCGATCGGATCGCGTTCATGCAGGAAGATCCGATTTATCGCTTCTCGAGTCCGAATGGTGAGGACCCGACCGCCTTAACCGAAGCGATCGGAGACGATGCCATGCGAGCGTCGGATTACGGAGTCGCGAATCTCGAGCGGATCATGAGCCATCTCACCGACTGGACATTCGTGGAGGGTGAGGACTACTCGGATCTGGAGGAGCTCTACACCAACATCGTCGGCCAGTGGAACCGCTACATCGGGCACGTCGTCACGAATATCGGCGGTGTCGTACAGACCAGGAAGCGACAGGGCCAGGCTGGCGTGCCGTTTGAGATGGTCGCCAAGAACGACCAGGCGAGGGCGATGGAGTACCTGAATCGCCAGGTCTTCGCGACCCCCCAGTGGCTGCTGGACTCCGACATTCTGGACCGCTTTCAGGGCAGCGGAGCCCCGGACCTCGTGCGGGCCCGGCAGGTCGGAGCGCTGAATCAGGTGCTCAACGTGCCCCGCATGAAACGCCTGGTNGAGCAAGAGGCNTTCCACGGATCACGGGCTTACTCGCTCGGTGACATGTTGGACGAGTTGCGGGGGGGGGTGTGGTCGGAGATTCACACTGCCCAAGACACCGATGCGTACCGAAGGAATTTGCAGCGTGGATATCTGGAACGGATGAAAACGCTCATGGCCGACGAGGACGCACAGGAAACCGACGTGGCGCCTTTCGTTCGAGGGCAGCTCCTNACGTTGAGCGGCGAGTTGTCAACTGCCGNGGCACNGGTCACCCATCGCGCCACGCGACTCCACTACCTGGACGCGATCGCGCGGATCGAGGACATCCTGGAGTCGACTGCGGACAGCGCGCCCTAGGGNACGCAGAGNGCTGGCGCCGTTCGCGTCGTCGATGATCGTGCCCGCCACACGAGTCTCGAGNTNCTGGCCNNNGGCTTNGGACCACGCNGCNAGGAGTGTCGACAGCANGATGACCAGACACTGCCCTCTTGNGTGNCANCGCGNTTGTTTCGACGGCATCAACGCGATACGGAGACCCTCATTGGCCTGACTCGACGAGCGTCATGAAGTCCGACCAAGCAACCGGGAGCCCGTGGATCGGGACGATCGTCTCGACGTCGAGTCCGAGGCGCCTTATGTGTCCCAAGAGTGACCGGTTGGCCGGTGTTGCACGGGCCTGAGGCGGGACGCCAGGACCGGCCGAGTCGAAGAGATCGGCCTCGATCAAGATCCGTTCGGTCGGGAGATAGACGACCAGCATACCCTCGGCGTGCGTCAACGGGTGCACGTAGGAGATGTGCATCGAGCGCTCCCCGTCGTTGAGCCAGTAATTCTCCCGTACAGTCTCGTATTGATAGCCTTCGGCTAGCTCCGTCGGCGGCCAGAGGGAGAGCATGTCAGGGGCGAGCGTGCGCGGAGCGTAGTTGAGGACGTCCCGCGTGTAGAACTCGTAGTTCTTCCAATGCGTGATGATGGTAGCCCCGATGTGCATATAGGTGCGGAGCCCACCGATGTGGTCGTGGTGCTGGTGCGTGTTCACCAGGAACCGGATCGGTTTGTTAGGTACCAGGCGCGCGACCTCATCGATGACCGCGAGGCTACGTGACTCGTCGAGCGGAGCCTCAACGACCGCCACGTAGTCGTCGAACTCGACGGCCACACTGTTGTGTGAGGACCCTCCGAGGAGCCACACGCCATCGGTCAACTCCCGGGTGGTGACCACCGTCGAAAACTCGGCCTGCCGTACCACGTCCGGGACCGCGACCGGGTCGTCGCATTCGTTCGCCCGGATGTCGGCAAGGGTNCCCCCGAACGCATTGTGGCCGGCGTTGATGCTTTGGGNTTGGAAGTTGTCGTCCCATCCTTCGTGGTGATGCCAGCCCGTGGGAAACCGCACACCGTTACCGATGTCGATGTAGCTCGCGTTGGTGAACTCGTGCTCGTAGTTCATGTCCCCGAGGACGGGATCGGGCACCCAGGTATGGATCCGCTGGAGCAGATTTTCGCTGTTGATCGTGGCATCTACTCTGTACTTGCCGAGAACGGTGATCGAGACGATGAAGACTTTCTCCGGCACGGTGGTCGCGCCGTCCCGACCCATCTCCCCAAGCTCCCACCGCCACGTTGCCTTCGGATCGGCGCCGGGCATCATCGCTGCCTTGAGGAATCCGTGGGGGTTGAGCCACATATCAAGCTGCCACCGCTCCGCCTCCTCTGGCGGCGCCGGAACGGGCTCGTTCCCCGGTCCGTCCACGTGCCAGGCGTACTCTCCGTTGACCATGAAGCGCTGGCGAGCATTCTGTTGGATCGGCGTACCGCCACGCCACCCGAGCCCGTGTTTCCAAGACGCGGGATTGTTGCCCGGTTCCCGGTCGAACTCTTCGACCATGGTTCCGGTCTCCCAGTTCATGGTCCGGGTGTAGTTGGTTAGAGGCCGCCCACGCGGCCAGTCCACTTCGTATCCATTCAGGCGTTGCTGGCCCACCATGCCGGCGTAGGCGGACCCCGAGATCGAAACGCAGCGTAGGTCGGCCACCCCGATGACGGCGGAGGCGGCCTGCAAGATGGGGCCCGGATCGAGGTAGCCGGGTGGCAGTTCCTGGGCTGCGACGGGCCTCCCCAGCAGTCCCCCCATCAGTATGGCTGCCATAGCGAGACACGTTTTCCGGATTGACATGCGCACTCCTCAGTTCCCGTCCGGGAGGTCCACGCGGGTGGGTGTGGCCGCCCCCGAGACGATGGTTTCCGCGCCCATCGCGATGGCTCGGATTGTGTTGGTCAGGTGCTCCAGATCCAGGGTCTCCACGTGGTCGGTCACCTGNTGATAATCTTGGTCCACGTCGATCGGCGTTGTGGAAATCGAGTGAGCGGGCACACCCGAGCGGGCGAGCGTCGCGTTGTCGGAACGGTAGAAGAGGCGTTGGTCAGGGTATGGGTCCGGGTAGAACTCGTATTCGGTACCCGTGACAGCCTCCTGGAGAATCAAGCCGAAGGAGGATTGCTCGAAGCCCGTGATCCAGGCGGTGTTCGGCCCCTGTACGGCTGGCTTGCCGATCATCTCGATGTTGAACATGGCGACGATCTGGTCGGGATCGAGCTGGGTCGAGTAGTACCGGGAGCCAAAACCACCCCGCTCCTCTGCGGTGAAGGCCGCGAAAAGCAGCGTCCTTTCGGGTGTGCCCCTCTCGGCAAAATATCTGCCAAGCATGACCACTGCGGTCGTGCCCGACGCGTTGTCGTTCGCGCCGTTAGCGATCGAATCTCCTGCGACGGGCTCTCGAATCCCGATGTGATCGTAGTGGGCGGAGAACAGCACGTACTCGTCGCTCCTCCGGCCCGGGATCATGCCCACCACGTTGACCAACCCTTGTTCAGACGCGGAAGCCCCTCCGTTGCCACCCACGTTTGCCGCTCCCCTTGTCGGTGTCGGAACACTGAACCACTGGAGGTATCCGTCCGCACCCTCGGGGCTCTTGAGTCCCGCAGCGGCGAACTCACCGGCGAGGTATTCGGCGGCTCGTACAGCGTCGGCGGAGAACGCGCTTCGGCCTCGCATGTCGTCGTCGGCCAGCGTCGAGATGATCTGCTCCACCCGCGCCTGTTCGATGCGTGGCGCCTCGGGTGTGGTGGACGCAGTCTGCGCCGACGCACACTCGGAGAGTACAGCCGAGGAGAGTAGTGCCGAGAGGACGGTGACTCTGATGAAACTGGACATTGGGGCACTCATCGGCGTGAACCTTCGCTGTGGCTGGTCGGCAGGGCGAACACACGCGGTCGATCCTCAGCACCCATCATAAGCGATCTAGGAGGTCGCCGGGAGGCGTGGTCGGTGGACGAACCAGGCCCTCCGTCGCTAGGATGGATGCTCCTCACCGGTCCGCGAAGCACCCTCACCCATCAAACCATTTCAAGGGAAACTCCGATCGCACCCATTTCGGGGGACCAGAGCAGGCTGACGCGGCACATGCGCTTGCGTTCCGCGACTGCTCTCGTGATCGCGAACATGATCGGCGCCGGCATCTTCACGACCACGGGATTTCAGGCTGCTGATCTCAGGAATCCGCTCTTCATCTTTGTGCTGTGGGTGATCGGGGGGACTCTCGCCTTGCTCGGTGCCCTCTGCTATGCCGAATTGGGAGCCATGATGCCCCGCGCTGGGGCGGAGTACGTCTATCTCCGTGAAACGTATGGCCCGGCCGCGGGCTTCATGAGCGCCTTCGTGTCCCTTGTGGCGGGGTTTTCCGCCCCGATCGCGGCGGCACTCAAGAGCTTCGTCATCTACGTAGGCCACTTCTTCCCCTTCCTGGCCGACGATCCGACCTTTGGGGGGATGGCGGTCGTCGACTTGATTGCGGTGGGGCTGGTCTGGCTTCTGGTCGGAATCCACCTGCGGGCGGTGCGGTCCGGCACCGGCTTCAATGACTTCATGACCGTCTTCAAGGTGGGAGGCATCGTCGTGATCATTCTCGCCGCGGCGTCCATCGGCCGCGGGGACGTCTCCAACTTGGTCACTGCCTCACCATCCTTCCAGGAGCTGAGCCGTAACGACACCCTCGCCGCGTTCGGCACGTCGCTGATCTTCGTGATGTTCTGCTTCTCGGGCTGGAACGCGGCGGCCTACGTCGCGAGTGAGATGGAACATCCTCAGCGGGATCTACCGCGGGCGCTCCTCGTCGGGACAGCGACCGTGCTCGCCCTCTATCTCGGGCTCAACGCGGTCTACTTCTATGGGGCTGGCGTCGACGAGTTGGCCGGCCAGGTCGAGGTGGGGCTCGTGGCGTCGCGCTCCCTCTTCGGACCCACCGGTGTGAGTATGGTGACGATCGTGCTGTGTGCGTCTATCCTGGCTTCCGCTTCTGCGATGACGTTGGTGGGACCACGCGTCTACTACGCTCTGGGCAAGGATTTTGCCCCGTTCGCATTCCTCGCCCGGATCCGGCGGGGCGGCGCTCCACCTGTCGCGCTCATCATTCAAGGGATCGTCACTTCGATCATCATCGTCTCGGGACGCGTCGACCAGATCCAACAGTACGCCGGCTTTACGCTCACCCTCTTTGCGAGCTTGGCCGTTTCCTGTGTGATCGTGTTGCGTGTCCGCAGGCCAGAGGCTGCGCGGCCGTTCCG
The DNA here is from genome assembly GCA_002712565.1 of Gemmatimonadota bacterium. The sequence goes on along the minus strand of PAUA01000022.1, from coordinate 22,689 downwards.
CACGTGGGGCTATCCTCTGAGCCCGATCCTGTTTCTCGGGGTGTCGGCGTGGATGATGTACTGGGCTTTTCAGGGACGTCCGTTGGAATCCACACTCTCCTTTGTAACCGTTCTGGCCGGGGGTCTCATCTTCGCTCTCTTCGTTCGGCGGGGTAGTGCCAGCGGGTCGTAGGCGCTGGCTCCGAATCTTTTCAACCACATCCCACGTCGAGTAGTTAGAATTAGGCTCACTCGATGAAGGGAACGGCATGGAAAGCCTACTTGCAAACCCGTTGGCTCTGGTGGTTCTCGTCGCGGCTGCGATCCTACTGCTGCTCTTCCTTTGGAAGGTCTTCCAACTAACGCTAAAGCTCGCCGCGATACTTGTGCTCGTCGCGCTGATCGGCTTAGTCGTCCTCGGGCTCAGCGACCTGGCATTTTTCGCTTTTTGATGAGCAAGCACACTTCCAGAACACTTGAGCCTCGGTAACCGTAGGGAAACTGACTGGCAGTATTAATCCACCGCCGGAGACTTGCCTCGTGATCGGATCCGTTCTGGAAGACGTCCGGCTAGCGTTACGCACCCTCGGGAAAGATCGCGCCTTCACCCTGTTGACCGTCGTGACCCTGGCCGTGGCCATCGGTGCGAACACTGCGATCTTCTCCGTCGTGGACGGCGTACTGTTTCGCCCCCTGCCGTTTCCTGATGCCGACCGCATCGTAACGGTGGCTGCCGGAACACTCCCGGCGCCGGGCCGGACTATTCCCGGTGCGATCCCTTTCTCCGATCGCGGCTATTGGCACTTCGTGGACAACAACCGAGTGTATGAGGCGTTTGGGGGATACTCGGGTGGACAGCAGATGGCTCTCATCGGGGACGGCGAACCTCTACAGATCAACGCGGCCGCAATGACCGCCTCCGCCTGGGAGGTTCTCGGGACTATCCCCCAGCGTGGCCGCTTCCCAACGCCCGAAGAGGATGTACCGGGCGGCCCCATAATGGTGGTGTTGAGTCACGGCCTCTGGGTGGGTTATTTCGGATCGGATCCTGATATCATCGGGCAGACCATCGAGCTGACCGGGCTCCAAGCCGAGGTGATCGGGGTGATGCCGAATGGGTTCAATTTCCCGTCACCGGCCATCGATCTCTGGATTCCGCTGCGCCTGGATCCTACGAGCCAGAATTTCGGGGCACACAGCATCTATGGGCTCGCCCGGCTCGCCCCGGAAGTCACGATTGAATCAGCGCTCGCCGATGCCGAGAGTCTCATCGCTCGCTTCGGTGAGGCTGGCTATGGAGAGACCGTGGTCGCAGGCCTCTTCAGTGGAGAGGCTTTCGTCCGGACGCTTAAGGACGAGGTCGTCGGGGACGTCCGCCAGCCCCTTCTGATTCTGCTGGGAGCGATGGCGTTCGTGCTCCTCATCGCGTGCAGCAACGTCGCCAACCTCTTCCTCGTGCGTGCGGACGCCCGCATGCGTGAAAGCGCGGTTCGCATGGCTCTCGGCTCGGGCCGCTGGAAACTGATCCGTTACGTTATGACCGAAAGTGTCCTGTTGGCTATGATCGGTGGGGTGGTCGGCGTCTTCTTGGCCTACCTGGGAACGCAGGCGCTCGTGGCGGTCGCCCCGGCAAGCATCCCTCGATTGGACGAGATCGGCATTCGCGGATCGGCACTACTGTACACGAGCGGGATTGCCATCTTGGCCGGCCTCTTCTTCGGTCTTTTCCCGGCCTTGCGATCAGGATCCGACAAGATGCTCGGTGCCTTACGTGACGCCGGACGGAGCGCCACGATCGGTAGCGAGCGGCACCGAGCCCGGAGTGCTATGGTGGTCGCTCAGGTGGCACTAGCGTTGGTTGTGTTTGTCGGGTCCGGCTTGATGTTTCGCAGCTTTCAGAGGCTTCGCGCCGTCGATCCGGGCTTCAGGGCGGAGAACGTACTGACGTTCAAGCTCTCACCAGTCCCAGCGAATTACGACAACTCACCCGAAGTCCTAGCCCAGTTTTATGATGAGCTCCTCGATGGCTTGGAGGACATACCCGGCGTTGCCCGTGCGGGCGCCGTCACCTCGCTCCCGCTCCAGGGGATAGCGGGNTCGTTGTCAACGAGTATCGACGAGTTTCCGGTGGCGGACGACGAATTCCCCCCCACTTTTCTTATTAGACGGGCGACACCGGGCTATTTCGAGGCCATGGGGATNGATGTCCTCGAGGGCCGGGAGTTCACGGATGAGGATCACCAGGAGCGCCTCGGTTCTCTGATCATCAGCGAGTCCATCAAGGACCGGTTTTGGCCGGATGTCAGTGCTTTGGGTAAACGTATGGCGATCGCGGGGGCGGCGGCGAGGTCTGTGGGCGTCGTCAGGGACGTGAACGCCGTCGGGCTCGATACCGAGGCGGAGCCGTACATCTACAAGCCCCTGCTCGATTCGGTGGGTGGTGGTGTCGCGGCGATGGCGATGGCCGTTCGCGCCAATGCCGACCCGCTGAGCCTGGTTCCCGCGATTCGCANCTTGATNGCCTCGATGGACGCCGAACTGCCGATCAGCGAGATCCGGCTNATGGAGGGCATCGTCAGTGATTCCCTGAGCCGCACCAGCTTCACCATGACGCTGCTCTTGCTGGCGGCGGCGATCGCCCTGTTCCTTGGCTCGGTAGGGATCTACGGTGTGATTTCCTACATCGTGGCCCAGCGAACCGACGAGNTCGGTGTGCGTTTGGCGNTGGGCGCGGGCGCTCCGGAGGTCCGCTGGATGATTCTCATGCAGGGNATGCGACTCGCCGCGGTAGGGGTCGTGGTCGGACTACTGGCCGCGGTTGCGATGGGGCGGCTCATGACCTCGTTGCTCTACGGCATCAGTCCGTTCGACGTGACGACCTTCGTGATCGGAGCGGTGACCTTTCTCGTCGTGGCGGCCTTGGCCGGCATCATTCCCGCGGTGAGAGCCTCGCGCATTCCGCCGGCGGTGGCGCTTCAGAGCGGGTAGCGGTGGCCGGTAGTGTCCATTCGCACTGGCGGTGCTTGCCCCCGAAGTCCTGAATCCCGATTCTTCGGGCGCTGAAGGAGGATTCTCATAGCGGCCTCGGGCCGTCGAGTCACCAACCGGACAGGGACGCCAGACTTCATGAGGAGCGTATGCAACACTTCCTAAAGGGCTTCGCACCGACTGTAGTCGCCTTGCTCGTTCTCATGTCTGGATCGCCGGCGGAGGCCCAACTCCCCGATGTCTGGGATCGCGTGGAGCATCGTACTGCCGACAACGACGGAGTGAACATCCACTACGTCACCCTCGGCGCGGGTCCGTTGGTGGTCATGATCCACGGGTTCCCCGATTTCTGGTATCTCTGGCGGGATTACCTCGCCGCCTTGTCGGACGACTATCAGGTCGTGGCGATCGACCAGCGCGGNTACAACCAGAGCGACAAACCGACGGGGGTGGACCGNTATACATACGAGTTCTTGGTCAATGACGTGGNGGCGGTGATCGAAGATACTGGNCATGAATCNGCCACNGTGGTTGGACACGANTGGGGCGGGGCGGTGGCCTGGCAATTTGCCATGCGCCGCCCGGAGATGACCGACCAGTTGGTCATCTTCAACTTCCCGCACCCGCGTGGACTGCAGCGGGAATTGGCCCTAAACGACCAGCAGAACCAGAANAGCGCCTATGCGCGACGCTTCCAGGCGGAAGGCGCTCATCTGACGCTCAGTGCGGAGCANCTGGCCGGACGGCATGGAAACGACCCCGTCCTGTATGGGCGATACGTCGAGGCGCTCGGGAATTCGGACTTCGAAGGGATGCTGAACTACTACAAGGCCAACTATCCCACNCCNCCTTATGTAGAAGACGACAGCCCGGTCGTCATGGTGCAAGCNCCGGTGCTGGAGTTTCACGGCCTGGACGATCCCTACCTGCTTCCCGGCGCGCTCAACGACACTTGGGGACTCCTGGAACAGAACCTGACGCTTGTGACGATCCCGGGTGTCGGACACTGGGCTGTGACCGAAGCGTCGGCGTTCACCATCCCGATGCTCGAAACTTGGTTGGCTCTGCGGGTGGTCCGGTAGACCGAAAGCTACATTCCGGGTCCCGCGANCATCANCCCGTTCTCGAANGTATACACGCCCTCCAGTCAGGTCCCGTCGAGCAGGGNGGCGTTGTCCGACACGGCAATAACCACCTGTATGCTCGGTTCGATCAGCAACGTCATTTGNACCCACCACTCCTGGAGCGTGANTCCACGCCTGCTCNGAGTGNCTATTGCCNTTCCNCNCTGAACCCCGGGGGGTCTCGCCCAAGACGATCGTGNCCAAGTGNGTTTACCGTTCACGTCAAGGAATGGACCCGCGNGATCGGTTTTTCAAGGCNTCANCCGGGGTAGCCATGTGTCAAGCGAAGGGCGTAAGATCGATTTGAAACTATGCCATTCGAGTCAATCGGAGTGGCAAAGAATCCCCAGTGCCCGAGGACGAAAGCCGTGGCCCGACGCACCAACCACCTTCCCGAGGAATTGTACGCGTACCTCCTCCAAGTATCGGTTCGCGAACCCCCGATCATGACGCGGCTCAGGGACGAGACGGCTTCCTTGGAGAAGGCCAGGATGCAGATCGGCCCCGACCAGGGGCAGTTCATGGCCCTCCTGGTGGAACTCATGGGGGCCCGGAACGCGTTGGAGGTGGGCACGTTTACGGGGTACAGCGCTCTCGCGGTGGCGCTGGCACTGCCGGATGACGGTCGTCTGATAGCGTGTGACGTCAGTGAAGAGTGGACTTCCATCGGACGACGGTATTGGGAAGAGGCAGGCGTAGCCCACAAGATCGAACTTCGGCTGGCGCCTGCCGTGGAGACACTCGACGGTCTCCTGGAGGAGGGGCGTGCCGGCACGTTCGACTTCGTCTTCATCGATGCCGACAAGGAGGGCTACGACGCCTACTACGAACGGGCTCTGGAGTTGATCCGCAACGGTGGACTCATCGCGCTCGACAATACGCTGTGGGAAGGCAAGGTGGTGGATCCTGCGACGACTGACGTAGACACCGAAGCCATCCGAGCGATCAACATGAAGCTGGCCGAAGACGAGCGTGTGACGCTGAGCTTGGTACCCGTGGGGGATGGCCTGACGCTGGCGCGGAAGCGATAGTGGCTTCTTTGCGGTCTGGTTCGCAGCGCCCTCTTCGTCGGATTGCCGGTTGGGGGTAGCCCGGATAGCTTCGTAGCCACTCAGTACCCATGATTCGCTCGCCCACGGTCTCGCTCGTCCCAATATGGAGGCGCGTTGATGTCACATGTCGAACGGAAAGGACTGACCTTCGTGGCAGCCCTCGTCGCCACGATTGCGATTGCTTCGCCCCAAGCGCTTCACAGCCAAGCCTTGTCCTACCGCCTCGTCGAGGGATGGGCGCAGTTGCCGAGTGGCGTGGAGGCATGGGGTCAGACCATCGGTGTCGAACTCGACGCCGACGGTAACCTCTGGGTCTTCCACCGTTGTTTCGCGGAGAACTGCAACGGAGGGCGCGAAAATGTAGCGCCTATGTTGAAGTATGATCCGTCGGGACGACTACTGGACAGTTGGGGCGAAGGGATGTTCAACTGGCCCCACGGATTTTTCATCGACGCGGACGGATACATCTGGACATCGGATGCCCGCGGAGTCGGAGACAAGGGCCATCAGGTCATGAAGTTCACCCAGGACGGGACGCTCTTGATGACCCTCGGCACTGCCGGCGTCGCCGGTGACGGGGAGGACACCTTCGATGGTCCGGCCGACGTCGCTGTTGCTCCCAATGGCGACATCTTCGTGGTCGATGGACACGGCAACAATCGGGTCGTGAAATTCAACAAGGACGGGGAGTTCGTCATGTCGTGGGGCGAGGCAGGGACGGGTCCCGGGCAGTTCAACGAGCCCCACAGCGTGGCCTTCGACTCCCAGGGCCGGCTCTTCGTGGGCGACCGCGTCAACGAGCGTATACAGGTCTTCAACCAGAACGGACAGTATCTGGCCGAGTGGCCGGGCATCATGGCGAGCGGAATGGACATCACCGAGGACGACGTCATCTATGTTGCGGACTACCAACTGAGGTTGGGGATCGTAATCGCGAACGCCAATGACTTCACCGAGATAGGATTCATTGAGAACGCGATGCCCGAGGGCGTGACCGTTGATGGGATGGGGAACGTGTACGCGGGAGAGGTCTTGCCTCGTAATCTGAAGAAGTTCGTGAAGAACTAGGCAAGATTCTCATCAAATTCTGCGCCTTCGCTGTAGTCGCCGGTCTTCTGGCGGTGGCCGCTGGTTTCGGTGCCGACTACGAGTCTGCCCAAGCCGCCGACTTCGAATGGGTGGAAGTTACCTACGGTGCCGAGACCAGGGTTGATGTTGCGGTCTTCAAACCGGAATCCTACTCGGNCTCGGGAAGCCACCCGCTGATTCTCGCNCTTCCATGGGGGGGTGGGACGCCAGATTTAGCACTCGGAATGGTCGACGCGTACTGGAACAGGGAGGCGCCCCGGCGGGGCTACGTCGTGATAGCGCCGTCGATTCTGGGGTCGTCACTCGCAACCGAAGCTACCGAGTTTCTCCCCGCGCTCTTCTCTTGGCTCGACGAGCACGTCTCATACGACCCGGAGCGAATCGTGGTTGTGGGTGCTTCCAACGGAGGGAGGGGTGTCTTCCACGTGTTGGCGGCCGACCCGGAGCGGTTTGCTGCNGCGATCGCGATGCCCGGAAGTTACTCCGGCCCGGCGGAGACGTTCGAACCGTTTGCGGGCAAGCCGGTTTGGCTCATGGTGGGTGAGATGGACCGGGGATGGCGCGCGTCCACGGAGGCGACCCGGGTGAGCCTCGAGGCGGCCGGGATCACGCCACGGGTCAACCTGATCAGGGGGCAGGGACACGTCCTTCGGATGGATGACCGCATCCTGATGGACTGGTTGGACGAGGTTTTGGCGGGCCCTGACCACTAAGCATAGTTCTCCAGAATCAGCTTTGCTCGGTCTTCTTCAGAGATGCGCTGGCGGTACCGGCGAGCCCCGATCCAGAACCCGATCCCAGTCACGCTGAGCGCCCCAAGGATCAGCCACTCCAGTGGCCAAACGAGCACGCTCGGGCTGGTCGGGATTAGCATCACGGCCAGGATGAGCAGCGATCCGGCCGTCGCCACGTAGGCCAACGCGTTACCCCCGGGCATCCTGTAGGGACGTTCCATGTCCGGGAATTTCTTGCGGAGTTGGATGAGGGAGAGCGCCACACCAAGGAACGCCATCGCTATACAGAAGGAGCCGACGTCGACGAACGCGATGATCGCGCCACGCCCGAGACACGCGGAGAGGAAGGTCACCAGACCGCTGAAAAGGACCGCCCTTGCCGGGGTCCCGTATCGAGAGTGCGTCTGGCCAAAGGATTCGTGGATGATTCGGCCACGCCCCAACGAAAACAGCACACGGGAACCCGCCAGAAAAAAACCGTTCCAACTCGTGAGGAGTCCGATGAGGCCGGCCATGAGCACGAGNCTCACCAGNAGTTGGGACTCGAACGCAGACGAGAATGCCGCCGCGGTGGGAAGATCTTCGCCTACGATGCTCCTCCAGGGCGCCGTCATACCTGCGCCAAGAATGATGGCTACATAGAAAACCGTTGAGCCGATAATGGCGAGAATGACGTAGAGGCCGAGCCGATGAAGTGGCGAATTTTCTCGCCGCTCCTCGGCTGCCTGGGGAATCGTGTCGAAGCCGACGTACCAGAAGGGGACCGTCACGAAGANCGCCAGTATGCCCGCCAGACCGCCACTCCCGAGGGCGCTGTCTCCGAAATAGGGGGTCAAATTACCGACCTCGCCACTGGCGATGCCCGACACGACGAAGAGCACGGCACAGAACAGAAAAGCGCTCGTCAACACGATCTGTACGCGTGAGGCGATCCCTACACCGAGATAGTTGATCGCAGTGATGAGGCCCGTGAAGACGAAAGCCAAGACCAGGTGCGAGGCGTAAACGGTCGAGCCCGCGATCTCATAGAGCGGGAACACGTCGATCTGCGGGAATAGGAACGAGAGGACCAGACCCACCGAAATCGCTTCGAACGCGGAGACGGACAAGTAGCCGAAGGCCAAAAACCATCCGATGATGAAGGCTTTGGAGGTGCCGAACGCCTTATAGGCGTACGCTACCTCTCCGCCGGTCACCGGGAGCATGGGTGTGACCTCGGCATAGCACAGCCCGATCACCAGCATGAGCGTCCCGCCTGCCGCAAACGCGATTATCGCGCCCACCGGACCGGCTTGCTCGAACCAGCTGCCCAAGGCGGTGATCCAACCGACTCCGATCATCGAGCCGAAAGCGAGCGCGAAAAACCCGAAACCGCCGATCGCTCGTTTCAGCTCGGGTCGCTCAGTGGACAACTCTGTCGGATTAGTCGGCATGGGCCGTTGCGGTGTCGAGCGGTGAACTTCTAACGCTCGAACACCACCCTTCCGCCCACGATGGTCTTCTCGATCACGATGTCCAGGATACGCTCCGGATCGATCGTCAGGAGGTCGTCGGAAAGGACGATCATGTCGGCCAGCTTGCCCGGCTCGAGCGTTCCTTTGATGTCCTCTTCAAAGGTGATATAGGCGCCGTTCCTGGTGTAGCCCCGGACCGCCTCCTCCATCGTCAGTCGCTCGCCGGGTGCGTATACGGTGCCGGATTCTCCCTTACGGGTGACGGCAGCGTAGATCCCCACCATCGGCCCGATCGGGAGGATATCACTGCTGAGCGCCACGAAGACGTCGTGATCCATGGGACTGCGGAGCGGGTTGTTGTATGCGGCGTGCTCCTCCTCGAGATACTCGACGTAGCGTCCCTCCAACGTGTACGTGAAGTTCGGCTGCTGCGTGATCAGGATATTGTGCTCGCCCATCAATTCCATCACCTCAGGCGGGGGACGGACCGTGAAGTGGTTGAGGTAATGGCGATGATTCTCGCGCGGCGAAGCCTCGAGAGCCTCGACGAAATAGTCGACGGTGAGCTGAATCGCCGCGTCGCCGATGGCATGGAAACCCATCTGCCATCCCATTTCATGGGCCTGCTGGATGGTCGTACGCAGTTCTTCTTCAGGGAGGGCCAACGATCCGCGAAAACCGGGCTCGCTCCGATAGGAATCGATCGTGTAGGCACTCGGGCCGGTAAACCCACCGTCGACGAACACCTTGACGGCCCCGACGCGCAGGCGTTCGTCACCGTCGCCAGTCTTCTTGCCGAAGGCGTCCATCCGTTCTGGTCCGCCCCAACGGATCTGCACGTTGGCGCGCGGGAGCTCTTCGCCATGCTCGGCGTAGACCACCTCCCATTCCTCGTAACCGCGGGTCGAAACACCCGCCTGGGCGAGGCTCGTGATGCCGAGTTCGAGTAAATCACGAAGGTTCTGAATGAAGCTGGGGCGGGTCTCCTCTAGAGTCGCCCGAGGTACGAGTCGCCCGACGATGCCCTGGCGCTCGCGGATGATCCCGTTCAGTTCCCCGCGCTCGTTCTTTTCCAGGATCCCCCCCTCTGGATCGGGAGTATCCTTGGTGATCCCGGCGAGTTCGAACGCCAAGCTGTTCACTACAGCGCTGTGTGCGCCCGCCCGGGTCAGAGTGACGGGATTGCGCGGAGCGGCTTCATCCAAGTCGGCCCGCGTCGGTTTGCGCAACTCGGCGAATGCATCCTCGGACCAGCCATAACCCGTGACCCACTCTCCCTCGCCGAGTTGCTCAGCTTTGGCCCGGACCTGCTGTTGCAGCTCCAGGATGGAAAAGGTTTCGGTTAGGTCGATTTCGCGGATGGGGCTTCCGGCGATGTGGATGTGGGTGTCGTTGAATCCCGGAAGGACCGTCTTGCCCTCCAGATCTATGGTCCGTGTTGCGTCGTACCTCGAGACCAGGTCGTTCCCACCCACCTCGACGATTCTGCCGTCGTGCACGGCAACGGCCTGCTGGATGGAGAATGCATCATCAACGGTGACGATTTTGCCGTTGTGGAGCACCAGGTCCACGGATTCGGGTGGTGCACAGCCGCTGAGCGCCACCAGCGCCAGACCCAGGATCAGTCCATTCGAAGTTCTACACATTTGACGCCCCCGTCCTTTGGGTAGTCCCAATTGCAGTGTTCAAATCTGGTTTCCCCCCAGCGGGATCCTCGCGGCCACGATGCGTCCCCGGGTTTCAACGCACAAGGGCCGTCCGTCATCGCGCCCTCCCAGCAGATGGCCNCTCAGGAACGCCTTTTCAGGCGGTGGGGTTAGACCTAAGATGCTTTTGGAGTTGGGCTCCTCAGGCGGACGACTGAACAGAGCAACAAAGGAGTCAGGACTATGCGCATGATACTCGCGATGATCGCTGCGTTGGTGACGGTATCCCCATTGTCTGGACAGTCGTCCAGCGACCCCTTTCCGTCACCGATCGCAGCGACCGAAGGTGTGATCCAAGTCGACTTCGTCGAATTCGCTTCGATCCCGGACGTCGATGGATCGCCCGCACGTATGATGCGACTGGTCGATGAGCCGGGCACGGGTCGCATCTTCGTCAACGACATGCGCGGCCCGCTCTACAGTGTCAGCTACGATGGCCAGACGGTCGTGGAGTACGTCGACATCGATGATCCAAGATGGGAAGTCGGTGTGCAGTCGCGTGGCCGAGAAACGGGAGTGCAGAGCTTCGCCTTCCATCCGCAGTTCGGTCAGCCGGGCACGCCGGGGTACGGTAAGTTCTACGTGTGGACGGACAGTAGAAACACCCAGCCGACACCCGACTACACACCCAGCGACGACAGTGATGCGCACGATACGGTCCTTCTCGAATGGACCGCCCGGAATCCCCGAGGTGCCAGCTACGACGGCGAGCAACCTCGGGAAGTGCTACGGATTCAACAGCCTTTCCGTAACCACAACGGNGGCCAGATTGGCTTCAGTTCGGTTGCTTCCCCGGGTGACNCCGACTTCGGACTGCTCTACGTCTCCATNGCGGACGGAGGCAGCGGGGGTGATCCGCTCAACCATGCGCAGAACCTCTCTTCCGCCCTTGGGAAGTTGTTTCGGATAGACCCGCTCGGCTCGAACAGCGCCAATGGGAAGTACGGGATCCCCGCCAGCAACCCGTTCGTTGGAGACCGGGGCACGTTGGGCGAAATCTACGCCTACGGTATACGCAACGCTCAGCGTTTCGGGTGGGACCAAGCGAACGGGAACATGTTTCTCGCCGACATNGGCCAGAATACCATTGAGAAGCTCACGCTCGTCACCGCGGGAGCNAACCTCGGTTGGAACACCTGGGAGGGAAGCTTCCGGTTCCTCGGCGGCCGTTCAGGGGTCAGCCTCGACAACCAGCGTGGCGATCCCGCCATCACTTATCCGGTCGCGGAGTACGCGCAGCGTGATCCCCTGCTCCAAAACCAAGCCGCGGCCGCAGGACTTCATGTGTACCGAGACGACGCGATCCCTCAACTGGAGAACCTCGTTTTGTGGGCAGACCAGCCGACCGGAGAGATCTTCTATATCCAGGCCGACGATCTTCCGAGCGGTGGGCAGGATGCGATCCGCCGGGTCTTGCTCAACGACGGAGGCGAGGCGAAGACGCTGCTTCAGGTCATTCAAGCAAAGAACGCGGAACAAGGGAGGTCGCCTGCTTCACGCTCGGACCTGCGCTTCGGCCCGGGACCCGATGGCCAGGTCTACCTGCTCAACAAGTACGACGGAATCGTCCGGCTGCTGGTTCCCGACGGGGCAGGGGGGTAGACCCCTAGGGAATTGGAGGGGATAGGAGTTCGTACCGGTAAGCCGTAGCTTGCCCNGCGAAGGANACTTCGAACCGCTCCCGTGTTCCCTGCGAGGGAGCGGAGACGGTGAAAGGTTCCGTCCCTAGGGCGCCGTTGGTGCCATAGAACGTGAAACGGAGGCGTACGGAGGTCCCGGGTTCTGCGGCGTTTCCCACCACTTGCCCCAGGATGCTCGTGCCCGGCCCGGACGTTAGCAGCCGGAGTCCTTCCAGGTGGATCGGGGCCGACTCGGTCCGGTCCAGCCCCTCCACCGCCGACTGTTCGTCTCCCAGTTCCAAGTGGGCTCGTGCAGCGATCAGACCGGCGCTCTCCCCCAGGGGGTCCACTTCAGTCAAGCGATCTCCGACTGCCGCCAACGATTCCCACGACTCGGCTGCGAATAGGGAATTGGTGTAGTTGAACCAGGCATCGCGGGAGTTCGGTTGGAGNTTCGTCAGCCGCTCGAACGCCTCGGCCGCCGCCATGAAGTCGTTCGCGCGGTAGAGAGCGATGCCAATGTTGAAGAGATCCTTGGCTTCCAAACCCGTCTCGGAGAGAAGGCCTGTGTAGATGGCCACGGCCTCTGTCTCCTTTCCCGACTCGTTCAGGGCCGCGGCAAGATCGGCCCGGACCCGAACGCTCGTCGGGTCACGCTCGAGATGTCGCCGAAGAAGNGTCTCGGCCTCGGCGAAACGGTCCGTAAACAGCAAGAGNTCCGCGAGGCTTGCTTCGGTGCGGATCCTTTGCTCTTCGCGCGCGCGGAGCTCTTCTTGCGGAAGTACCCGGGTGACGGGCNTCCGCTCGAGACCCGCGATGGCTCTCTGGTAAGCCCCGATCGCGTCATCCCACCGACGTTGATCCTTGAAAAGACCGGCGAGATTCAGAGACGCGTCGGGACGGAGGTCCCACATCATTTCTGCCAGCTTCCAAGCTTCGATGGCGCCCTCTACATCCCCCTCGGAGTACGCGGCGATGCCCTGGTTGAACAATTCGATCCATGCCGCCTCACGCTGAGGCGCTATATCGAGCTCATAAGCAGGATAGATCCGCTGCGCNTCGGTAAACATGGCGTCCGCTTCGNTGTNNTGCGCGAACTGTGCGTAAGCGAGACCNGCCAGCAGATAATGAATCGGATTTNCGGGCTCGGAGTCGATGCCCCCCANAGCANGTTCCAGCGCCCCGTCGACGAGCTCCNTAGAGAGGTAAAGGGCCGCGGTTTGTGAAAAGCGACCGGCGACTGGCGGTGTCCCGAGTTCGTAGANGAATCCCGTGGGTGAGACAACGGGTGTGGCTGGAGCAGGTGCCGATGCGCACCCTCCNANAAGAAAGGCTGNTGCGCAGAAGACAGTGCGGCTGCATCGCCTGCGGCTAACCCCCCGAAAGCTTACCAAGGGAACTCAACAGAGAAGATCACGGACATCGATACACGAACACCTTGATCTCGAGCGGGCCGGAAGGATGCGATGTCGCTGAAGAGAGCAAGCGCGGCCTCATCCATATCCAGGCGCTCACTGGATTTGGTGACTTCGGACCACTCGACAGAGCCCCGGTCGTCGATCCACACCGCCACGTTGACCAGCCCTTGGGCAGCAGTTCCCTGCATGGCCTGCTCATACCCGACTATCTTCATGTACTCCTCCACGTCTGCCGGATTTCGGATCAAGAGCCACGCCGAGGTCCCTGGCATGAACAACTCGGGGGTAATGCCGGCCATTCGTGAAAGATTCAGAGTGCTGGTTTCCAGCCGGAANGCTGGGTCCGCTAAGNTGGGNCTCTCCACNANCACGCGGATTCCTTCCCCNTGGTGATCTTCTTCGTGTGTATCCGGTTCGAGCGCGTCCGAATCGAGCGCGTCCGGCGAATCNTCGTCCAAGGCCGGCGAAGCGGGCGGCAGGGCGAGTTCTNGGTCGGACTCCCGGTCGAGCCCCCGGTCGGGCTCCACGATCGTCGGGATCGGACCGCNGCGACCGCGAAGGCGCTCACGAAGCCCTCCCGAGAACGCTAGCGTTGCCAGTTCGGGACCTCCGATACGCGCGCCGGCATCCACACCNGCCGGAAGCGAATCAGGNTCNTGGANCTGGANNGGCGCACCAGAGGCCACCGCCGTAGCACCCCNNCNATCACTCGATGGCACCGCGTCAAATGAAACCCACGAGGTNCCNGTTCCCAGGAGTTCCAGGTCGCGCTCGACCCACACATCGAGGGGGTCCCAACCCGGCGANAAGGCGAAGGCGGCTGCATGAGCGGCCACCGCAAGCATCGTCGACCAGGCGAGGCAATCGTTCCACTGTGCCTTCCACACCTCGTTGGCGGTCGTGAGGCGCGGTTGGTGTGGAACTCGCCNTCGCCTCGGTGCNCNCACTAGGCCGNCCTNGCCATGATNGAACTGCCGTTTTCCCNGTNAGTNAGCTTACGAATCCGTACCGGCGCCCACAAGTTTCCGCGCGAACGTGGGGTCGACGTCGTGTGAACGATAAGCGGACATACGAGCCACGGGCTGGGCTTGTGAAGGTGCAGACCGATCCCATAAACTCGGGGCACGGGAGGCATGCCGCCTCCTGTTGTGTGGTGCGAGGGACCTGAGTATGAAAAATCGTTTCGCGCCCCTTGGGGCAATCCTCTCGGTTCTCGGGCTCCTCGGCTGGCTGTTCTCCACTTCCCAAAACGGGCGAAGCCCTGTCGAGGTGGAAGGGCCAGTTGCCTCGTCGGTTCCCGCAGCCTCGACCGACGTGCCGCTTCTCAGGGAGCAAACCGGGGGTTCCGCAGTTCCTTGCGTGGTGCCGCTAGGGTGGCGCATCGCACGAGTCGACGACTCATTCGGGTTGAGCCACGCGGAGGCGAGGGCGGTGTTTGACAAGGCCGCCACNCTCTGGCAGGANGCCGCCGGCGTTGGGCTCTTTTCTAATGAGTCCGNCGGGACGCTTNCTGTCCGGTTCGTATATGATGACCCAGGGGAGAGGAGCCCGGAGGGGAGCCAATTAGCCGGCANGTACCGGGAAGCCGTACACCTACAGGCAGGCGACGTGAGTTCGGTCACGCGGGAAATACGGATCTATCGCTTCGACGGCTTAGATGAACTTGTAAGCGTGGCCGCCCACGAGTTGGGCCATGCCGTGGGACTCGGCCACAGTACCGTCCCGGGCAGCGTGATGGGTGTGGAGTTCGTTCAGGCGGATTTGTCTCAAGTCACGCCCAGGGTTCAACCCGGCGATGTCGAAGCGCTTCGGTCGCTGTGCCCTGAATTGTGGGACGTTTGATGGTTCGGTGCCAGGCTGCTACAATCTGCCACCGAATGGGAGGCTCTTGAATTCCACTAAGGAGACACGGATGCGAATCGCCCATGGANTGGCGCTTGTCNCTGCCACTTTCATCGCACNTTTCGTTACGGCCGANGCGTCGGCCCAGNTCACTCGCATNGATTTCCAGGTCGTGGAATCCCCGGCCTTTGGTGGACAAACGTTCGGAGACATTGGGCAGTACGAGCGACTCCGGGGCNTGGCNTACGGAGAGGTCGANCCCAACGATGTGCGGCATCGCGAAATNGTGAATATCAGGCTGGCTCCCCTCAACGATCGCGGGNTNGTCGAGTATAGCACCACGGTCGAGATGTACCGACCC
This sequence comes from Gemmatimonadota bacterium, assembly GCA_002712565.1. Next base: position 7,323 of record PAUA01000022.1, on the reverse strand, counting down.
ATCGACCTGTCCCGTTGGAACAAAGCGATCTACCACATCGTTCCGAACCGGGGCGGAGCTANTGCNGGNGATGCNNTTTTTCGCGAAATGGGCTTCGCNATCGTTCANGTGGGATGGCAGGGTGACCTCACGCCGACCGATAGGAANATCGTGTCGTCTCTGCCGATCGCTACATACGAGGACGGNTCTTCNATCGTCGGCCCAGCGGTCGAAGAGTTCATTTTCAACGATGACGAGANGGTTTCGGAGGCCGGCCTGAGCTATGCCACGGCGGCACTCATGCCGGGGCTGGCCACGTTTACCGTACGCGCCAGCCAGGGATCTCTTCGTGTACCAATCGAAGATGGCACGTGGAGTTTTACGAACGAGCGCCGTATCCGTGTCAACCGCCCCGCGGAATTCGACGGCGGGGCGATCTACGACATGCTCTATCTCGCGAAAGATCCGATCGTCATGGGATTGGGTTTTGCGGCGACACGTGACGTGATTTCCTTTCTACGGTACGAGATAACAGACGGTGAAGGTAATCCGAATCCACTCATGTCCGTCGGCTTGCCGAACACCGCNATCTCCCTCGGGATCTCCCAGAGTGGGCGATTCCTGAGGGACATGCTCTACCTGGGNTTCAACGAGGACGTCGGGGGTCGGATCGTCTTCGACGGCATGCACCCCAACATCGCCGGTTCACGGAAGACGTTCACGAACTATCAGTTCAGCCAACCGGGACGGTGGCAGAAGCAGCACGAGGACCATTTCTACCCCGGGGATCAATTCCCGTTTACCTATGGGACCGTGTACGATCCGATCAGCGATCGGGCAGACGGCCTGCTGGTGAGGTGCACGGCCTCTAGTACCTGCCCGCGGATCATCCACAGCGACGGGGAGGCCGAAATCTGGCAAGCCCGCTCATCCCTCATCGTGACGGACCCGTACGGGGGGCACGTCGATCTACCCGACAACGTTCGNGCCTACCTNATCGCGGGCACACGACACGGGGGCGGNNGCGGCGTTCATGTCGAGTCGCCGCGCCNNGGCATTTGCCAGAATCTCAACAGCCCCGTNCCCATGGCCCAGATTCGCCGTGCNCTTACNGTCGCCTTGNATGAGTGGGTCGTAGACGGAACCGAGCCACCGCCGAGTCGTTTTCCGACGGTNCCACTCGGAACGCTGGTNCCCCCCACGNCGGTTGGNTTTCCGATNATTCCCGATGTGACGTTCACCGGGAGCCACAACNCGCTTCGCCGAAACAATCACAATACGTTCCCGCCCCTCCAAGGCGACGGCTACGTTGTGCTCGCAGGCCGTGTCGATCTAGATGGAAATATGCTCGCGGGGATTCGGCATCCGGACCTGGCAGTCCCCATCGGTACGTTCACCGGCTGGAATCTGCGGCGGGAGGGTTATGCCGAGGGAGCACAGTGTGCCGGAGCCGGGTCGTTCATTCCTTTCGCCGCTGACGACGCGGAGCGGCAGGAATCGGGGGACCCACGTTTGTCGATTGAGGAGCGTTACCCGACGCACGATGCCTATGTGAGTTTGGTAACCCAGGCCTCCGACCGCCTCGTGCAGGAGCGGCTGCTCCTACAGCGAGACGCCGACGTGATCGTCGAACTCGCCNANGNGAGCGCGATCGGCCAGTCGAACTGACCGGCCGACCCGACGAACCGGTCACCCGCCACCGGTCGTTTGACCCAATCGATCGGCGGTCTGTCGCCGCTTACGGCCTGACCCGAACGTATTTNTGCACGTTTCGGGGNCGCGGTTCGCCGCCATACATGTTCCCGTAACGGTCAACGGCGACGAACTCTGCTCCNTTTCCGGACCTCGANCGAGGATCNCCCGCAGGATAAAGAATGAAGTCNGTCACCCAACCGGAGAGGGCGTTACCGATCCTGATCCCCATCTCCCAACCCGGGTTCTCAATGTCGTCCGATTCGGAATCNGCCACATAAATCTGATCGTTGTCGTCGAAGAAGATGCCNCTCGGTCGACCGAATTGCGTCCATTGGGAGAGGAAGNTCCCCTCCTGGTCGAAAATTTGGATCCGATTGTTNGATCGGTCNGCCACGAACACNCGGCCTCTCTGGTCCAGGGCGATGGCGTGCAGTGTCCGGAATTCACCCGGTGCGTAACCCGTCTGTCCCCATTCCATAAGGTAGCTACCATCCGGTGCGAACTTGACGACCCGGTTGTTCCCCCCCCCCGCGTGTCCATCGGCGACGAAGATAGATCCATCGTCANCTACCACCACGTCGGCGGGCGCGTTGAAGTGGGANCGACCCCCTCCNGCAACCCCGGGCGTGCCNAGGGTCANCAGGACCCGACCNGTGGGACTGAATTTGATGACCTGCTGTCCCCTCGTTCCTTCCGGTGTTCCNCCNGCGGACACTCCGTCCGTCACCCACACGTTTCCGTCAGGNTCCACATCGATGCCGTGGGGCCAGATGAACATGCCCCCGCCGAAGCTNTCGACGGTATTNCCTTCGGAGTCGAACTTGATGACCGGGTCCAGATCCGAATCGAGGCACTCGCTGCCGAANCGATCGGCCCCTGCATCACANCTCACTATGGCCCAGANGTGCTCACCATCGTTGTCGATCGTCACATCCCCGACGGCCCCCATCTGCCTCCCCGCCGGAAGCTTGGCCCAACCGTCGACCGTGCGGAAGGGACTTGCCCCGGCCTGGGCGGTGAGNCCTTCAGCCAGGGTCACCATTAGTACTGCGGCCACCGCCGCGAGTAGTCCGCCTCGGAGGACGGGGNGCACACGGGCGTTCGACATGATTCTTACCTCGCTTCGATCTTGCGTTGACGTCCCCAACTCTTGAGATGGTCCCCTGGGCCACTAGGACAGGATCCACGCCCCTCCTTCGAGCGCAGATCTCGACGTCAACGGTTTGGCCTCTGCTGTGTCTCCAACATCGCTTGGAAGCGCTGCTCGTACTGATCTATATANTCCAGGTATCCGGCGTGATCGACGAACGGGTTCGGGTCGCNTTCATTGCGANGCTGAAGAGTTTCGTACTTGCCACGCAGNCCGTAGAAGGAACCGTGTGAGCCGAGAAAGACATCAACTGGCATCGCGCGCGCCTTGGCGAACGTGGNCCGGTAGTCTTCGGCTTGGTTNGGGTANTTCGGGTTGTCGATCAAGTTATAGCCGTTGTTCACACCGAAGCTGCAGACGATGAGCGCNTTGTACGTCCGCCCGTTCTCTTCGAGCTCCATNCCCCAACTCGTGCATCCCTGTGTGTGACCCGGTGTGAGGTGGGCGACGAGTGTTGTCCCGCCCAGCGTCACTTTCTCTCCGTCGTGCAGGATGCGGTCGAGCTGGACCTCACCGGCACCCCGATTCATACGCTGCCAAGGTTCGACNTCCTCCTCCATGATCATGATCTGGGCTCCGATGCGCTCCCGGAGAAACACATCGGCCGCCTGGTGATCCCCGTGGGCGTGGCTGCCCAAGATGATCTTGATGTCGGCCAGGTCGAAGCCGAGCTCCGCCATGCTTCGTTCGATCATGGGGATCGTTCGCTCGAAATCCGTGTTGATGAGGATGTGCCCCTCNGGCGTCGTAATCAGGAACGTGCCCAGGCCTCCGGTGCCCACGAAGTAGAGGTTGTCCATCACCTGATGTGCCGCGAACGGATCATCCCATCCGTTCTGCGACAAAGCGTGAACGGGGGCGGCCGNAAGGACGGCCAGCACCAAGNTGAGTTTCCGCATGTCGTCTCCTTTGGAAGGNTGTGGAAGATCCGNTGTACNCTTTCGGCAGCNTTAGTCCGATGTCACAAGTTGAGAAGCCCCCGGCGGTCAGACCGCCGGGGGCTCTCNAATCAGCCTAGCCAAGACCCCCGAAGCGGATGGCTAGAGCCCCCTNCCTAGTGCACTGGGCCGATATCCATACCCGGCAGTCGNAGCGCGACCAAACGGCCNGGACGGCCNACCTGCACCACGATGTGCTGATAGTCGTGGTGTAAGAAACTCATCATGCCGTACTGCCCGGGGGAGGGAATCAGGATCTCGCCCACATGCTCCCCGGTCAGCTTGTTGTAGGCGTTTAGGACCGGCGCCCCGCTGGATCCTTCCGTCGCGTACAGAAGGTCACCGGCCACCATCTGGATGGAGTTTCCGCCCCCACCGAAGCGCGACATGTCCACGCCCTGAAGAGCCGGGTTGTTCCTCATNTCTTGGGAGGGCTCTCCGATCGGAATCCAGTAGATCCGCTCACCCGTGTTCATGTCGTACGCCGAAAGCCTGTTGTAGGGTGGCTTCAAGATGGGCAAACCCTGGACGCGGGGTAGTCCGCGGCCGGGGCCGGACACCCATTGGGAAATCGTGGATCCGGTGGTCGCCGGGTTGTCCGGCTCGTCCGCATCGGCCCCAGAGGCGACTAAGCCACCGCCGCAACTCTTCGAGGAGGGCACATATAGGATGCCGGTCGTCGGATCCAACGTCGCTGGATTCGTAATGTTCAGCCCGCCGGAGCATCGAATGTTCGCGACTACGCCCGCGTCGTGTCCCACGAAGAGACGGGGCACGTACGGTCCGCCGATGCGATAGTCTTGGATCAATTCCATCGCCTCAGCGCGTAATTCGGGCGTGAAGTCAATAATATTGTCGGGATCGAGGCCGAGCGGCTCGGAGGGCTCGGGCCGCGTGGGAAGAGGTTGGGTCGGCGACGTCCAGTTCCCGGGCACCTCGGTCTGAACTACCGGCACCTCTTCGATCGGCCATATTGGCTCCCCGGTCTCCCGATTGAACGCGTAGATGAGTCCCTGCTTCGACGTCTGAACCAGGGCTGGAATGGCCTGCCCGTCCACTTCGAGATCAACAAGAATTGGGACGTTCGGTAGATCGTAGTTCCACTGGTCGTTGTGGACCGTCTGGAAGTGCCATACGCGCTCACCCGTCTGAACATCCAGGGCGACAACGCTGGTCCCGAAGAGGTTGTCCCCGGGGCGGAACCCGCCAAAATAGTCGATCGTCGGCGGATTCGTGGGGAAATACACGAGTCCAAGGTTTTCGTCCGCGGACATCGGCGCCCACGAAGAGACGTCTCCCGTCCACTGCCAGGCGTCGTTCTCCCACGTTTCGTGACCGAACTCACCCGGCCGCGGGATCACGTGGAACTTCCACTTGAAATCACCGCTCCGGGCGTCGAATGCGAGGATGTCGCCCGGAACGTTTTCGATCCGGGTCTGGTTGTAGCCCTGTTCGGCTGAGTTTCCGACCACCACCACACCGTTTACGACGATCGGAGGCGACGAGGACGTGATGTAGCCCAACTCCCTCGGAATGCCGTAGTCGGGATCGTACGTGCCGTCGTAGTCCAACCAAGGTCCCCAATCCTCGATGAGGGGGGGGAGCAGGTCCACGACCCCGGTCGACGGGAAGCCGTCGATAGGCACCGGTGAGCCGAAGTTCTGGATGTGCTCGCCGGTCTTGGCATCCAGCGCGTGAAGGAAGAACGCGGGCGAAGTGTAGAAAATCACACCCCTGCCGTCGACCTCCCCGTACGCGACCCCCTTTCCGTAGTTCTGGCGCATCGAGCGCTCCCACCGCGTCGTGTTGGGCTCGCGGTAGGTCCACACGGTTTCACCGGTCGTGGGGTCGATCGCTGCCACCGTGCGACGCTGGCCCGCCACGGTATAAAGGAGTCCGTCGATATAACTCGGCGTGGACTTGAACTGCTGGTCGACCAGGGGACCGAAGTTGTCAGCTCGCCACTCCCATGCGACCTCGAGGTCGGCGAAGTTGGAGGCATCGATTTGGTCGACCGGCGTGTAGCGGGTGCCGTATGCATCCGCGCTTTGGTAACGCCACTCCCCGTAGGGATTTTGGCGCTCCTGCCCGAAACCGAGTGTGGGCGCCACCAGTAACAAGCCAAGCACGAAGGCGACCCCGTACGAGTGGCCCTGGAGACCGCGGGATTGAGTTGACATGGTTTCCTCACTGGTGAAGCGGTGAACCAAGAGGGTCTCCTTTTGCAGGCGCACCCACGAGAGTTCGAGGAGTTACGATTAAGCGACTTTCCCGATAATCGCCCATCATAAGACCGCAGCAATCACATCGCCAGAGCATGGCATCGGACTGAGCCGGAGGTGGGACGGCAGAGCGGGGGACTACCGAAAACGCTCCGGTAGCCCCCCGCAATCACTACAGGAAGGACCGCGACCTGCCGCGGACCCTCAAATTTTCCGTGCGGGCCTTCCGGTCAGTTCTCTACCCGCGTCGCGGTCCAAGCTCCTTCGCCGAAGCCTCCGAAGTCTGCCGATCCGGCGAGCGTACCATCCTCGGCGACCGCCCCTGTGAAGACGATATTCAACTCCATCCCCTCGATGAAAAAATCCCATTCCATGCGAATCTGGGAAGCCTGGATGGTGCCGACTATCTCGACCGGCCCCAGCTCGGGAATCTCGCCAGTGGCCTTAAGGTCTTCACCGTCTTGGACGATCGTAACGGGAAGCGGTTGGTCCCCTTCCGGCGACTGGATCGTGATAATCCACATTCCGCTTAAGTCCTGAGCTGCTACGTCTGCGGGTACCGAAACGAGCAAAGCAACTGCTGCCATGACTACTCCGAGTACTCTCATGACCCCTCCCGCCTTCGTTGAATCCATTAAATGCCCCGCCCGGACCGTGTTGCGCCGAGGAGCGGGCGAGACCGACGGACACCTGTGTCCACCGGGACGCATGATATAAGGAGATGTATCCATAGGCAAACTCCCGGGCCGGCGTTCGAGTGCGCACTTCTTGCCTTAGTTTGGCACATTTTACCCCCGATACATCCCAACAAAAAAGTGCTGATTGAGAGATGCGGCACGATCGGCCGTGCGAGGAATTCGAGGTTGTGCGAGCTGAGGGGAGGAGTCAGGCCGAGGGCCGCACCGAGCACGAATGTGGCCGCCATCTGGTCCGCGTAATGGCGCCTGGATTTCGTCGCGGTTATCACGAACTCTCCCCTCAGGAGGGTGCGGACGTCATACCCAAGATATATGTCACGCGTTCAGGCAAGGCGGTATTGGGCTGCAGCAAGTCGTTTGTTAGCTTCCCGTGGATCGAGGGATCAGGTGCCCTCACCCAAGCGCCCGTAGCTCAGTTGGATAGAGCAACGGACTTCTAATCCGTAGGTCGCAGGTTCGAATCCTGCCGGGCGCGTTGTGTAAACGTAGTTATGACAATGGCTTGGGCTGTATATCTTGCGGCGGGTGATCGTAAACAGTAACGTCTAACAGTAACAAGGAGACGCTGCTGTGCCGAAAATCTACACCCGCAATCAGGGCGGAAACCTCCGCTACTATGCCGATCTGCGCGACCTTGGTGG
>PAUA01000021.1 GCA_002712565.1 Gemmatimonadota bacterium | reverse complement strand
CTCCGTAACCCGGTCCCCAGTCAACCACAAACCGGGGCGCTGATCGCTGGGCTCGTAGCCGAGAAGACGAAGTGAGGCGAGCCCGCCTCCCACCACCACGAGCAGGGCCATTCCGAGCGTCTTTGCGGCTTTCTTGATCCTTGATCGCATGGGTAGGTCTCCTGACTCTGTGTGTCCGCTACGTGGGTAAAACGAGATTCTGAGGCCGGTCACCTAGCCGTCAGCANCGGCTCGCATNTCGGCCCGNGACGTGAACTTCACGCGCGGNCGCCCACCAGCCTCGCCTCGCGACTGCTCCAGCTCATCCAATCGGCTCCAGTCNGCNTAGTTCACNANGTNNGGCTGNCGCTCCCGAACCAGCGCNTCGAGGGNCGACGGATCGGGATGCGCCGGATCGAGGACGGAGGACGAACCGGNGTCTTCNANCATGGCGCCGGCGGTNTCNGTCCCNTCTTTCTTGTTCGTNCCGATCACTCCGGTCGGCCCGCGNTTGATCCAGCCGCTNACGTACATCCCNCGCACGGGTTGGCCGGTCTCCGGCTCGGTCACACGGCCGATCTCGTTCGGGATCACCCCCCAGCTCTCGTTGAAGGGCAGACCCTCCATGGGGAGGCCCCGGTATCCGACCGATCGAAAGACCAGGTCCACCGGAAGCTCTTCGGTCTGCTCGGTGGCGCGAGGGNGCAGTTTCCCCCCGTCCGAGGTGAGCTCGTTGCGCACGATTCGCATGGCCCGGACCCCGCCGNCGTCGCCGGNGATCANNTCGGTGGGCGAGACCAGGAACCGNAGCGTGAGCAAGCGCTCCTTACCCTCANGGGANCGNTGGGCGAAGTCCTCGAGAATCGTGATCTTCTTCCGCAAGGTGTCGTCATCCGTGTTCTCGAGCTCGGCCTCGCTGAGGGAGTCGAGGNGCATGTCCTCGGGAGGGATGTGAATGTCCGCNCCCACCAACTCGCCCAGCTCCCGAACTTCCGGATTCGTGAAAGCGGCTTGNAGGGGCCCGCGCCGGCCGAGCATGACCACCTCGCGCACTTTGCTCTGGCTCAANNCNTCGAGCGCGTGGTCGGCGATGTCGGTCTCGGCCAGCTCATCGGGCGTGCGGCACAAAATCCGTGCGACATCCACCGCGACGTTTCCGACGCCCACCACGGCGACGCGTTCGGCGGAGAGATCGAACTCATAGTCCCGGTAGTCGGGGTGGCCGTTGAACCAAGCCACGAATTCGGTGGCAGTGCGGCTTCGAGCCAGATCCTCGCCGGGGATGCCCATCCGCCGNTCCGTCTCGGCGCCGGTGGCGAAGCAGATCTGGTGAAAGTGCTCGCTGAGGTCAGTCAAGCTGATGTCCTTTCCCACCTCCACATCGCCGAAGAACCGGAATGTCTCTTTCTGGGCGATGCGGTCGAACACCCGCGTGACGTTCTTGATCTTCTGGTGATCCGGGGCGACACCGAAACGTACGAGGCCGAACGGAGTCGGGAGACGATCGAACATGTCGACCTGGACGTGAATATCGCTCTGCTTGAGAAGGTGGTCGGCGGTATAAAACCCGGCCGGCCCCGACCCGATGATGGCCACCCTGAGTGGGTGGTCCGCTGTCCCCAGTTCCGACGTCATGAACGCTCCTGTCCGGTTGGCTAAAACGGCCCGAATGATAGCCACTTTGGCGCTTCACCGGCACCCGAATANCAGGTACGCGCCTGGGTCCGGTGCCCGGCGNCNGCTAGCGAAGCGGTCACTCGCCTCATATTGTGGTCGGCCTGAGCAAGTCTTGCTCACCGAAGGGCGGTGTACTGATCTGAGGAGGACTTGACGCTCTGTGATCCGTTGTGCTGTGGCGGCTACGGCCGTCGTGTGTCTGGGAGCGGCTGATGCTACCGCGCAGTCGGGTGCAATAGATGGGGACTGGGGTGTGTTTGGGGCGGACCAGGGCGCCACCCGCTACTCGCCGCTAGACCAGATTCATTCCGGCAACGTCGGGGATCTGGAAGTGGCATGGCGATGGAGCGCACGGAACTACGGCACCCCCCCTCCGGCCGGCCGGATGCAAGTCAGTCCCCTGGTGATCGACGGGATCCTCTATACGACCGCCGGCAACCAACGCAGCGTGGTTGCCATCGAGGCCGCTACGGGTGAGACCTTGTGGATCTGGCGGCCGGGTGAGAACGAACAGAGGTGGGGCGACATCATCGAGCCCGTTGCACGGAGCTCCGGGCGCGGCGTGAGCTACTGGACGGATGGGGCAGGGGATGGGCGCATCTTCGTGGTGACGCCGAGTTATCAGTTGGTGGCCCTGGAGGCTCGGACGGGGAACCCGGTTCAGGGATTCGGGGTGGCCGGCGTGGTGGACATGATGGATGATCTGCGTTGGAATGCGCGGCCGGCAGCGGAGAGAGCGGGTAGGGTGGCCAACACGTCACCGCCGGCGATTCTCGGGAACGTGATTGTGTCTTCGATTTCAATGCATACCGGCAGCATACCGACCCGTGCGTCTCCCAATGAGGTTTGGCCCATGAACGTCCCTGGCGACGTGGTGGCGTACGATGCCCGCTCGGGTCAGGTGCTCTGGCGCTTCAATACGGTCCCTGCTGAGGATGAATACGGCATAGAGACCTGGGAGAGAGCGGACGAGGCCCTTTGGGACGTATCAAGCGGCACGAAGGACTGGGTGCGAGAGTATCCGGANCTCCTCGATGCGTCCTGGAAGTACACCGGGAACGTCGGGCATTGGGCGCCCGTTACGACCGACGAGGAACTCGGCTTGTTCTATGTACCCACTGAGACTCCCACGAACGACTATTTCGGCGGCTATCGGCCGGGAGACAACCTCTTCGGGAACTCCGTGGTAGCACTCGACGCCCAGACCGGCGAGCGGGTTTGGCATTTTCAGCTCACCCATCACGAACTGTGGGACTACGATCCTCCGACGGCCCCCATCCTTGTCGACGTCGAGGTGGACGGTGTCCTGGTGAAGGCTCTGGTGCAGCTCACGAAGCAGGGGTTCGCTTACGTGCTCGACCGTGCGACGGGCGAACCGGTCTGGCCGATCGAGGAACGGGACGTGCCACAGTCGGACGTTCCGGGGGAGCGGACTTCTCCCACCCAGCCGTTTCCCACCAAGCCGCCCGCTTACGACCGTCAAGGCATCGGCGAGGACGACCTCATAGACTTCACACCGGAGCTTCGGGCCGAGGCGTTGCGGGTGATGGAGAGCTATCGGCTCGGTCCCCTCTATACTCCGCCGTCCTTGGTTGAGCCGGATGGAACCAATCGAGGGACTGTGGCGCTCCCTGGCATTGGCGGCGGCGTCAACTGGCCCGGGGGGGCGGTCGATCCCGAGAGAGACATTCTCTTCGTGCCGTCGCGTACGGCGCCATCGCTGCTCGGGTTGGTGGAGGGGACAGAACGGACCGGAGTGCGTTACCACGTAGCACGGTCTCGAGCGGTTCCGAACATCCGTGGCCTTCCACTCGTGAAGCCTCCGTACGGCCGGATCACCGCGATTGATCTGACGGTGGGAGAGATCCTGTGGCAGATTCCGCATGGAAACACACCCGACAACGTCCGAGGACATCCGGACCTTCAGGGTGTGGAAGTGCCGACGACGGGGAGGCCGACCCTTGGGTCTGGGCTCCTCGTGACATCGACCTTGCTGTTCTCCGGTGAGGGAGCGGGGGGTGAGCCGGTGCTCAGGGCATATGACAAGATGACCGGTGACGTGGTCCACGAGGTTCAGCTTCCGGGTGGACCAACCATCGGTTTCCCGATCACTTACATGTCCGATGGCAAGCAGTACATTGCCGTAGCGGCTCTGGATGAGGAGAATGTCGCTGAACTGGTCGCCTTCACTGTTCAATAGGGTGGTTCCAGTTCGGAAGCGATGGCGTGTTGATCGTCGGCAAGCTTGTGAAGGAGGACGTACGATGAGGGAGACATCAGCACGCACTATCCTTCGTCTGGCGGTCCCCTGGGTGGCGCTGTGGGTTCTGATCCCTGCGAGCGCCTCGGCGAACCAACTGACGGTCTATCCGGCTCGCCAGATCATCACGATGGACCCGTCCCTCCCTTCCGCGACGGCCGTGGCCGTCAGAGACGACCGGATCGTGGCCGTCGGCACGATGGAAATGCTCGAACCGTGGCTTGAGGCGTTCGACTACGAGATCGATGAGACGTTTCGCGACAAGGTGCTGCTGCCGGGGTTCATCGATCCGCACCTGCATCCCGACCTGGCCGTCTCGCTGCTGGCGCGGAACGAGATCATCACCCCGGAGGACTGGGATCTGCCCTCCGGGTTCATCGAGGGCGTGACGGACCGGGCGGGTTATCTGGCGCGGCTCCGGGAGTTGGTCGATCGGGATCCGGATTCCGACAAAACCTTCTTCACATGGGGCTATAACGCCTTCTGGCATGGGCTCATCACGCGCCAGGATCTGGACGCGATCTCCGCGACGCGCCCGATCGTGGTGACGCAGCGCTCCTCGCACGAGGTGGTCTTGAACACGGCCGCGCTCGACGCGGCGCAGATCACCGCAGCAGCCGCGGCAAGGGTGACCGATGGCGTCGACTGGGAGGCTGGACGGTTCTGGGAACGCGGCCAGTCCGTGGTCCAAGGGGGTATCGCCCGTTATCTGCGGGATCGCGACGCATCAGACAACGGCTTGGCCCTGGTGGCCGACCTGATCCATCGCGGTGGTGTGACGACGATCTCCACCGCCGGCAGTGCGCCAAGGCCGGGCTCCGCTACGTGGACCGCATTCGATTCCGAGCGGATACCGTTTCGGACGCTCATGGTCCCTAGGCCAGGTGGGTTCAACCGCAGGCCTGGAGCCACGCTGTCCGAGAAGTTTGAAAACGATCAGGCGTCGAACACCGGGCGGATGATCTACACGAAGGGCATCAAGTTCATGCTAGACGGCGCGATGTTCGCTCAGTACATGCAGATGGGCCCCCCCGGCTACATCGACGGCCACCAGGGCGAGTGGCTCATGCCGCCCGAACAACTGAAGCCCCAGATCGAGCCGTTCTGGCAGTCGGGGTTCGACATCAACATACACGTCAACGGGGATCTAGGAGTTGATGTCACGCTTGATGCGCTCGAGGACCTGCTCGAGGAGTACCCGCGCCCCGACCATCGCTACATCCTGCAGCACTTCGGGTTCTCGCGGCAGGATCAGGCCACCCGGCTCGGGCGGCTGAACGGTGTGGTGTCGGCCACCGGGTACTACCTGTGGCAGCTGGGTGACAAATACGCGGAGGTTGGGATCGGCCCGGAGCGTGCCGACCAGATGATCCGCCTCGGGTCGCTGGTGCGGAACGGCGTGAGGGTCACGCTGCACTCCGACCTGCCGATGGGACCGGTGCGGCCGCTCCTAGCCGTCTGGTCGGTGACGACGCGAAAGACGGCNAGCGGCACGGTGCGAGGGCCGGACGAGGCGCTGACGCTCGACCAGGCGCTGCGCGCTGTCACGGTCGACGCCGCGTGGTCGCTTCGTATGGACCACGAAATCGGCAGCATCGCCGCCGGCAAGAAGGCCGATTTCGCCGTCCTGGAGGANGATCCCTTCGCCGTGTCACCCGACGACGTGAAAGACATCGAAGTNTGGGGGACTGTTTTTGAGGGTCAGGTCTTCCCGGTTCTTCCAATTGAAGCCCCGTCGGTGCGGTGAGGGACTTGAAAACACCACTGTGATGCAGCAGGGCTCGCCTATCGCACCGTGGTCATGACCGCCAACACCTTGAAGCCCTCCGCAAGCCGTCTCGCCGTCTGGCGCGCGGCGTCTTCGGGCGTGCTCGCCACGATCGGATAACCACACGGGATATTGCGCTCGAGGCAAGCCTCGAGGACCTGATGTACCAGGGCGTCGACGCGCGGAGCGTTGGGACCGTCCTCACGGGCTGACGCGGCGAGGTCGGTGGGTCCCAGGAAGATCACGCCGATCCCCGGCACATCGAGGATCTCGTCGAGATTCGCGATTCCAACCAAGGTTTCGATCTGCAGCATCGCGAGCAGCGTCCCGTTCGGATCGAGCGGCCAGACGTCCGCACCGGAAGCCTGCCCGACGCGCATCGAGTTGACCGCGGATACGGCCTGCGCCCGTGTCTCAATGTCAGGGAACATCACACTCGACGCGCCGGCGTCGAGCACCTGCCTGACCACCTCTTCGGGCGTGTCTCTCTCCGCGAGCGGAATACGCACGACCGGCGTGATGGCGGGTGTAGCTGATCCCGCCCGTATTGCGACAACAGCCTCGCGAACCCCGTCGATATCGAAATCGCCGTACTGTTCGTCGATGACCGCGAAGTCGAGGCCGGGGCGGGCCGCGCGTGTGAAGGTGCCGATGGCGGGCTGGCCCTGCCGGAGTTGCTCGATGACGCGATTGACCGACGCCTCCTCCTGAGCGTACAGCGGCTGCGACGCCACACCGGTGAGAGCGGCGGTACACACGGCAGCAAAGGCAAGGGGTATCGGTCGCATGGCGTGCCCATCATACCGGGAGGCGGCCGTTAGCGCGATGGTCGGTGGCCCTGATGCGATCCGCCATCAGTTTTGTGGAGGATCGACGTAGGTGATCCACCGCTTTATCATTTGGATGAACTTTCTCACTTGGAGTCGATAGTGGGATGAACCCGCCAACCGTAGGACGGACCATCTTCAGACGAGGGGGCAGGAGTGCCGTGCTTTTCTTGGGCGCGGTGATTTTCGTCTCCGCGTGTGGTGGTGCCGATTCTTCAGGTGCTGCTGCTTCAGAGGATGCTTCCGACGACGCTTCCGGGGGCGCCGGGGCCTTGGTCTCACCCCCGACTAGCGCCATCGCCCCGTTGGGGACCGGTTTCGTCATGGTGTCGGCACGGTCTCAGCTTCGCTTGGAGGAACCGACTTATCGAGAGCACGCGGACTGTATGTTACAGGTTTCGAGCCTCCAGGATGCCGAGGAGTTCGCAGGTTGTATGGAGGTCCCGCGAACCGCGATCTGCCTTCAGGTCACGCTGGGGTACACGGAGGCCGACCGCTCGTGGGAGTGCTTCGTAGAGCCAGTCGTGTGTGAAGACAGGACTTCGGAACACGATATGTTGTGGCAGCTCGTCAAGGACGCGCGGGCGATTCTGCAGCCGTGTGCGGAGAGGGAACTGGTATCGGTGTTCGGCGCCTAGCCAGCCTGCGGCTCACCATCCACAATCGCACTCTTGGACCCACAAAGGAGTCGTAATCAATGTCCGACCTCCTGATCGATAGCGCCGACGGCGTCGCCACACTCACCATGAACCGGCCCGATGCGCGTAATGCTCTTTCATCGGAGATGCGTGCGGGACTCGACGAAGCATTCCACCGTTTCGAGACCGACGACGACGTGCGCTGCGTCGTTTTACGAGGTGCGGGCGAACACTTCATGGCCGGAGGCGACGTCAAGAGCTTCGCGAGCCTGTTCGCCGAAGAGGAGCCCGTCGACATGCGCGATCTCTTCCTGCATCGGATTCACACGCTGCACCCGATCATGTTCGCCATGCGGCGTCTCCCCAAGCCCATCATCGCCTCGGTCCGGGGCGCTGCGGCCGGCGCCGGAGTGAGCTTGGCGGCGTGTTGCGATCTTATCATCGCGGCTGAGGACTCGTTCTTCACGCTCGCGTATTCGCTCATCGGCACGAGCCCCGATGGGGGGTCGACGTTTGCACTCCCGCGCGCCATCGGGGCCAAGAAGGCCATGGAGATGGCTCTTCTGGGAGACAGAATCGCCGCCGCCGACCTTGCGCGTTTTGGCCTCGTCAACTTCGTGGTGCCTGCGGATGATCTGGCGGATGAGACCAGGAAGCTGGCACAACGGCTCGCCGCGGGCCCGACCCGCGCGTACGGGCAGGCCAAGCGCCTTATCTACGGGTCGCTCGAAAACCAAATGGAGCGCCAACTCCAGATGGAGGCGGAAGCCTTCGCCGACTGTGCCATGACGGACGATTTCCGCGAAGGGGTCACCGCGTTCGTNGAAAAACGNCGGGCGGTTTTCCGAGGAAGGTAGGACCGGCGCGGTCTCTTTTCCCGCCTCGAGGCTCCCCCTTAACGGNCCGGGCTATACCAGNTCGGNGACGTGTAGGCGCGTTCCTGGGTTATCATCGGCACATCAACGGTGTCTGACGACGCTCCGAGATTCTGTGAGGATTGAGCATAGACCGTCCGGGNTTTCGACGGCAATTCGACCAAGGTCGTATAGCGGTTTGTGATCTCTCGCCGGCCGACTGGGCTCTACGCCTCTGGCGGAGGCGGATAGGGCTGGGAGCTCCAGCCGGGCATCATCTGGGTGGCGTAGTTGTCCGGGTCGAAGTTGGCTTCCATCCACTCGTCGCGCTCCGCCACCCCGCGGGACTGGTCGCGTCGGGTCTGCAGGCAGTCGTAGCAGACGGAGCCCGGCACCCGGTGCGCTTCGCTCTCGGTCTCGAGCCCGCGGGCCTGCATTAGCTCCTCGAGCCGGGCCGCGGTATGCAGCTGGGCCTTGTAGAAGTCCGTGTAACTGAGCCCCCGGGCGATCGCCAGCGCCGACCAACCGTCGACGGTCAGCGCCGCTAAGTCGGCACCCTGCTCCACNAGATAGTCGAGCACGATGTTCACGCCCCGGAAGCCGACCCCATGCAGGGCGGTTTCGCCACGGTAGTTGCGCGCGTTGACGTCGTTGCCGCCTTCGACGGTGATCNGGACCGCCTCGAGGACCTCCGCTTCCTGCCCGGTAAACGACCCGCCATCTTCGCCCGGATTCCAGATGGCCAGACCAGCGGCGACCATCAACGGCGTGGTGCCGTCCGCGGTNGGCANCGTCGGGTCGGCGCCCGCCTCAAGCAGCACCTGCATCGCCTCGACGTCGGTCACCTTGGCCGCCAGCATGAACGCGGTCGCTCCGAGCCGGTTGAACCGGTTACGCTGTCCGTCCCGCATCCCGTTNCGGGTCATCCGGGCGTTCACGTCGACCCCGGCGTCCAGGAGTTTCCGGATCAGGTCGATGCTGTCGAGCGTCCCGGACGAAAACGGCCCCGGCGTGCCGAACGCTAGGTTCATCCGGCGAGTCCGCACCGTCTGGTGCAGGGCGTTCCAGCCGCCCTTGGCGTGCGTGGCATCGGCACCGCGGTCGAGAAGATAGGCCGCCAGCTCCCAGTTGGCGTTGGCCGCCGCCACGACCAGTGCGCTCTCTCCGTCCGACACGGTGTCGTTTACGTCCGCATCGGCATCGAGCAGCACCCGCGTGGCATCGATATGTCCGGCGCGTACCGCGAACATCAANGCTGAGAAGCCAGTGGGGGATGGAGACGCGAAGGTGCTGCCCCTGCCGCGGGATGGGTTGTCGGTCTTCGTGTTGATCTCCGCACCGTTTTCGGCAAGCAAGCGGAGCGCAGCGGCGTTGTTGTTGNNGGCGGCCCACATCAGCGCCGTCTGGCCCTGGGTCGTCTCCCGGAGGTTTGGATCGGCCCCATGCGCAAGCAGGGTCCGTACCGTCTCCGGATTGCCGGTGCGCGCGGCGGTCATGAGCAGCGTTTCACCACCTTGCAGCGTGAGGTTGGGGTCGACACCGGCCAGGAGGAGACGCTCGAGAATCGCCGCATTGCCGTTTTCGGCCGCCAGGTGCGCCGAGCCGACTCCGTAGCGGTTGCTGATGTCGACATCGGCCCCGGCCTCGAGCAGCAGCGCCACCAGCTCGGGCTGGTCGGTGTGCACTGCCCAAAGCAGCGCGGTGGCGCCGTCCGCTGTCGTCGCGTCGACCTCGACACCCGACTCGAGCAGTTCGCGTACGGCGTTGGCGTCACCACGACGCACCGCGTCCACCAGCGGCACGTCCGCCGCCGGCAGGTAAGGCTTCGGCAGGTCCGGCGGCTGTAGGTCAGAGGGCTGCGGGTCAGGCGGCGCTGGTGTGGCGCCGGCGCACAGCAAAACCGACGCAGCGACCCAGACCGTCCTCATCGCGCCGGCCCGTTTCGCCTTCTGCCCCCTGCCTTCTTCGAGTGAACCATCAGAGATCCGTCAACCGCCCCGTGCTATCCGAGATCCGGTCCAGGTTGACGTCGACTTTGTCGAGCAGCGTCAACCCGAGGTTCATGAACGGCGTGTCCATCTCGTACTTCATGTGGCGACCACCAGCGAGCCGTCCGCAGCCGCCACCGACCAGGATCACCGGCAGGTTGTAAGGTGTGTGGTGATCACCATCCCCCATACCGGTGCCGTAGAGCATGATGGTGTGGTCTAGCAGCGTGCCGTCGCCGTCCGGCGTGTTGGCCATCCGCTCGATCAGCTTGCTGAACAGCGTGACGTGGTGGACGTTGATCTTCGTGTACTGCTCGATGTTGTGCGGGTTGAGCTGGTGATGGGACACACTGTGGTGCGCCTCCGGCACTCCGATGTCTGGGTAGGTGCGGCCGCTCAGCTCGCGGGCCATCTGGAAGCAACTCACCCGGGTGACATCGGCCTGATAGGCCAGGGCCAGCATGTCGAACAGCATCTCCACGTGCGCGTCGTACGCATCGGGCACACCGGCCGGCTGGTTCGCGGTTGGAAGCGGTGTCGTGGCACTGTTCTCCTCGGTGCGCTGGATCCGGCGTTCGACATCTCGCACCGCATCCAGGTACTCCTCTACCACGTCACGGTCACTCTGCCCCAGCCGGCGCTCGAGCTGGTTGATGCTCTCCATGACCGAGTCGAGAATGCTGCGGTCGGTCTGCATCTGGGCCAACCGTGCTTCCACGCTTCCGCCGTCGCCGAAGAGCCGCTGGAACACCACACGCGGGTCGCGCTCGTGGGGCAACGGCTGGGTCGGAGTGCGCCAGGACGTGGAGTTCTGGTATGTGCAGCTGTAGCCGTTCTCACAGTTGCCGACGCTGAAGTTCGACTCGGTGGTCAGCTCCAGCGACCGCAGCGAGGTCTCGGCACCTAGCACGTCGGCGGCATACTGGTCGACCGTCTTGCCGGCTTCGATGTCGGCACCTTCGGTCCGTTTCGGCAGCACGCCGCTCAGCCAGCCGCCGTGGGCGCGGGTGTGCACGCCGCCGCCCTCGTTGGGGCTCACGATCCCGCGGTTGCTCAGCCCGGTAACCACCACCATCTGCTCACGGTAGGCTTCCAGCGGGCTCAGGATCGGGGTCATCGCGTAGTCGCTTCCGCCCTCTCCGGCCGGATGGAAGTTCGGCAGGAACATCCCGTTCGGCGCATAGACGAACCCGAGCCGCGGGATGACGGGGGCGGCCGCTGTCCCTGCGAGGGGAGTCATCGCAGGCACCATCGAGTCGAGGAATGGCAGAGCCACCATGGCTCCCATCCCGCGGAGCGCCTCCCGACGCGACAACGCCTTTTTGGTGACGAAGTTCATGACTCGGATCTCCTGTACAGAAACGGATAGCTGTTTACGATGCCCACGATGATGGACTGCATGCCATAGCCGTCTGACGCCGCCTCTCTAACGATACGGCGGACCGCCGGCATATCATAGTAGTCGAGGCCCCGGCCCAGCGCGTACGTCATCATTTTCTCGGTGACGGTGCCGACGAACCGCTCCGGGCGCGCGACCAATGCGGCCCGCAACTCCGCGGCGCCGTCGAACACGGTACCGTCGGGGAGCACCCCGGAGGTGTCGAGGCGGTTGTAGTACTCGTCGACCACTCGCGACCGGCCGATGGCGTCGAAGCCCTCGAGGGCGAACCCGGCCGGGTCGATCATTGCGTGGCACGCCGCACAGACCGGGTTGTCACGGTGGGCCGACATCCGCTCGCGCATGGTCCCCACCCTGAGCTGGGTCTGCCTGTCGTCGAGCGCAGGGATGTTCGGCGGCGGATCGGGCGGCGGAGTCCCGAGGATGTTGTTCAGGATCCACTTGCCACGCAGCACTGGCGACGTCCGGATCGCGTGCGAGGTCAGGGTCAGGATGCTGCCTTGTCCCAGCAGCCCTCCGCGGGGGCTGCTGGCCGGATAAGTCACCAGCCGGAAGTGGGAGCCCTGGACGTTGGGGATCCCGTAGTGCCCGGCCANGCGCCCGTTCAGATAAGTGTAGTCGGCGGTCAGCAGCTCGAGGACACCACGGTCCTCCCGTACCACATGGTCGAAGAACAGCTCCGTCTCGGTGATCATCGCCTGACGTAGTGTCTCGTCGAACGCGACCGAGTAGGGAGCCCCCGGCCGTACCACGGTCGCAAGGTTCCTCAGTTGCAACCACTGTCCGGTAAAGTTGGTGGTCAGCTCCTTCGATCGAGGGTCGGCGATCATCCGCCGCACCTGCCGATCGAGCTCGGCCGGCTGGCTGAGCACCCCCCGCTCGGCCAGATCGAGCAACTCGTCATCCGGGATGCTGCTCCAAAGGAAGAACGAAAGGCGGGAGGCTAGCTCGATGTCAGTCACTGCGTAAGGAGTGTCCGATGCGACTCCGGTTGGGTCCGCTTCGATCCGAACNAGGAACTCCGGGCTGACGAGCAACCGCCTCAGCGCCAGCTCGATTCCGCTATCGAAGCCGCGGCTAGCAGCAGAGCCGTCGCCATTGACACGGCCCATCTCGAAGAACTCGATCAGGACCTCGACGTCGGCCGATGTGACCGGCCTCCGATAAGCCCGCCGAGCCAGACCGGCCAGGATCGTCCGGGCGCAGTCCAGCTCCTCGGAGCCCGTCACCGGCTGGCAGACGAAGACCTTATCGCGGCTCGGCGTAATGCCCGGACCCCTGATGTCGTACGGACCGGCGATGGTGAGGCTGGTGACGGTCGGCATCGAGCCACCCGGTCCGCCACTGTTCCCCGCCGTGCGCGGATTCTGGAAGCGTTCCCGGACCTGCTCGACCAGTANCGGTGGATTGCGATAGAACGTCACCCCGATGTCGTGGGGTCCGGCCGTAATGGGCATCCGCAGCTCAATGCTGGAACCGAGNTCCACGGCGGACAGATCTATGGGCTCGCCATCGACCGTGACCTCGATCNGGTTCTGTTCGTCCAACCCGCGGGCGCCGCTCACTCGGATCTTAAGGTCGTAGTCGGCATCGAGCGGAAAATGGTACGGCACCAGCATCCCGCCGCGTGTGCCGAACGGCATTCCGGTGGCTCGGTCCTGCTGTTGCTCGTCCTGAGCGGTACGAAACTCCTCAGAGAACGGGGCCGGCGGTGGGCTACCGACCGCGAGCCGGCTGATGACGCGTGATGCGTTCAGATACCGCTCTAGCAANGACTGTGAAATCCGCAGCACGCCGCCGATGTTGTCGAACCCGAAGCTGGCGTCGTCCGCGGGAAGGAAGTCGACGACGTCGATCTCCAGCGCCAGCAGGTCGCGGATGGCGTTGTGATACTCGGCCCGGTTCAGCCGGTGGAACGTCGCTGTCCGTCCCGGGTTCGGGCTGGCCGCTACGGCCCCATCGAGTTCGGTCTCGAGCCAGGTGCGGAACTCGTCGAGCACCGCCTGGTCCGGACGCCGGCGCCCGGCGGGCGGCATCAGCCCGGCCCGCAGTTTGCGCACGACCGGCTCCCAGTGGGCTGCGTCGGCGGCCACGGCGGACAGGTCGAGTGCGTCGAGCGCCAGACCGACCGCGCGGAGCTGTGACGTCAACGCGGTGGCCGGCTCATTCTGGCCATCTACGATGCGCTGGCTGTGGCAAGTGACGCAGTAGTCGTCGAGCAAGGCGCGATACTCCGTCGCCTGCTGCGCACCGACGTTGCTGGCCAGCCAGCCGGTTGCCAGGGCTGCCATGACGGCGGCTGCGGAATGCGTTGACCTTAACATCGAACCGTAGGGCTGCCTCGAGGGGTCGGATTCACGGCCAGATTAACTGTGAATCGTAGTCTAAGGGCAGGACCTGCGTCCCGTCCAGCATGTTTACGACACCGGATCCACCACCGCTGAGGCCATCGGAAGGAATCCGGGGGATCGCTCTCGGGTACGCACGGGTAGGACAGTCGGGTGGAGAGCAGGGCGAACCCTCCTGCCGGAGGCTAGNNCATCGTCGNAATGGGNAAACACAGGGACGGGTGCGGCTACGGGCACGCGCATGGGCGCGTGCTTTCTGGCTGGCTCGTGCTTGCCAGCTTCGTCCTTCTCCTCCTGTCGGGCTGTAGNCGCTTAAGTTGGGGCCCCGAGGGCATGAGGATGGCCGTAGGATCANCGGCGCTGGCGCGCCCCCCCTTCGACGTCGAAGAGGTCCTGGTCCTCCGGGCCCAAGACCGTCCACCCGAGGCCGTGGATCACGCTCCGTTGCAGAGGCGATTCTCCTCCGCGATCGAAGCTGGTCTCCTGCCCCCATCGGGAGAGCGAGCACTCGTCGCCTGGCTGTTGATCAATCGGGACGGCGTGGTGGCCGACGTCCGGGTCGAAAAGGAGTCCGGAGACCCCAACTTCGACGAGGCGTTCCGCGAGGGCATCTCCCTAAGCCTGTTTCGGCCAGCCGAGCGAATCGCGGCCGAATCGCCGTCCGCCGCGCCGCTGTGCGCCGCGCCGCCGTGTGCCGAGCCGGTGTCCGTCTGGATGGAGTACCCGTACACGATCACCTGGTCAAAGACGGAGCCGCGGGGACCTGATGGCAGCTTATCAGGAGATCGCGGCTAGCGTCCTCACTGCCACGCAGCCGCCTGCTCCCGGACGACATCCACGAGGTTGCCCATCCCGAGGTTCACGTCGATGAGGTGTAGCCCCCACTGAGGCGTGATGTCGCCGCCGATGTTGTCAGCGCGAGGATCCGAAGGGTTCCCGTGAACGGTGACCTCGAGGAAGGTCGCGTGCTCATTGGTCGCACACGTAGCGGTGAGAAACCCGGGAGCCGAGACGAACGGCGTCTCGACGGCGGGCCCGCCTGCGACCCAATCTGCCGCGGGTCTCGGTCCCACGATCGTGTTCCCACTCCCCGACAGATAAGCGTGCAGTTCCCCGCTACCCCCCCCTAACGCGGCCGGATTGGTGCACACCACACTCAGGCTTGGGTCTGGTGCCCGACCGAAAAGCGTGTTCTCGGGTGGAGGTGATGTCGATCGGAAGGCGGAGTACGCAATGAGGCAGCCGGTCTGCCCGGCTGAACGGCAGAGCGGGATCGTGCGGAAGGATCCTCCGACGTCCTGCCCTCGTGCGACGGTGGGTGCGGCGCCCACCAGAATGGCTGAGACCAGGCGGTCCTGTACGGGTTGGCCATCGATCTCCTGGGCGATCAGCGCAGTGAGGACGTAAGAACCTTGGGAATGGCCGATGAGCACGAAGCCTCGCCCTGCGTTGTCGTTTTCGAGGTAGTAACGGAATGCGTCCCGGACGTCGTCGTATCCGATGCCTCGATCGAGACCTCTATCCTCTGTACTTCCCAACCTCGCCATCAATCCGCCTAGCGTGACCTGGCGGTAGCTTGGGGCATAGGGTCGGCAGACCGAGCCAAAGCGCGCGAACTGCTGCTCTACCACCCGAAGCTCAGCCTCGTCGGGAGTCATGTCGCTGTTCGTGGTCTGGTCCGTCGAGACTGTGGGGTAGACATAGAAGCAGTCGATCGGTGCGTTCGGATCCGCGCTCCAGGTCTCTCGTGAAAGCGAGCCGTCGGCGCTAATGACCGTGGTGGTCATATCCACGGCGCAGGCGTCCTGCCGGCCCGGTCGGCACAGCCATGTAGCCCCGTCGGAGTAGTCGTTGGGCGCCACGGACTGGGCCGCCGGGGCCTGGGCGTTCGCACCGGCTGGCGCGGTGACTGCAGCAGCGAGGACCAAGNCAACGCTCAAGGACTTTGTGGTATTCATGGTAGCCTACCTTAAAAAAGGACTTTTGCAAACGAAGAATAGGGCCCAAAACTCGCCCCGACAAACCTACGGTGGTTACTACGATCAGGGCTTACGGCTCAATGAGGCCACTGATTCCGGGTTCCTGCTTGCGCCTACCGATCCGGTTACGGATGTTGAGCGCGTTCTGAACCCGGAGCCCGACCATGTCCGATCCAATCGCTCCTCTAGATGAGAGGGCTGGCTAGGGGCTTAGTATGGAACATGATAGGAGTGCCATTCAGGGTTGTGAATTCCGCTGGAATGGAGGTTGAGATCATGCGTTTCTCCGCTCTACTTTTCGCCGTTCTTTGTGCAACCGNAGCGCCCAGCCTNGCCTCGACCGCGGCGGCGCAGGCTCGAACCTCCGACGCCGAGGAGTGGCAAGTCCCTAGGACAGCCGACGGCCGTCCGGATTTTCATGGAAACTGGACCAACTCGACGCTCACTCCGTTCGAACGCCGAGAGGGTAGTGGGCCTGNCTACACTGCTGAGGAGGTCGCCGCACTCGAACAGCGACCCGTGGATCGCTTCATCCGCGGGACCGCGCCGAGNGACCCGGACCGCCCGGCACCGACAGCAGGCACCTCAGTCGGCACGTACAACGAGGTCTATTGGGAGCGGGGCACTCGGGTAGCCATCGTCAATGGCGAGGCCAGAACTTCTCTGGTCACCAATCCAGCGAACGGCCGTGTTCCGGCCCGCACGCCGGAGGCTGAACGGCTTGTCCAGGAGCGCCGGGACCTCAGAAGCCCATTTGGCCAATACGACCACCCTGAGATGAGACCACTCGGCGAGCGCTGCATCTTTTTCGGTTCCCCTTCCGGACCCCCCATGTTTCCCGTTGGGGCGTACAACTCCAACTACCTCATCGTACAGACGGCCGATTATCTGATGATCATGTCGGAGATGGTTCACGACGCGCGGATCATCCGGATTGGTGAGCCTAACCCGATGCCCAAGAGCCTCCGTCCGTACTTCGGNAACTCCTGGGGTCGGTGGGAAGGGGACGTACTCGTAGTCGAGACCACGAACCTCAGCCCACTACAGCTCATCCGGGGCGTCCCCCCCTCGGAGGACGCCAGGGTGGTCGAACGCTTCACTCGGGTCGACGAAGAGACCATCCTGTACGAGTTCACTGTCGATGATCCCGCGAGGTGGACCCAATCCTGGGGCGGACAGATCCCGATCAACCAGCTGCANGCCCGCGTCTACGAGTACGCTTGTCATGAGGGCAACTACAGCCTGACGGGCGTCTTGAGTGGCGCCCGTTATCAGGAGAGAATGGAAGCTCAGGGAGCGAGTGACTCCAGGCGTGACTGAGAGCCGTCTCGGCGTGATCGAGAGCCGGCGATGGATCAGTATGCTTCTGTGCTTCGTGCTCGTACTCCCCGTCGGCCGGCAAGCGAGTGCGCAGGTCGTCGACTANACCGAAGCGCCTGACTGGCCCAACCCGGCCACGACGGCTGCCGGCACTCCCGCGGCGTGGAACTTCGGTCAGGTATCGGCAGTGGCANCCAGCGCGGACGGGTACGTCGTGGTCCTGCATCGCGGCGCCCAGCCGATCATGTTGTTCGACGGTGGNGGGGGGTTCGTCGGGGCTTGGGGCGACGGCCTATTCAGCAACGGCAAGATCATCATCATGGCGCCGGCAGATCGCGAGGCCGGGCAGTCGGGCTACACGGCCGTCTACGGGGCGGCCGGGTGCCATGCCTGCGGGGCCCACTCGGTGCGTGTCGATCCGGACGGCAACATCTGGGTGGTCGACGCGCCTGGCCACGTCGTGTACAAGACGAGCCCCCAAGGGCGTGTGCTGATGGAGCTTGGCTCGAGGGGTGTCGCGGGCATGAGCCGGAATACGTTCAACCTACCGACCGACGTCGCCTTCGGCCCGAACGGCGATGTGTATGTGAGCGACGGCTACGGCAACGCCCGCGTGGTCAAATACACGGCCGGCGGACAGTACGCGCTCGAGTGGGGCAGCCGGGGCACCGGGCCGGGCGAGTTCGGCCTTCCACACAATCTGGTGGTCGACGCTGAGGGTCGTGTCTACGTGGCCGATCGTGACAACCGGCGGGTGCAGGTGTTCGCACCGGACGGGGGATTCTTGGCGGAGTGGCCCAATATCGGCGCCGTCTCTGCCCTGTTCATGACCGAAGAACAGCAGATCTGGACCGGCGGCACACTCCGGAACCTCGAGGGCGTGGCGCTAGCAAGGTTGCCGGGGGGTGACGGCGGGCACGGAATGACCACAACCGACGCCGGAGACGTATTCGTGGCGCAGCTGGCTGGGCGCATCCAGAAGTTTGTCGAATGAGAAGACATCCGTCATGCAAAAAACTAACTCGCGGTCGACCACATAGCTGAACTCGCGGGCTAGGGGCAGTCTCCCCACAGCGTTTTGACCAGGTGGTGTAGCGTCGCCTGCCTTGCAGCACACGCCTGAAGGCGCCATGGTGGATGGCGGCAGGATCTGAACAACTGTGCCAAACCATCTGGAGGGAATTCATGAAGCATCGATTCACCTTAATCGCCGCCAGCTGCGCGGTCGCGCTCGCCTGCGCCACCACCACTGTCGCCGCGCAGGACCCAATCGTGGTCGAATCACCGACCTACACGTTCATTCCCATGGAGATCGATGTCGACCGCCCCGCGGCCGAGGTGTGGGAGCGTGTCGGAGGGTACTGCGATATCGGAGAATGGTTTGGGATGGGGTGTACGATGGTGTCGGGTGTTGAGGGCGAGTTCGGCTCCGTGCGCAGCGTCGCGAACGAGGTTCTCGTGGGACGGACCGAGCTTTCCTATACCTACACGCAGACCCCAAGAGAGGGCCGGCCGTACGACCTCTATCACGGAACCCTTGAGGCCAGGCCGGTCACGGCGACCACGTCGAAGCTCGTCTATACCTTGATTTACGACAACTCGATGCTGGCGGACGATGCTGCCCGGGAAGCGGACCGGGCGCGAAGGCTCGCAACGTTCACGAGGGCACTCGGGAGCATGAAGATCCTCGCTGAAGGAGGCACGCTGCCAACTCGGTCGCGTTAACGATTGCAGGCGGCACCAGGCGACTCGACGGCCACCCCATCGAGTAAGCCTCGATCTTTCGCGGACCAACCTATCCTGATTGAAGTGGTGAACACCTCTGAAACTCATCATGGTCACCAATTGGCTCGAGGAACTGCTGGGGCGGGCGGGCAATTGAAGGCTCAGGGACGGAGGTCTCAATGGATTGGGTAGCGGCTCGGTGGCGGTGGTTGCTCGTCGCTGCCGTGTTGCTTTTTGCGCTCAACAATTTGGTGGGCTTCGTCGTCGGTGCCATGGGATTACTGGCTTTCGTCAACGGGGTCATCGGTCGTGCTCTGAGGGCGAGAAGAGTAGTTCAACAGGTTCAGGAGATGGTCACCGATCCGGACGACCCCTGAGAGGGCGGCGGGACCCCAACGCCACGTCGCCAAACCTGAACATGAATAAACGCACTCGTACACTTTCCCGTCTCTTTTTCTTGCTTCCTCTTCACATGATGTTGGCCGCTTGCGGGGACGGCGGTACGGAGCCCAACCCCATCGTGACAGGGACTTGGGGTGGCAACAACGGCACAATAACGCTCACGCTCACCTTGATCGAGGCAGTTGATGGGACCGTGACTGGTAGCGGCAACCTGGCGCAAGATCACAACGTCGCGCTCGCGGTTAGGGTTGGAACTCACGTCTTCCCGAACTTGAGCCTTACACTAGCCCCTTTCGGCTCCTACGACCTGGACCTTACCGGCACCGTCATGTCCACAACCACGATAGCGGCCACGCTCAATGGTTCGGGATACAACAACGAGAGCATCCAGCTAACCAGGCTGCCGGTAGGATAGGGCCCATCGTTCGCAGGTGGCGGTCCTCTTGTTTACCTAGGCCAGTGGTTGCGAGTCGAGTGGCCGCTTGCCACCTGCTCTAGGGCATGGCCCGCCTGCCGTTTACGATAGGCGGAAAGTCCCTCGCCTCAGCATACACTGCCCTGATAAAGCGATCTCTGCTCTGCTGCGTGTCGCCCTGGGCCTCATACGGCGCCGTCAGATTCGCGGCCAGAACTTCCTCCAGCGACTGGCCCTGGTCGCGCCGCGCCGTGACCTTCGTCACGATGTCAACCAGCATGGCGCGATACGGCAGGAGATCCTCTCTATGGATGAGCGTGCCATGGCCGGGGATCAGCCAGGTGTCGGGACCGGCGATCGTCTGAAAGAGATCAATCGCCTCGATCATTCCCTGGATCGAGCCGCCACTGGTCTGAGCGGCGAAAGGGAAGCCGAAGTTACGGTAGAAATCCTCGATGTAGATCACATTGGCGTTGCGGAAGCGCACGACGGTGTCCCCACCCGTGTGGGACGGCATCATCGGGATGAAATCCACCGTTTCGCCGTTCATGTTCAGGGTGACGGCGGGCTCGCCGGGCGCGGTGGGATCGTAGCGATAGGTCACCACCGGAACAGAGGCCGGATCGCGTGTCGGGGGTGGGCCGTTGGGACGCCGCGGAGTGATCATGTCGAGCCGCAGGTTTTCCTGCGCGAAGATCAACGCCCCCTGGTTCGCGAAGAAGGCGTTGGCGCCCGTGTGGTCCGAATGAACATGCGAGTTGACCAGAACCTTGATGGGGCCGTCGGTGAACGTCCGGATTGCCGCCAGTGTCTTGTCGGCCACCTGGCGGTTCTGGGTGTCCACCAGCAGGACGCCATCCGGTCCGAAGAGCACCATGACCCTGCCGCCTGATGCGTCGGGGTGTCCCCGATCAAGGCCTTGCGAGCCGTGCAGAACAAAAAGATTCGGCGACATCTTTTCTGTCACCATGATCTCGATCTGATCCCACGGGGTTTGGTAGCCCTGCGGAAACGTGAACGGGCCCTCGCCCGTCGGCACCACGATGATGGGATATTCCTCTTGCTGTGCCCACGCCATCGAAGGAATGGCTGCCATTATGCTCACAGACAAGAACAACAATGCCGATTTTCTCATGAGACCACTCCTTAGGAGGTGTTGAAGGGCTTTTGTTTCGCCTATTCCCTCTAGGGGCTGATGATGCCCGAAAACTCGATCCGAATCTGTGGCCTGACCCGCATCAGGCCGAGCATTACCACGGGTGGCTCAACGCCGTAGTCGGTCATGTCCAAGGCCAGCTCTCCTGCAATCCGGACATCCGATCCGGAGGGCGTCAGCGAGAGCGGGAAGCTCACCCCTCGGGCCGAATCGAGGATCGTGAGCGTACCTGTAGTGACGGCGCCCTGACCACTCGCCTCGTAGCGCACGAGCCGGAAGGTGATCTCCGGGAACTCGTCTGGCCTCAACGCCTCCAGAAGATGTTCCGTCATCTCCTCGTCAGGACAAACGAAATCGCCTACCGGAACGGTGAGCGTGCCCTCTTGGACTCCATCGGCCAGCCCACGCACTGCGGCGCCCGAGCCAGCTGCGACCTGGGCCGAGCCCGTCACCTCACACGTCCATCCCCGTACGGTCGAAGTGCCTGACACCGTGAAATCGACGGAAGACTGCAACGCGGACGCCTGATCCGCCTGCAACAGTGCCAGGCCGACCATGCCGGCCGTCACGGTCATGCTCACCACCCTCATAGGCCGAACCCGAACTCGTTGAGCCGCGTCATGATGGGATTCTCCGCCTCCATCACGAAGCGCGAAGTGATTTGATCGATCGAGGTGGTCCGTGTCTGCCGCATGACCATGCGGAACTCGTTCATGATCACTTGGATCACCTCGTCGACCCCGTCCTCGCCGAACGCTCCGAGGCCCCACACGTAGGGCCGACCGATGCCGACCGCGTCGGCACCGAGCGCGAGGGCCTTGAAGACGTCGCCGCCGCGACGGACCCCACTGTCGATCATCACGGGGACCCGTCCTCTCACTGCCGCGACTACTTCGGGCAGCGCGTCGATCGTCGACCACAGACTGTTCACCGCCCGTCCACCGTGGTTCGAGACGTAGATCCCGTCGGCGCCGTGCTCGATCGCCAGCTCCGCCTCTTCCGCCGTGACGATGCCCTTCACGACGAGGTTCATGTCGCTGAGGTCCTTGAGACGATTGACCCAGTCCCAGGTGTACGGAGGACGCTCACCGGCTGGCCCACCTAGATTCTGGTTCATTGCCCGCACGTAGCCTTCTTGGTGCTGGTGGCACTGCTGGCAGAGCTCCGAGTCCCTGCCCTCGCCGACGAGGGACCGCCGCGACAGCTCCCGGTTGCTTCCACCGAGGAGGTCGATCGTCCACACGAGTGTACGGCAGCCAGCACTGACCACGCGGTCGACCACCCGCTGATTAACGTTCATATCGGGATTTGTGTAGATCTGGAACCAGTGGGGCTCGCCTCGCGCCTCGGCGATCTCTTCGTACGTCTGCGAGCTTTGGTGCGACTGGAGCTGTAGCAGGCCCCTGCGTTGAGCTGCCCGGGCGGCGCCGGCCTCCCCCTGCGTGTGGTACGCCTGCAGGGCCGCCACGGGGCAGAGGAACAGGGGTGAATTGAACTGCTGTCCGAGGATCTCGGTCGACGTGCTGAATCCCCTCGCGGGCTCGGTCGCGAGCCGACGGGGACGGAGCATCAGCCGCTGGAAACCCTCCCGGTTCGCCACGCGCGTCTCGTAGTCGTCGACGCCCATGTGCAGGTAGTCCCAGTGCGGGGCCAGGTTGTTCTCATGGGTCACGCGCTCAAAGTCCCAGACATTGGTCGCGTCGCCGGGTGCCGCAATGAGGCTCCCCATCAACTGCTCTTCCTGGGCTTCCTGGGGATACGGCACCTGTTGGCGCGCCGCCCGAGGAGGGATCGCCGGGACCGCGCGAGTCTCGTCGATGCCGGGCGGGAGCACCGGGGCGCCGCAGTTGACGCAGGGCAACGGTGCCGGCGTCATGGGTGGCCCGCTTGGCACCTCGGCTGCGACCTGCTCCAGCAATCTCGACGGCCACGCCGCGTAGGCCAGGGCCGCAAGCGGACTGGCGGCCATGAACTTGAAGAATTTCCGCCGACTTGCCCTCTGATCCGGGAGGGACGTGTCCGATTCTGGTTGTGTCATGTCCGGTCTCCTCGAGTGTGAATGCCCTTCTACCTGACCCGTACGTACTTCTGAAGATTACGCGGCACAGGCTCACCGCCGTACATGTTCCCGTCGCGATCCACCGCGACGAACTCAGCCCCGTTTCCGAGTCTGACCGCGGGGTCTCCCCACGGGTAGACGATGAAGTCCGTCACCCAGCCCGTCTCGGCGTCTCCGATCCGGATCCCCATCTCCCAGCCCGGATTCTCCACGATGTCCGACTCCGAGTCGGCCACATAGATCTGCCCGTTCGTGTCGAACGCGATTCCGCTCGGCCGCCCGAACTGCGTCCACGTGGCCAGGTGCGTCCCTTCCTGATCGAAGATCTGGACTCGGTTGTTGCTCCGGTCCCCGACGAAGATCCGTCCCCTGGAGTCCATCTCGATGGCGTGCAGAGCACGGAATTCCCCGGGCGCGTATCCCGTCTGGCCCCACTCCATGATGTACTCACCGTCGCTCGTGAACTTCATGACGCGGTTGTTTCCGGTGGCGTTGTGGCCGTCCGCGATGAAGACGTCGCCGTTGTCCGCCGCCACCACGTCGGACGGGGAGTTGAAGGCACCACGACCGCTGCCGGCCCTGCCCGGTGTGCCGAGGCGCAGCAGCACCTCACCCGTGGGGCCGAACTTGTAGACGAGGTGCCCCCGCTGGTCACCGTCCGGGATGTTGTTCGAACCCACGGCGTCAGTAACCCAAATGTTGCCATCAGGGTCGACATCGATGCCGTGTGGCCAGATGAACAACCCGCCGCCGAAGCTCTCCACGACATTCCCATCGAGGTCGAACTTGATCACCGGATCGAGGTCGGAATCCACACACTCGTTGCCGAACCGGCTCGGTGTCACATCGAATCCGCGGGCGATACAACGGATCACCGCCCACAGGTGATCTCCGTCCGGATCCATCGTGACCTTGCCGACCGCGCCCATCGGTCTTCCGTCAGGCAGCTGCGCCCAGTCGTCCACCAGGCGGTAGGGGCTAGGGCCCGACTGCGTTGTTGCCTCGGCGGGAACCATGACTGCCAGCGCCGCGACGGCGCACATCAAAGTTCCGAGACTCGACTTACGGCTCCCGGTCGACATGATAGTACCTCCTTTGTACAGGCTCGAATGTGGGCCGGGAACCGTACGCGGGAGTGTCGGGGAGGTCAAGGAGTCCCGCCCGTCGTCCTCCGGGTGTTCCTGGTAGCGCGCGCCGCGCAGCTCGGCGTGTGGCTCGATTCTGGGGGAGATTAACGCCGGATCATGAACGGAGAAATGCACCGCTGGTGTGCCCTAGACCTCCTCTGCTTGCGCCTACCGAGCGAGTCTCGGATGTTGAGCGCGGTTTGATTGAGGAGAGGACATGAGTGAACCAAAGAAGAGGTCGGTCACCAGAGGCCAGCTTGGTGCGATTGTCGGAGCCATAGCTGCGAGCCTGTTGGTCACGGCGTTCCTGGGTTGGTCCATCACCTGCCCTTGCGACTTCACACCCGGCGGCTTGTTGTTCGGAGACCGCGCTGGCGAAGAGGTTGCCGACTGGTCCTTCGCCAATGATGTCTCTCTGTGTCAGATCCAAGTCGGCGGTCTGTTGCCCTATTCGGTAAACCTCAACTGTATGGCAACGAGCTCCCGAGGTCTCTATCTCAGCTGTAGCGTGTGTGATACGAAGCGTTGGGCCGGCGTGGTAGTCGGCAACGACAGGGCTAGAAT
>PAUA01000020.1 GCA_002712565.1 Gemmatimonadota bacterium | reverse complement strand
GGGCTCGGCCTCTTCTTCAGCTGCGGGCTCCTCCTCGGCAGCCTCCGCTTCGGGCTCGGCCTCTTCTTCAGCTGCGGGCTCCTCCTCGGNAGCCTCCGCTTCGGGCTCGGCCTCTTCTTCAGCTGCGGGCTCCTCCTCGGNAGCCTCGGATGCGGCAGCCTCTTCAGCCTCTACCTCGGCCGCAGCTGTGGCGGCAGCCTCCTGGGCAGCCGCTGCAGCCAGCGCCTCCTCGCGGGCTTTCGCCTCGCCCTTACGGCGCTCCTCGATGGCAACGGCTTTCGCGGCCTTCGCCTCTTCGGGATCGATCTCGCCGATTGCGACCTTGTCGTCGCCGCCCTTGCGAGCCTTGTTCAGAAGCGTGCGCATCGTGTCGGACTGCTCGGCGCCCTTTGCGATCCACTCGTCGGCCTTCTCCAAATCCACCACCANGCGGGCCGGAACAGTCAGNGGCTTATAGTACCCGAGAGTCTCCACGAAGCGACCATCTCGCGGCGCTGCGGAGTCGGCCACCACAATACGATAATGGGCCTGTTTCTTACGGCCCATACGGCGAAGTCTAATTCTTACGGACATGTGCGCATTCCGGTTCGTCCTTTGTGGCCGGTCTATCCGGCGGTTTTACAGAAGGGCGTTGAAGGAATACAACGGCCTTCAAGTGATCAGACGGGCAACATGCCCCTCATCTGTTTCATGAACTNCTGCGTCTCTTTGAACTGCTTGAGCAGTCGATTCACCTCCGACACCGGCCGCCCACTCCCCTTGGCGATACGCGCCCTCCGCGACCCGTCCAGAATCTCCGGCCTGCTTCGTTCAGCCNTCGTCATCGAAAGGATGATTGCTTCCACATGTTTCATCCTACTTGGATCGAGTCCCCCGGCGGGTATCGCCTTNGCCCCACCCGGAATCATCTTCAATAACTGTTCCACCGGACCCATCTTCTGGACCTGCCGCATCGCGGTCAAGAAGTCTTCCAGCGTAAAACCTCCCTTGAGCATCTGTTGCTGAAGCTCTTCGTGCGCTCCAGGGTCCAGGGCGCGCTCCGCCCTTTCCACCAAACCGACCACATCCCCCATCTTGAGGATACGCCCGGCCATGCGATCCGGGTCAGTCAATTCCAGATCGTCTACCGTNTCCCCAACACCGACGAACTTGATCGGTTTTCCAACCACTCCGCGTATCGAGAGCGCCGCTCCTCCCCGGGCATCCCCATCCATCTTGGTGAGGATCACACCGCTCAGGCCCAACACATCGTCGAAGCCCTCGGCGATCTTCACCGCCTCCTGCCCGGTCATGGCATCGGCCACGAGCAAGATCTCCTGCGGCGCTAGGTCTGCCTTGAGCCGGCGAAGCTCATCCATCATCGGCTCGTCGATCTGGAGCCTACCCGCCGTATCAACAATCAACACGGCCCTGTTATCCCGCCGTGCAGCTTCCACGGCGGCATTCGCCACGGCAACCGGGTCTTCACCCGATTCGCCCCGGTGAACCGGCACGCCGACCTGCTCTCCAAGCGTGACCAACTGATCGACGGCCGCCGGCCTGTATTGGTCACACGCAACCAGCAAGGGCGCCCTGCCCTCACCCGACAACCGCTTCGCCAGCTTCGCCGCAGTGGTCGTCTTGCCCGAACCCTGCAGGCCCACAACCAAAATCACGGTCGGCACCGACGACGCCCACTCGAGCGTGGCCGGTCCCTCGCCGAGCAGCGCCGCCAACTCGTCCTGCACGATCTTGACGACCTGCTGCCCGGGCGAAACAGACTTGATTACCTGCTCCCCGAGAGCCCGCTCCTGCACGCGCTCGAGAAACTGCCGCGTCACCTTGTAGTTGACGTCTGCCTCGAGAAGAACCCGCCGGACCTCACGGAGTCCGTCCCGGATCATGGGCTCCGTGATGACGCCGCGCTGCCGAAACTTCCCGAGAACCCTGTCCAGCTTGTTGCCGAGTTCATCGAACATCGGCGCGCAGTCCTCCTCATAGGCAAAACACCCGTTCTCTCACCACAGATGCGCAAGTGAATGGATGCGACAAAGCTTAGAAACATAAGAGTATAGGTGGTAGGACGGTAGATCGTGCACCCGCTTTTCATCGTTGGCGTGCATCGTCGGCGACGTCACCTTATTATGTGTCGCTTATACCTAGCTTTCGTCCCACCCTCGTCCCCGAATTCGGGGACGGAGCACACACACAACGGAGTCCCGGTCATGCGTTGCAGCAGACAGGTCCCAAACGGAAGAGCCATAACACGTCACGGTGGCGCTCGCTTCAAAATGGCTCTAGCCGTCCTAGCCTGCGTCTTGTTGCTCGCACCGCCTGCCTGGGCTCAGTCCCGACCCACAGCAGGCCAGCAGGTGGTTCTCGTGACAGGATCGACGAGCGGCCTCGGGGAGGAGGTTGCTCGCCGAATCGCTGCGGGTGGTGCACACGTCATTGTCCACGGCCGCAATCGTGAGCGAGGGATGGCACTCGTCGACGAAATCGAGCGAAGTGGTACGGGCAGCGCCTGGTTCTACGCCGCCGACTTCGCTTCTTTCGCACAGGTCCGTGAGTTCGGGGAAACGATCCTTCGGGACTACACGAGGCTCGACATCCTCGTCAACAACGCGGGATTCGGCTCCGCCCCCGATGAGCGCCTCCTCTCTGAAGACGGCCATGAGTTCCGTTTTCAGGTCAACTATCTGGCCCCATTCCTGCTTACGAGAATGCTGATGCCGCGACTCTTGGACAGCACACCCTCGCGGATCATCAACGTGTCATCGCTCGCCTCCAGCCCGATCGACTTCGACGACGTCATGATCGAGAACAACTTCAGCGGTGGGCGGGCCTACGGACAAAGCAAGCATTCCCAGGTCATGATGACTTTCGATCTCGCCGAGGAACTCGAGGGGACGGGTGTGACGGTCTACGCCCTCCACCCGGCAGCGTATATGGACACCCCGATGGTGCGGCGGCTGGGCCAAAGGCCCATGGCCACCGTGGACGAGGGAGCCACCGCTCTGATGCAGCTGGTCACTTCGACAGAGATCGAGAGTGGGCAGTTCTTCAACGGCCTACGCGCCGGGCGGGCCCCCAACGCTCAGGCGTACGACCTGGAGGCGCGGGCCATGCTCAAAGAGTTGAGCGAGGATTTGACGGGCCTACGCTAAACACGAACCGGGCAGGACAGTCTCACACCCGGATGATCTGCTTCCGGCGGGTCCCCACGGACACCATTTGGACGGGCGTCTCCGTAAGTTCCTCGATGCGATCGAGGTAACGGCGAGCGGCAGCAGGTAGATCCGCCAACTTCCTGACGTCCCCGGTTGGTGCCTCCCAGCCGGGGAGCGTCTCGTAGATCGGCTCCGCCTCGCCGAGTTGCCACGTGTCGGCCGGGAATTCTCGGACCTCTCCCTCAGGGGTCCGATAAGCGGTGGCGATCGAGATCTCGGGGAGCGTATCGAGCACGTCCAACTTGGTCACGGCCAATCCCGTCAGCCCGTTCACGCGGGCCGCATATCGGGCGAGCACGGCATCGAACCACCCGCACCGGCGAGGTCGTCCGGTCGTCGCTCCGAACTCCCCTCCCAACTCTCGTAGCTTCTCGTCCATATCAGGCTCGAACGCCGTGGGAAGCGGCCCGTTCCCTACGCGCGTGGTATAGGCCTTCACCACGCCGACCACCGCGTCGATCATAGTGGGCCCGATCCCCGAGCCCGTAGCGGCGCCGCCGGCGGTCGTGCTTGAGGACGTGACGAAAGGGTACGTGCCGTGATCCAGATCGAGCGCCGTACCCTGGGCTCCCTCAAGCAGCACACGCTTCCCGTCTCGAATCGACTGCACGATCTCGAGGCCCGTATCGGTGGCGAACTCCCGCAGTCGCTCCCCTGCCGCCAGAGCCTCGTCGACCATCGCAGGGACATCTCCCGGGAGCTCTCCGCCCAGCGCCGCGGCACGCCGGCGAGCGAGCGCGACTCCCTCTTCGACGAGCGAGGTGACTCGGTCGGGATGGGCGAGATCGGAAACACGTAGACCCCTCCGGCCCGCTTTCCCCTCGTAGGTCGGCCCGATCCCTCGACCCGTCGTTCCGATCTTCTGTTCCACCCGATCCTCCGAGACCTGATCGAGCAGCCGGTGATAAGGCATCACCAGGTGGGCCTTCTGGCTGACACCGACCCTCCCCTCGACGGCGATACCCCGAGCCTCCAACTCATCGTACTCCTTCCCGAATTCGATCGCGTCGAGCACCACACCATTACCTAGGAGACAGCGTTTTCCCGGGTGGAGGATCCCCGACGGAATCTGATGCAGAATGAATTCATCGTCTCCGGCATGTACCGTGTGACCGGCGTTGGCCCCACCCTGGTAACGGGCAATCACATGCACGTCCCCGGCGAGGACATCGATGATCTTACCCTTCCCTTCGTCACCCCACTGGCAACCCACAACTACCATGCAGTTGCCGGAATTTCTATATCGAGACACGGCGTCATTCCG
Organism: Gemmatimonadota bacterium; assembly: GCA_002712565.1. The sequence goes on along the minus strand of PAUA01000020.1, from coordinate 41,706 downwards.
CGTTGGAAGGCCCGAAAGTGCCTTCGTATACCAAAGAAAAAACCCATTCCGAGGGGAATGGGCCTGGGTGGTGCTTCCTTTAGTAAAAGCTAGAGCGCGGAGGAGGCACCGTCAACGACCGCCGGCCCCGTTTGGGCAGCAGCAAGCACCTCGGCCACGTTATCCCGATCCCGATCGGGCAGCGGCCGGAGAGGAAGCCGCGGATCTCCCCCCCGCAGGCCAAGGAGATCTAGCCCCGCCTTCACACCGGGAACACCCATTCCAGCAACGATCTCGACGTGCACCGGAGCCACTAGTTCCTGCATTCTCCCCGCCTCCGCCGAATCACCGGCTCTGTGAGCTACGTGGATCGCGGAGGCCGGCCCTGGCGCCAAGTTTGCGACAGCGAGAACCCCCCCCACGGCGCCCACCTCGAGGCCGCCGTACAGGATGGCGCCACTCCCGACCAGGACCTGGAAGGTATCAGGCGTGCGGTCCACCCACTCCGCCACCAACTCCAGGCTGCCCCTTGAGTCCTTGATCCCCACGACATTGGCGATCTTGGCGAGGTCCGCGACGAGACTGCTGGAAAACTCCAACGTGCTCATGCGTAGCGGGACCTGATAGAGGATGACCGGAATCGGGGATGCGGCCGCCACTGCCCGATAGTGCTCCAAGAGGGCGGCGTCGGTCATGGCGCCCCTGTAGAACGCCGGCGGCTGGACCAGCACTGCGTCCGCCCCCATCCCCGCAGACTCCTCACAACGACGGATGGTCGTCCTGGTGGACTCCGCCCCAGTCCCCGCAACCACCAGGCGGTCATCCGGAACCAGATCACGGGCGCCCTGGAGCAAGACCATCCGCTCGTCTTCGTCCAACAATACTGCCTCTCCCGTGGATCCTCCGACCACTATCCCTCGGACCGAATGGGCCAGAAAGCTCCGCACGTTCGCACGGAAGCCCACGAGATCCACGTCTCCCGTTACGGGGTCGAAGGGGGTGGTGCAGGGTACGAGAACACCCGCGAGGTCGACGCTCACAACGTGAAGCCGCCTACCTCACTCTCGGGCGCCGTGGCAGCCTCCGATCCACCGAGAAGGTTCCACCTGAGGTCGAAGTCGCTCGGGCTGTTGGCGGCAGCTTTCGCCAACTCAAATTCGACGATTCCGCTCTTGACCAAGTCCATGAGGTGCTGATCGAAGGTCTGCGATCCGTATTGTTCTCTTCCTTCCTGGATCAAATCGATGATCTCCTCCATGCGCTCCGGGTCGGTAATACAATCTCGAATCGTTCCCGTGACGAGCATAACCTCGACAGCCACCACGCGCCCACCTTCCTCCACAGGCAGTCCATGATCTCGTCGATGCGATACCGGTCTCGTTCGTGGCGAATGAGCTTCAAAGCCAACTCCCGGACCTGAGCGTGGGAGACCTCCTGGTCGGTGAGCGGAGTCAGATCTCCGTCCACCCGGGCTCGCACGAAGTCACCGGCCTTGATGTGGATGTCACTCGCCCCATCCGCAATCGCCTTCTTGAACATCTCATTCATCAGCGTCGCACCCTTGGAGATTCGCGATCAACTCAAAATAGACCTGTTCAAAGCTGTGCACTCAGAGAGCGGAACGCCACTTGATTCCCATACGGGCCCGAGCCTCACCCAGCGTCTCCCGAGCCACCTCGCGCGCCCGATCGGCTCCCGCCTCCAGCACACCACGCACTTCTTCTGGGTGCGCCCGGAGGTGTTCGGCGCGCTCACGGAACGGAGCGAACTCACGCACGAGGCTGTCAGCAAATATTCGCTTGCAGTCGACGCACCCCCGGGTCCCGGCCTTACACTGCTCCTCGATGTCCGAAATGAGGGACGCATCCGTGACCAGTTTGTGAAGCGAGAACACGTTGCACACCTCGGGCCGGCCCGGGTCGTCGCGACGGACGCGCTGTGGGTCGGTCACCGCACGCCTGACGCTTTCCCACACTCCGTCTTCGTCCGCCAGTATGCTGACAGTATTGCCGAGCGACTTGCTCATCTTGGCCTCACCGTCGAGCCCCTTGATCCGGCCGACCTCGGGGATGATGGCATCGGGCTCGGGAAAGTACTCACCGTATCGCGCGTTCCACTTCCGGGCGATGTCCCGAGTGAGTTCCAGATGCTGCCTCTGGTCATCACCCACAGGCACGGCATCCGCTCGATAGATGAGAATGTCGGCCGCCTGAAGAACCGGGTAGTTGAGCAACCCTACGGGGATCGAATCGTAGCGCTTCGACTTGTCCTTGTACTGCGTCATCCGTTCGAGATCACCGACCGGAGCCACGGTATTAAAGAGCCAAGCCAACTCGACGTGCTCAGGCACGTCGGACTGAACGAAGAGTGTACATCGCTCGGGGTCGACGCCGACGGCCAAGACGCTGATCGCCATGTCCAAAGTCCGAGCGGGAAGACTGGCGGGCTCGTCCTCTCCGAGAATCGCGTGCAGATCCACGATCGAGTAGAAGCACTCGTATTGGTCTTGCATGTGGACCCACTGCCGGAGGGCTCCCAAGTAATTACCCAGATGGACTTCACCGGTGGGTTGAATGCCACTGAGGACCCTCTTTCGCACCGCCCCCTTGCCTGTCTTTTCGCTGGTCTCGTTCATCGCATAACTTACCTGACGCCCCAGCCGATGTGAATGCGCCCATTCGCGGTTGGGTCGACGGATCTGGGCTGATCCGCTACCCTCCGCGATGACGAGCCAACGAACCGACTTTCTGGAAACAGCCCGCAAAGCCGCCGACGCAGCTGCCGCCGTCCATAAAACCCAGGCCGCCTCGGTTGGAATCAGCGACGCCCGAGAAAAAGGCCGAGCCGACTACGTCTCAGCGACGGATATCGCCGCTCAGGAGGCCTGCGTCACGGTCATTCGTGAGAACCATCCTGACCACACGATCGTGGCGGAAGAAAGCCATGAGGGGGATGAGAGCGGCATACCATCCGAGGGACCAGTCTGGATCGTCGATCCGCTCGACGGAACGACGAACTTTTTGCATGGCCATCCGATGTATGCCTCTTCGGTGGCATTGGCGATCGACGGGGTCCCGGCGGTCGGGGCCGTTTCATGCGCACCCACGGGAGAACGCTGGTGGGCGGCTCGGGGCGAGGGCGCCTGGAAGAACCGCGCGCCCGTCCACGTCTCAGAAGTCGAGGGGATTCACCGGGCCCTGATCGGGACGGGATTTCCGTTCAAGACCGAACATCTGCTCGAAGAGCATTCCGCGCAGCTGGTCCGTGTGCTCGGTGCGAGTGGAGGAGTCCGGCGCGGCGGTGCCGCCGCCCTGGATCTCTGCTACCTCGCGGAGGGAAGGTTCGACGCCTTCTGGGAGTTGTTCNTGNATCCNTGGGACTTTGCGGCGGGATGGGTGATCGTCGAAGAGGCCGGTGGTGTGATGGGCCGGGTAGAGGGGGGCGCGCTGGCACTCTCGCCCGGAACCGTCATCGGGGCCAACTCGCCCGCCATGAAAGAGGCGCTACACGCACTCAGCGAGTAGCGCGCTCAGCACGCACGAACTTATGGGCTCGGACAGATCCGAGCCCATACGCCGGCGCTCATCCCTACTTCGTTTTCGCTGCAATCTCGATGGTGCGGCTTTTTGCCCCCGGTGCCTTCGGCAACCGGACTGTGAGGACCCCACCCTCGAAGTCGGCTCGGATCGCGTCGGCATCGACCGACCACGGTAGGGTGAATCTCCGATGGAAACTTCCATACCGGCGCTCCGATACGTGGTGCCGGCTTTCCTCGTCCGCCTCCTCACGCGCCTCCCGCTTCTCCCCACGGATGGTTAGGATATTGTTCTCGATATTGACGTTGACATCCTCTTCACGCATTCCCGGCAGTTCTGCGGTAAGCAGCAGTTCGTCGGCGGATTCTTCCACGTTCACGGCAGGAATCCAGTTGCCGGCCAGGTCTGGCTCATCCCAGGCGTTGCCGAAAACGCGGGACAGGCGGTTGGAAAACAGGTCGAGTTCGGGCCACGGTACGAATGTGGATCTGGGCGTATATCTCACGAGTGCCATCGGATCGCTCCTTTAGGTTGATGGGTTAGGCCTGACTCTTGCTCTGTCGACCGACCACGGGGGTAAATCTCGATAAAGGAATCGGGGACGTTTCGATGGCACCCCGGACTCCCGTCGACCAGGCGTGCAGGAGCCGTGCCAGAATAGAAGGGTAGTAATCTGTCAAATCGTTATAGAAAAACGACTTACGTCAATCCAGGGGTGTCGAAATGGCGCCTCGATCGATCGGAAGCCTGTCGCTTTGGCATAGGATGCAGCAACCTGAAATAACGACGGGAAACAGAGATAACCTGAAATAGAGGAGAGAAGGAAGTTGGACGATCGTGTTGATGTTGGGGTGCTAGGAGCAACAGGAGCCGTAGGCCAGAGGCTCGTCCAGCACTTGGAGGACCATCCTTGGTTTCGCCTGGCCGAGGTGTGCGGTTCGGAGGCCTCGGTGGGAAAGACCCTCGCTGAACGCACAGGGGTAGGTGCGGATCAGCTTTCGTCGGCGACGCAGGGACTCGAGCTGCAAGCCCTCGACGGCCCTTGGACCTCGTCCATCCTGCTCTCGGCACTGCCGTCGGAAGCGGCCCAGAAGTCGGAAGTCCAACTGGCGGAGGCCGGCCACCTGGTGGTCAGCAACGCCTCGTCGCATCGGATGGGAGAGTTGGTCCCGCTGCTCATCCCGGAGGTCAACAGTCACCACCTCGATCTCGTCGGCTACCAGCCGTGGAAGGGTGCTCTGGTTACCAACCCCAACTGTGCCGCTGTGGGGCTCGTTGTGGCTTTGGCGCCTCTCCACGAGACCTTCGGCATCGAGAGCGTGGTCACCACGTCGTTCCAGTCGATCTCAGGAGCGGGTCTTCCAGGCCCCCCCGCCGCGAGCCTCGTGGACAATGTGATCCCCTTCATCGGCGGGGAGGAGCACAAGCTCACTTGTGAGCCGCAAAAAATTCTCGGGGCGGTCACACCGGAAGGCGTGGAGCCAGCAACCTTCCCGGTGAGCGCATCTTGCACCCGGGTGCCCGTGTTGGACGGCCATCTGCTCGCCGTGTCGGTGGCCCTGACGGGCAAGCCATCGGTGGAGGACGTGACCGCAGCCTTCGAAGGATACCGAGGCCCGGATGCCTGCAGAGATCTCCCCANCGCGCCCGAGNACGTGTTGCAGGTCTTGGCCGACGACGACCGCCCACAGCCGCGTCTCGACCGCGACCTGGGACAGGGAATGACTGTGTCGGTCGGCCGTATCCGGCGCTGTGAGGTCTTGGATTCCAAGTTTTTCGTACTCAGTCACAACCTCGTTCGTGGTGCCGCCGGAGCAGCGCTCCTCAACGCTGAGCTCTGTCACGCCCAGGGGGTCCTCGGGAGCGGCTGATGACGGATCGACCCCTCCTCACGGAAGTTTGCGCGACCACCGAGCCCGGTGACCTCGAGGACAACGGGTCGGCGAACGAGGTCACCGTCGCGATGCCGCGCGTCCACAAGTTCGGTGGCACCTCCGTGGACGGGTCCGNAAGGCTCAAAGCCCTCGCGGCGATTATTCGTGATCAAGACGACCGCTCCGTGGTTGTCGTGTCCGCTATGGCTGGTGTCAGCAACGAGTTGAGCGGGCTGGTGGACGCCGCCACGATCAAGGNTNATGCTGCCTCGCCCGATCCGTCAGCGATTCTGGCGGCCTTGAGGCAGAGGCATTTGGACGCTCTCTATGAGATCGTGGAGGGAGAGGCGGGACGCGCCTCCGTNGCTGCACGAATCGATGAGATCTTCGACTCCGCCATCCAGCTTCTCAGCGAGGGCCCGGCCNGAGAAGCCGGACGCTTCGGGGACCAGCTCATGGCCATCGGTGAAGACCTGGTGGTCGAGCTGACCGTGGTTGCTCTCCGGNCCGANGGCGTTCCGGCAGCCGTCCTGGACGCACGAGAGATAGTCTGGACGAATTCGGACTTCGGCGCAGCCGTGCCGGACTTCGAGTCCATCCGAAAGCTGGTTCCCGGCAGCATCCTTCCGCTCGTGGAAGAGGGTCTGGTTCCCGTCGTGCAAGGATTCATCGGAAGCGAACCCGGTGGGACGACGACCACGCTCGGGCGGGGCGGATCCGATTTCACGGCGACTTTGCTGGCCGCGGCCTTGGGCTCGCCCGAGGTGGTCCTTTGGACCGACGTGGACGGCATCCACTCCGCAGACCCCGGCTTGGTTGGAGAATCGAGGGTGGTCTCGGATGTCGGATCGGAGGAGGCGGTCGAGCTCTCGTATTTCGGGGCGCGCGTCGTTCACCCGGCTGCGGCCAAACACGTTATCGCAAGCGACCTACCGCTCCGCGTCAAGAACTCGTTCGCGCCCGAGCGGCCTGGGACGCTGATCCACTCCGACCGGGGCGCGGCNGCGGCCTTCGCGGCAGTNGCACACAAGACGNACNTGGCGCTCATCCGNGTGAGGGCTTTCCCGACCGCTCTCGCGTACGGCTTTCTGGCGAGGGTCTTCGGTGTCCTGGGGCGCCANGGAGTGCCAGTCGATCTCGTGGCCACCTCACATAGCAGCACCGCGTTTACCGTTGACCGTGACGAGGATCTCAGTGAAGTCCGCCGTGCCCTGTCAGTCTTCTCGGAAGTCGACGTATTGAAGGACGTGGCCACGGTCACGGTGGTCGGCCGAGGCATGCTCAGAGAGCCCGGGATGGATGCTTTAGTTTTCTGGTCCGTCGAGAAGACACCCGTCTATCTGATCTCCCAGGCGTCCGACGTCAGCATCAGNTTTGTTGTCGATGAGGCCGAGGCTCCGGAACTCGTGCGCCGGCTCCATCTGTCCCTCATCGAGTTGAAGGAGGGGGCACGAGAGGAAGAGCCCTCGAAGGAAGTGGCGGCCTCGAAACAAGGGGATCGGCGATGAAACTGGCGCTTGTGGGATATGGCAAAATGGGTCGTGCTGTCGAGAACATGGCGATGGAAANAGGTCACGAGGTGGTCGCCAAGATCGACCCCACGTTGGGCTCACACGCCATCANCGCCGAAACTCTAGGAGGGGCGGACGTGGCCATCGAGTTCACCGCTCCGGACGTCGCCGTGGAAAATATCACAGCGCTCGCAGCCGCCGGTGTGGATGCGGTAGTGGGCACGACGGGGTGGCATGAACNCCTGGACGAGGCGGTTGCCGCCGTGGACGGCGCCGGCACAGGGATGGTTCACGCAGCCAATTTTTCACTGGGCGTAAACCTTTTTTTGCGCTTGGCCCGAATGGCCGCAAGAATGGCCGACGCGCTGAGCGAGTACGACGTCCATGTTCGAGAANCCCACCACCGTCANAANATCGACCATCCAAGTGGAACGGCCATCACCCTCGCGGATATTCTGATCGAAGAGCTGGCACGCAAGGAGAGTTGGTCGGCTACCCTACCCGACGGTGAGCCGCATGCCCAGGTTCTTTATGTGGCCAGTGAGCGGGCCGGAGAAACTGCGGGATCGCACGTCGTCGGCATGGAGGGACCCGACGATCAGATCGAGCTGCGCCACGAGGCCCGAACCCGAGTGGGGTTCGCGAGGGGCGCCGTCGCCGCGGCCGAATGGATTCAGGGGAGGTCGGGCGTGTTTACGTTGGACGACATGTTGGCTGAAACGTTCACATCCTAGTTCATATCCTATAGGCAGTCCTTTACCGACATGGAAAACACACGGTTTTCGGGCACTGGCGTGGCCCTGGTCACTCCCTTCCGCGACGATGGCTCCATCGACGTGGAGGACCTGCGAAANCACGTGGAGTTCCAGATCGATAACGGTGTCAACGTCATGGTCCCCGGCGGGACGACAGGGGAGGGCATAACCCTATCGACCGACGAACACCAACTCCTGATTCGTAGCACGGTCGAGGCNACCCGNGGGAGGACATCCGTCCTCGCCGGAGCCGGTGGAAGTGATACCGCTGACGTGNTCCGCAAAGCCAGGGCCGCGTGCGAGGCGGGAGCGGACGGCATTCTTTCGGTCAGTCCCGCCTACAACAAACCCACCCAGCGTGGACTCATCGAGCACTATCGAGCCGTAGCCGGTGCCGTGGACTGTCCTGTGATCATCTACAACGTCCCGGGTCGTACGGCGTCCAACGTCCTGCCTGAAACGGTGCTTGCTCTGGCGGAAATCGAAAACATCGCCGGCGTGAAGGAGGCCTCCGGTGATGTCGACCAGGTCATGACGCTCATCCGGGAACGCCCAGAGGGGTTCACCATCCTTTCAGGCGACGACGCTCTCACGTTNCCCCTGCTCGCGGCAGGGGCCGACGGCGTGATCTCGGTCGTGGCAAACTTGGCGCCTGCTTTGATGTCGCAGATGGTGGAAACAGCGCTGGGCGGGGACTACGAGGGAGCCCGNGAGTTGCACTACCGTCTGTTGCCCTTGATGCGCGCGATTTTCGTCGAAACGAACCCAATCCCGGTCAAAGCTGCGCTTGAGATCCTGGGGCACAGGAAAGCCCACTACCGCCTACCACTCGTTCGGCCGTCGGCCGAGGTGGAAACCTTCCTGCGGAGTGCCCTCATCAACGCGGGTCTGTTGGACGCAGAGGGCGCGACGTGACCCGAGCGAGGGTGGGTAACCAGGAAGACCTGGAGGAACTCAAGGCCCAGATCCTGCGCTGCTTCGAGGACGGGCAAGCCGCGGTTTCGGATGAGGCGGAAACCGCCGTCACCGCCCTCATGGACGTCCTCACACGGGGCGTTGTGCGCTCGGCGCGGAGAGTGGGCGACGAATGGCAGGCCGTCGAGTGGGTCAAAACCGGTATCCTTCTGGCGTTCCGCATTGGCCGGGTCCGCGAGTTTCCGGCCGCTCCGGCTCCGTTTTTCGATAAGGACACGTTGCCTCTGCGTGAAACCCGGGGCGTCGAGGAGAACATCCGTCTCGTGCCGGGTGGTACCTCGGTCCGGTCCGGCGCCTTCCTGGCCAAGGACGTGATCATCATGCCCCCGGCGTTCGTCAACGTCGGGGCTTACGTGGGCCAGGGCACCATGATCGACTCGCACGCCCTGGTTGGATCGTGCGCCCAGGTGGGCCAGCGTGTGCATCTGAGCGCCGGGGCCCAACTCGGTGGCGTCCTGGAACCGGTGGGGCTACGCCCAGTGATCGTAGAGGACGACGTGATGATCGGCGGCAACGTGGGCGTTTTCGAGGGGACGCTGGTCGGAAAGCGTGCGGTGCTGGCGCCGGGTGTCCAACTCACGGCGTCCACCACGGTGTACGACCTAGTGCGCGAGGAAACCTACCGCGCCGCGCCAGGAAAACCCCTCACCATCCCGGATGGATCAGTGGTCGTGCCCGGCGCGCGCGAAGCCTCGGGACCGTTCGCCGGTCAACACGGGATACATTTGTACGCCCCGATCATCGTGAAGTACCGCGACGCTTCGACGGACGCCGCCACGGCCCTCGAAGAAGCGCTCCGTTAACAGAAAGACCACAATGCGAAGAAACCTCCTCCACATGGGTGCGGCGAACCTCAAGTACGAAATCCGCGAGATCGTCGTCGCAGCGCACGATCTCGAACACTTGGGCCTCGAACTCACCTGGGAGAACATCGGAGACCCAGTACAGAAGGGAGAGACCCCTCCAAAGTGGATCCGCGACACGATTTCGGACTTGGTGCATGAGGCACCTTCCTGGGCCTACTGCGACACGCAGGGGGTGGCCGAAACACGAGAATTCCTCGCCGAGGCGGTCAACCAGCGAGACGGGGTCCGTGTTTCTCCGGACGAAATCATGTTTTTCAACGGCCTCGGCGATGCCGTGGCGAAGGTGTACGGCTTCCTCAACCGTGAGGCTCGCATCCTGGGTCCCTCTCCGGCGTACAGTACGCACTCCTCGGCCGAAGCGGCCCACTCCGGGTATGATCACGTCACCTACGACCTGGACCCCTACGACGGGTGGATGCCGGACGTCGCGGACATTCGAAAAAAGATCCAGTACAACGATTCCATCGCCGGCATTCTACTGCTTACGCCGGACAACCCGACCGGCGCTGTCTACCCTCGCGAGATCGTGGAAACCATCGCCTCCATCGCCCATGAAAACGATGTGTTTCTGATCGCGGACGAGATCTATGCCAACATCGTCTACAATGGGGCGGGCCGCCTGAACATGAGCGAGTGGATCGGAGACGTTCCCGGTATCGCCATGCGGGGAATCAGCAAGGAGTTCCCGTGGCCCGGTGCGCGCTGTGGCTGGCTGGAGATCCTCAACAAGGGCAAGGACAACAACTTCGCTCAGTACGTGGACAGCCTACTCGCCGCGAAACGCTTGGAAGTTTCATCCACCACGCTCCCTCAGATGGCGATCCCTCGCATCATGGGGGACGCACGTTATCCCGGGCATCTGGAGGGGCGTGCGAACCAGTTCTCCCAGAGGGCTGATGAGATGAGCGAAGTGTTCGCGGGTTGCGAGCACACCATTGTGAACAAGCCTGGGGGCGCCTTCTACTACACGGTCATGTTCAAGGACGGACTTCTCGACGAAAGTCAGTCTCTCCCCATCGAAAATCCGAAGGTCAGGGAAGCCATCGAGCGAATGACTGAGGGCGTAGAGCCCGACAAACGCTTTGTCTACTATCTGATGGGAGCCACCGGCATCGTGGTGGTCCCCCTGACAGGATTTCAGTGCACACACCACGGCTTCCGTGCCACGCTTCTCGAAACCGACGACAAGAAGCGGGCGTGGATCCAAGAGTCACTCCGTGATGCGATCGACGAATACGTGGCTAGTTCCCGCTGAGGAATTCCGGCCAGGGAGCCGGCGACCCATCGGTCAAATCCGCCAAGCCCATCGCCAGGGAGCAAGCTCCCCTCGCCCCATCCAGCACACGGGCTTGATGGCGGCAGGGTAATACCTCGATCGCTCGGATCATCCGGACCCGAAGCGGCCGGTTCTCTTTGAGCAACCCTCCGGCGAGGGCAACCTCGGGAGTTGCCGGCCAGGGCTCTAGGCGCCGCACAAGGGTCCGGACATGCCCGACCAGTTCGTCCACGGCCTCCTCGATGACGGTCAGGGCGGCTCGGTCCCCGGCTTCCGCCACTTCGAAGATCAGTGGAACCAAAGAAGCCACGTCGGCCTTCTGCGCCGACGCGATCCATTTGATCAGGTCCCCGGGCCCGGCCAAGCCCAGCACCTTCAGGACCGAATCCCGAAGCTCTGTGGAAACGCCGCGGCCGTCCTCGCCACGGGCGAACGCATGAAGGGCGGACATCCCGATCCGATAGCCACTTCCCTCGTCCCCCAAGTGAAGGCCCCAACCCCCGACCCGCAGTCGGGAGCCGTCGGCCCCCCTGCCCAGAGCGATGGATCCCGTGCCTGCGATCAGCAAGATTCCCGGACCGGACGGGAACGCGTCGTAAAAGGTGGCCTCGGCGTCCGCACCGGCGGACGTCAGTGAGGATAGCCCCGCTTCTCGAAGAGCCGTTTCCACGACACTCCTGGTGGGCTCGGTACCCGCCCCCGCGATTCCGGCCCAGAGGCCCGCCACCGGCAGATCCGCTCCGCCTTTCGAGGCCGCCTCACGACACAGATCCGCGATCACGCCGACGGTCGCAGCAGGGTCCGCCGGATCGATCAGAGTCGGTGGACCGTCGGCACGCGCGCATTCAGTGCCCGCTTGGTCGACGAGTACCACCCGGGTACGAGTTCCTCCCCCGTCGACACCCAAGAAGTAGCTCACGTTCGGGTCAAGGTGATGGAGATGTGTGGGCGCGGTCTGATTCAGGAAGCGTGGAGCCCGGGCCCTCCGCCGGGCCCGCCGTCGAGCCCCGCCCCAGGGCCCAGCCTACGGCCATCGTGACGGCCGTGCCGATAGGCACGAACCAGGGCCACGCAACGCTAGCACGAGCAAACCACCAGATGGCCGCGACCACGCTGATGCCGGCGATCATCCCGACGATGGCGCTACGTTGATCAGCCCTCTGCGAACGAATCGCCAGAATGAAGGTCCCCAAAAGGCCGCCATAGACCACGGAAGCGATGGCCAACGCCACCTCGACAGCCGTGTTCCCCTCACTGAGCTGGATGAACAAGATGGCCCCACCCACAAGCAATGTGGCCCAGGCAAGTGTGAATACCTTCCCCGCTCGGAGCGTCCGAGCTTCGTCGTCCTCGGCGCCGGCCCAGGGAGCCCAAAAGTCGTACGCCGAAGCCGATGCGAGCGAGTTGATCGACGAAGAGAGAGACGACATCGCGGCTGCAAAGACACCCGCGACGATGAGCCCGCTGATCCCCGGGGGGAGTTCTTCCACAATAAACCGAGCGAAAATCTCGTCGGTCGTGTCGAAGGCCCTGCCTTCGTAGTAAACCCAAAGGCCGAGACCCACGACCAGAAACAGCAGAAACTGGCCCATCACCACGATGCCGCTTCCAATCAGCGCCTTCTTGCTCGCTTCTACGTCCCGACAGGTGAGCAGCCGTTGCACGAGGAGTTGGTCGGTACCATGCGACGCCATCGTGAAGACGGCACCTCCAAGCACGCCCGCCCAAACCGTATACGCCAACGAGAAGTCGAGCGACCAGTCCAAAACGTCCAGCTTACCCGCCTCACCCGCGCTACTCAGAATACCCGTCCACCCGTCTGGCGTGAGCACTTGAAGCGCAGCAATCGCAACCACGGCACCTAGGAGGTACAGGCCCATCTGAACGGCATCCACCCAGACGACCGCCTTGATTCCGCCGAAATAGGTATAAACCAGCGTCACGGCCCCAATCACCGCGATGGATACCGGATAGTCCCACCCCGTGACTAGGGCCAGTGGGATTGCACTGGCGAAGAGCCTCACCGAATCGGCCAGTAGCCGCGTGACCATAAAGACCGCCGAGGCGAACCGTCGGGCCCCTTGCCCGAACCGTTCTTCGAGGAGGGCGTAGGCGGTGCTCAACTCGCCGCGGTAGTAGGCCGGCAGCAGGAACATCGACACGACCACTCGACCGGCCAGGTACCCGAAGGTCAGTTGCAGAAATCCGAGCGTGCCCAGGTACGAAACACCGGGGATGCTCAAGAAGGTGAGGGTGCTCGTCTCGGTGGCGACGATGGACAGCATCACTGCTATCCACGGCAACTCCCGGTTTCCGAGAAAGTAGTCCTGCCCGCCGGTCTGCCCACGTCCTAGCCATGCCCCCCACGCCGTGACCCCTATGAGGTACACCAGGAGTACGCCGAAGTCGAGCGGGGTGAAGGCGTTCAGGCGTGCCCCCGGAGGCTCGACCAGAAGGGGCGTCCAGTGGGCTCAACGCGCACGAGGCGAAACCTCCATGTCGGTGATCGTCAGGGCCGCAGCATCGTGGACCGCACGACGGAAAGCTACGTGTTTCGTATTGTCCCTCGAGGGATTCACTCGGTTGGTCAACAGCACGACGAACATGTCGAGCTCGGGATCGATCCAGATCGAAGTTCCGGTGAATCCGGTATGCCCGAACGCGAAGGGCGTGAAGTAGTCGCCCGCCGAGGATCGATCGTCTGGGGTGTCCCAGCCCAACGCGCGGAAGGACTCGGAATCGAACCGCCTCGTGAACGCCTGCTCGGTCTCTTCGGACACCAGTCGCACGAAATCCGAGATGCCGGGGGCGCAGATTATCTCGCCCGAAGCGTCGGCATCCTGCGACTCGCACCCGGCAATACCCCCTCCATCCAGTAACGTCTGCGCCAGAACCGCCAGGTCCAGGGCGCTGGAGAACAGGCCCGCATGCCCCGCGACCCCACCCATCGCGTAGGCGTTCTCATCGTGGACGATCCCATGGACATGCGTGTTCCGAAAAACCGTGTCGACCTCCGTGGGAGCGATCCGGTCCCTGAGTGATTCGGAGGGCAGAAATCCCGTGTCGCNCATCCCGAGGCGGTCCCAGACTCTCTCCTGCAGAAACTCATCGAGCCGTTGGCCGCTGACTTCCTCNATGANAAANGCCATTNTCATCGAGCCGATGTCCGAATAGACAGTTCGCGTCCCGGGCTGGTAATCCAGCTGCAACTGGCCGATCGCACTCAGATAAGCGTCTCTGCCTTCCATCTCGAGATAGAAGGTGCGAAACGGAGGCAGACCGCCTCGATGTAGCAGGAGATTACGGACCGTGACGCTCTCCTTGGCCGGATCCCCNGCTGCCCACCANGGCAGATAATCGACCACCGGTGCATCGAGATCCAGACGTCCTTCGTCCACCAGAATCATCGCNGCCGTGGTGGTTCCGACCACNTTGGTGAGAGACGCGACGTCGTAGATCGAGTTGGGGCCGGCACGGCGGGNAGACTCGGCCCAATCCAGCTTCCCATAGCCNCGGAGGTGCACGAACCGCCCGTGCCGTGCGATCGCCAGGACCGCCCCAGGTGCTACCGAGTCNGCCAGTGCTGTGGCCACGAGGACGTCTATTTCCGTGAGACGCTCGGCGTCAATACCGACCGACTCCGGATCGACCTCCACCGCGGAGGCCGGACTTGGCTGCACTGAGCGGCTGAGTCCGTCACCGATCACGTGGTAGGGCGGGATGGACACTGGGAGGCGGCCACTGATGGCCGCCCGGCCAAAGAGGGCCCTCACCGCCGCGTTCTGCGAGACGGCGTGCGACCCCCAGGCGATCAGNTACCCGGGCGACTCAGGCAGGGAGGTCAGCAGGTAGGGATTGCCGAAAGAGATCACCATCATCGGACGCTCCGGCCCCACCGTCGCAATAAAGTCAGCCATGTCCTCCGACACGGAGACCTCACCCGAGCCCGACCTCGGGGGGACATAAACGCTCACGATCACGAGGTCGGCTGCGCCCGCCGAAGNCCTGAGCGAGTCGTAGACCTCCGACGGAGTTTCGGGACCGACCCTCACTCGGCGCGCCACCTCGACCCTGCCGGCGAGGGCGGGGTCGAACGTGTTACCGGCCGTAAGATCGTCGGTGCGTGCATACGTCAGGCTCAGAACGCTCCTGGACCGGTGTGAATCCACGGGCAGCACACCGTCCCGATCCCGGAGAAGCGTAATGGACCGGGTCGCGACCGTATCCGCGAAGGCCAAGTGGTCGGCCGACCCGACCACCTCGTCCACAGCGTCCAAATCGACCATCCGCCCGAGGTGCAGCCCNGCTCGAGCCTTGGTCTCTAGGACCCGACGTGTCGACCCACGAACGCGTGCCGAATCGAGCCGCCCTTCACCGACGGCATTCATCACCGCGTCGATAGCCTCCGTCACATCGGTCGGCATCAAGAGCACATCACTGCCAGCCTCGAGAGCCATCACTGACACCTCTGCCGCNCCGTACCGCTCCGAGAGAGCCCCCATGACCAGCGCGTCCGTGAAGAGGAGCCCGTCGAAACCCATGTCGCCCCGCAGTAGGTCGGTCATGAACCGCGCATCGAGCGTGGCCGGCGCCGCCTCCAACCCNTGCACCCCGGACACGACAACGTGTGCGGTCATGACGGCGTCCACACCGTCGTCGACGGCCCTCCGGAAGGGCACGAGTTCCAGCGAGTTGAGCCGNTTCAAATCAGCCGGTACNNCCGGGACCGTGACATGGGAGTCCGTCTGGGTGTCGCCGTGTCCGGGGAAGTGCTTCGCGGTCGCCAGGACTCCCCCCTNATGAGAACCTTCGATGAAGGCGACTCCGAGGCGCGCCACCGCTTCAGGATCCTCTCCGAAGGAACGCGTGTTGATCACCGGATTTTCCGGATTCGAGTTCACGTCCAAAACCGGCGCGAAATTGAGATGCAGCCCGACCGCCTTCGCCTCCAACGCCGTTATCCGGCCGTACTCCCGGGCGAAGCGTTCCTCCCCGATGGCCCCGAACGCCATCGTGGGAGGGAAGCTCGTCCCGCCACCCTGCGGAAGGAGTGACGGCAAGGCATAGGAGTGGTTGATCCGCATACCTGGGCCGCCGTTTTCGAAATCGGACGTCACCAACAGGGGGATCCTGGACCTGGCCTGTAGCTCGTTGAGCTTGGCCGCATACGAATGCGGGAGCCCGATCGACAGATAGAGGCCGCCGATCTCGTCGTNCTCCACCCACCCCGCCCATTCNTGNAACTCGNNGCTACTGGNCGACGCGTANGANCCGGGCANCCACTGGATNACGAGNTGGGCCACCTGTTGCCGGAGNGTCAGCGAAGACAAGGTCTCCTCGACCCACCGCAAAGCGTCTGGATCCAACGAGGCTCTGCCGGGAGTCACCGGGCCNGCGGCACCATAAGANGCCGCNCCGATTTCGGGCGATCCGCCCGCCGTACCCACCGGCGGCCNAACCCCACCACACCCACTCGACCACAGCACGATCAGGACCGCTGCCAAAGCGAACCTTCTATCGCCCACCGACACCTGCCTTGAGGGGTACCTGTATTCCGTCACCCACCGCGAAGTATGGGTCCATCCCAATNGGGCTCCGGCCGCTGATCGCGATTCCGCCAAACAGGGCGCCCGCCGCCGCCACCTGGCTGACCTGTGCCGAACTCCACGCCAACATATACGCCTGAGCGTCGGGGAACAGCGAAATCAAGTACGGATTCCCGAACGAGATCACGACGTGTGTGACGTTCCTTCTTGCCAACTCATTCACNAACTCCACGGTGGCGTCAGGAAGGTCGACCCGGCCGGCGAAATTCGAATAGACCGATACGACCACGAGGTTCGACTGGCCCGCCCGACGGAGGAGATCGTCATACGCCTCCGAATTCGTACTCTCATCCACCGTTCTGGTCACAAGCCGGGGATAGGTCTCGCGCAACCGTCCGTCGAAATACCGCCCCGACAGTACGTCGTTGGGATTGCGGAAGCTCACGGACAAGACGCGGGCCCCACGAGTCCCTAGGAGAGGCAGCAGGTTGCGCTCGTTCTGGATCAGAGTGATCGAGTGTTCAGCGATCTCGCGCGAAATTTCGATATGCTCGGGCACGCCCACGACACGCGGAACCATCTCGAGCGCTACTGAACGCTCTTCAGCGAGGCCAAGGTTCTCCTTGAGGCGNAGCAACCTGCCGACCGATTCATCGATACGAGCCTCCGTCAGCCGCCCCGTGTCGACAGCTTTGACGATCGCATCGATGGCCTGCTTCACACCCCTCGGCATGAGAATAACGTCCGCTCCCGCCAGNACCGCCAGGACCGNAGCCTCGCCTCGGGGAAAGAGCCGGTCTACTGCGTCCATGTCCATCGCATCGGTAAAGATGATCCCGTCGAATCCCAGGTCGTTCCGGAGCAAGCTAGTGAGCACAGCCTCGGACAGAGTCGCNGGTATNGTCTCTCCGCTGATCTCCGGCACTGCGATATGCGCAGTCATGATTCCCTGGATGCCCGCGTCGATGGCTGCACGGAAGGGCACCAACTCGATGGCATCGAGGCGTTCACGNTCGATTCGGATTATGGGCAAAGCCAGGTGAGAGTCGGTCTCCGTATCTCCGTGTCCTGGGAAATGTTTTCCGGTNGCCACGGCGCCGTGCTCCTGAAGTCCCTGGACGAACGCCACACCCAAATCAGCGACCGCACTCGGATCTTCGCCGAACGAGCGAATGTTGATTATNGGGTTATCGGGATTGTTGTTGACGTCCAGGACCGGGGCGAACGGGACGTGGACACCCATGGTGCGGGCCTCCAGCGCAGTGATTCTCCCCAACTCGTAAGCATAGCCGAGATCACCCGCAGCGCCGAACGCCATCAGCGACGGGAACCTGGTGGCCCCCCCAAGCACGATGTTCGTCGGGATATGAACGGCTCCTCTGAAGCGGAATCCCGCCCCCGTCTCCAAATCGGCAGCCACCAACAGTGGGTACTTGGAGTGTTGCTGGAGGTCGTTGAGCTTGACCGCGACCTCGCTCGGTGATCCGACGGACATGATCACCCCTCCTACGTGTTCCTCTTCGATGACGCTGACGATGCGGTCGTGCGTCTCACTGCCCTCTGGTGCGAAGTTGCCCAGTACGAAGGGCATCATCAGCTGCCCGACCTTCTCCCGGAGCGTCATCCCNGAGAGCGTGCTTTCCGCCCAGGAGAGTGCGGCGGTTGCGGTGGGTTCCNCAGTGGACTGGGAGGGCGCGGGAGGGGCTGAAGTCGAGGAGGCCGCCGGAAGGTTGGCTTCCGCTTGATCGATCTCAACCGGAGCCTCCTGCTGAGGAGCCGGCACGGTCACTGGAGCTTGCCCGGAGCAGGCGGAAAAGAACAGAACTAGGATCCAGAAGCTTCCCGTAGGGTTACTCAGGGGGAGGCGCGGAATGCTCTGGATTGTCATTAAGTTAACTCAAAGACCTCTGCAACAGTGGAGAAAACTGCCCAAGTGTCTTTAAGAGAGCAAGTTATGAAGTTGTGCAGGTCACCACAATCCTATTCTTTGTTGCTCCTTCTCGCTTGCTCACGGCCGGACGCACAACTCGACGCTTCATTATACCAGGATGACGGTGCAGGGTTCGGCCTGATTCGCCCGGGAATTGAGGTCCTCCTGGAGGACTCGATTCACCTGGTGGCGGGTCGTAGAGTCGGGCTGATCACCAATCAAACCGGCGTGGACAGCTCGGGCCGTTCCTCGATCGATCGGATTCATGAACATCCTGATGTGGACCTTGTGGCCCTCTTCGCCCCCGAGCACGGCATCAGGGGCACGGCCGACCCGGGAGCTACGATTGCGGACGACGTGGACGTCGAGACCGGTGTACCGATCTACTCCCTGTACGGCGCGGTGCTCAGTCCGACGCCGGAGATGCTTGACGGAATCGACGTCCTCCTTGTGGACTACCAAGACATCGGGGCCCGCTACTGGACCTACGTATCCACGATGACCCTCGCCATGGAGTCGGCTGCTGAACAAGGGATCCCCGTGGTTGTACTCGATCGTCCGAATCCAATCGGTGGCGCCGTGCAGGGCAACGTCCTCGACCCTGCGTTCGCCACGTTCGTAGGTAGATATCCTCTGGCGATGCGCCACGGCATGACGCTGGGGGAATTGGCTCGATACTATCGAGGGGAGGTCGGAATCGGAGTCGAGCTTCGTGTCGCCCCCGTTGATGGATGGCGTCGGGANATGCCCTTCGCCGAAACCGGGTTGCCGTGGATCCAGCCATCCCCCAACATGCCGGACGTCGAGAGCGCCACGCACTACCCCGGGACATGCCTTTTCGAGGGNACCGTTCTATCCGTCGCCAGGGGCACCNCGGCGCCCTTCCAGCAAATCGGTGCCCCNTGGTTGGACGGCGAGGCCCTCGCCGAAGCCATGAACGGCTACGGACTGAGCGGAGTTCGCTTCGAGCCGGTCACGTTCGTCCCAGACGNGCCCTCCGATGGCAAATTCGACGGTGTGGAGGTGTCGGGTGTCCGCCTGGTGGCCACGTCGCCCGAGTACGATCCAACCCGCGCCGCGGTCGCACTCCTGGTCGAGACTCACCGCATGTCCGGTGCCCAGTGGGGATGGCTCCAAGCCCACTTCGATCGCCTCGCTGGCACCGATCTTCTACGGCAGGCCGTCGACGCCGGAGCAGGGGTCGATGAGATACGGAGTAGATGGCAGGAAGAGTTGGNGGCCTTCATGCGGGTTCGGGAGCAGTACTTGATCTATCCGTGAGTCCCNGCGAAGCGGCAGCGGNCGAAGCCGTAGCGCCTTCCGATCANCCACCTGACCCTACNNAGGCCTGAGTCCCCGCTTGGAAGGCCTCGTAGAGAGCTCTGGCGACGGGTCCTACTTTGCCGCTCCCTACCGGTTGGTCGTCGAGTCGAACGGTTGGCCGGACCTCGGTGGTCGTGCCCGTAAAGAAGATCTCGTCTGCAGCCCGGATCTCCTCCAAGGGCACCGGCCTTTCCTCTACCGGAAGCCCCTGCCCTTTGGCCAGTTCGATCACATATGCGCGAGTGACCCCGTGCAGGATCTGGTGCGTGGTAGGATGCGTGGTCACGACACCATCAAAAACCGCGAAGAGGTTGTTGTGGGAGCCCTCGAGCGCGACACCGTCCTTCACCAGAAGAGCGTCNGCCACCCCCGCCTCCGCGGCCGCTTGTTGGGCCAGCACATTGGGTAGGAGGCCGATCGATTTGATGTCGACTCGAGCCCAGCGGTCGTCGGGAACCGTGACGGCCTCGTAGCCCTGCTCCCAGCGCGCCGATGCGGGCCGNTGGTAGGCCTGGGCGAAGGCGTACACCGTGGGCGGAGTTCCCTCTGGTGGAAAATGGTGGGTTCTCGGCGCGGCCCCTCGTGTGATCTGGAGATATACGATCGCGACNTCTTCAGTATCGAGCGAGTTGGCGGCGATCAGGTCTGCGTGCATCTCCGGTAGCCCTTCCGAATCGTACTCGATACGGAGGGCATCGAGCCCGTGCCGTAACCGGCGCATGTGCTGCTCGATACGGAAGAGACGACCCCGATAGGCAGGGGTCACCTCGTAGATGCCGTCCGAAAGCAGAAATCCCCGGTCATCCGCCGAAATCGTTGCCCGATCCTTGGGCAAGAACTCGCCGTTCAGGTAAACCGTGCTCATGGCACGTAGACCGTGCTCATCTCAATCAGATTTCAGTCGCTCGTCTCCAACTTGTCGAGCTCTTCGATGAGCGTCGCTTCATGAATGACCGACTCCTCGGACGGTGGTGACGAGGCCGACCCGGCCGAATCAGCAGCGCCATCCGAGCCCTCCGCGGGCGCGAAGCCTCCAGCAGCAGGCAGTCCCCGGCAGCGTCATCGTCGTCACCCGACTCCAGTTGCATGGGNGCCTCGCCCTCAGGCGCGGCGATCAATCCCATCTCCTGTTTCAACGACAGGAGACGGTCTTCGACGTCACCGCCGTCACCCCCGCTCTCTAGCGCTTTGAAGTCGTCTTCGAGTGTTCCGGGNCCGAGCGCCTCGTTTACCTCCTGGTGGGCCAGACTTTCGCGCTCCTGCTCATCGATCTTGTCGGCCATGCGTTGGAACGCATCGAACGCCGACGTGTTCGTCGTGTTGGAGAGCCCCGACATGGTTTCGTGGATCCGCCGCTGGGCTTGAGCCCGACGCTGCTTCGCCACGAGAAGATTCCTCTTCCGCTTTGCCTCTTCGATCTTGTCATTCAACTGGCGCAGCGAGCCCTTGAGCTTCTCCNTCTCCGCAGCCTGAGTTCTCCAGGTCTCGTCGAGAGTGCTNGCCCGTTCTTTGTGCTCTTGTTGCCTCACCAACGCCTGCTTCGCCAGGTCGTCCCGACCCTCCTTCACGGCCAGCACGGCGCGGTGCTCCCATTGACGCANCTCCTTGACCTCGGCGTCGAGCGACGCACGGAGCTTCCGCTCATCCGCGATGGCCGCCGCCACTTCCCGCTTGGCCTTCGCGAGCTGGTCCCGCATGTCCAGAATGATCTGGTTCAACATCTTCTCGGGATTTTCAGACCGGGAGATGAGATCGTTGATGTTCGACTTGATGACCGTAGACAGCTTCGTAAAAATGCTCATGGCATCAATCCCCTCCTTCCGAACCGCTGTCGGCAGCCCCAGCGAGATCCTTGATTCGTCCAAGGTGACTCGACGCCGCATACTGGAGGCTCTCCACCGAAGCCTGTAACTCCTCGAAGTCCAGATTCTGCAATTCGAGGGTGTCTGTCAGAATCAACTCGCCGTCTTCGATTCCGTACGCCCCGTGCACGACGTCGGTGGCGTTCAGCTCGAGCAGAGCCCGGTAGAGCTCGCCCANGTCCGACTCACCGTTCGGAAGGTCCATTACCTTGAGGCGCACCAGCAGCACCGGATCGGAGAGGTGGACGACCACACCTCCGCTCTGGCCCTTAATCAGAAACATCCCTTCATCCACCTCATTCCAGTCCAAATCCATCCGGATCAGGAAGCTCTCGAGATCCTCTCGAGTTACCATGGTCGACTCCTAGCTCTGTGCNGCTCGTTATCGGAGCCGCGGCCAGACAGTTTAACGATAGACCCCAATCCTGCGGGCCCTTTCCCCACGGAAAACTGATGTACGCGGTTTCCGCACCGTGCGGGGCACGCACCAAATTCCGNACTAGGGTTCTTATTCTAACACGAATGNCCGGGCCCCTGCGACCCTAGGAGGGTGATCCGGCACTCCTCGCAACTCCCAGAAGCGGCGCGAGATATCTCCCGGTGTGTGAACCCGACACCTCGGCAATCGACTCAGGTGGGCCCTCGCCCACAACTCGACCGCCCGCCTCTCCGCCATCGGGGCCAAGGTCGATGATCCAGTCCGCTGTCTTGATCACCTCGAGATTGTGTTCGATCACGACCACCGTATTACCCTTCTCCACGAGCCGGTGGAGCACCTCCAACAGGACCCGGATGTCCTCGAAGTGGAGGCCGGTCGTGGGCTCGTCGAGAATATAAAGCGTGCTCCCGGTGGCCCGCTTGGACAGCTCGCTGGAAAGCTTCACCCGCTGAGCCTCTCCACCGGAAAGTGTGGTCGCCGACTGCCCGAGGTGGATGTAGCCCAAGCCCACGTCCGAAAGTGTCTCGAGCTTGGCCCTGAGCCTTGGCACGGGCTCGAAGAAACCGAGGGCCTCGTCGACCGTCATGTCCAGCACGTCGGCGATGTTCTTTCCCTTGTAGAAAACGTCCAGAGTTTCGCGGTTATAACGCCTTCCTCGGCATACGTCGCACGGCACGTACACGTCGGGCAGAAAGTGCATCTCGATCTTCACCAGGCCGTCCCCTTTGCAGGCCTCGCAGCGCCCTCCCTTCACGTTGAAGGAAAAGCGGCCGGGCCCATACCCCCTCATCTGGGACTCGGGGAGGCCGGNGAACANCTCCCGGATCGGCGTAAACAAGCCCGTATAGGTCGCGGGGTTCGACCGCGGCGTACGGCCGATCGGCGACTGGTCGACCTCGATCACCTTGTCGATCAATTCGATTCCATCGATTCCCTCGTGGCGCCCCGGGACCACCCTGCTCCGATACAAGTGACGCGCCAACACCCGATAGAGCGTCTGGTTGATGAGCGTCGACTTGCCCGACCCGCTCACGCCGGTCACCGCAACGAAGCAGCCGAGCGGGATGGCCACGTTGAGATCACACAAATTGTGCTCACTCGCCCCTCGCAGATAAAGCGAGCGATCTCCATTACCCTTCCTGCGTCCATCAGGAATCGGAATCTGCCGCCGACCCTCCAGATACGCTCCCGTGAGNGAAGCCTTTTCTGCGAGCACATCGGCCAGGCTCCCTTGCACAACAACCTCGCCACCCGCACGTCCGGCTCCGGGTCCCAGGTCTACGATGTGGTCGGCAACCCGGATCGTCTCCTCGTCATGTTCGACCACAATCACGGTGTTGCCCAAGTCACGAAGCGCCTGAAGGGTCTCCAGAAGCCGTTGGTTNTCCTTCTGGTGGAGCCCCACCGAGGGCTCGTCCAAAATGTAGAGCACACCCACGAGACGGCTCCCGATCTGCGTGGCCAAGTGAATACGCTGAGACTCACCACCGGACAGAGAGTCGGCAGAACGGCCGAGTGTCAGGTAGCGCAGGCCCACGTCCTTGAGAAAGCCAAGCCTCTCCTGGATCTCTTTCAGGATTGGCGTCGCAATCTCTCCGTGTAACACATGCCGGTCCGCCCCGGAGCCTANCGGCTCGTCCACCGCCAGGCTCCGGAAGAACTCGAGTACGTCGGAGATGGAAAGGTCGACGATCTCACCCAGGGATCGCCCCGCGATCGTCACGGCCAGGGATTCCGGCCTCAGCCGGCTCCCGGAACAGGCCGTACACCTGAGCGTGGACATGTACTCATGAAGCTGCGTGCGGACCGCATCAGACTTGGTCTCCTGATAGCGAGACTCCACATTTTCGATGACACCATCCCAGGTGTCCTCATAGTGGCCTTTGGCGTTTCCGGACCCCGAGCGGTACGGGAAGCGAATCTTCATCCGACCCGAACCATACATGATGGCGTGACGCGCCTCCTCCGGAAGTTTTTTCCAAGGACTCCCTGGGTCGAATTCGTAGGCCTCCGCCAGCCCCGCGATCACCGAGCTCCGAAGGTGTCCCGAAGGTTCGCCCCATGGCAGCAAGACACCTTCCAGAAGAGAGAGAGTCCCGTCCGCCAGGAGTAGGTCCGGATTGACGTGTTTGCTGGTCCCGAGACCACCGCACTCTTCACAAGCCCCGTAGGGCGAATTGAAAGAGAACTGTCGAGGCTCGATCTCGGGGAGGCTGATGCCACAGTGGGCACAAGCGTAGTGCTCGCTAAAGAGGTGTGACACACGTGAACGGCCCTTTGCCTCCAAGATTTCCACCGTTCCCTCGGCGGCCCGCAGCGCGGTCTCCACCGAGTCGGCCAGCCGCTCGCGTTCCTCCGACCGAATGGCCAGCCGATCCACCACGATCGCGATGTCGTGGTTTTCATATCGATTGAGCGCGGGCGGGTCGGAGAGATCGATCATCTCTCCGTCGACGACGGCCCTGACGAAGCCGCCCTTTCGAGCCTTCTCGAAGAGATCGCGGAACTCGCCCTTCCGACCTCGAACCAGAGGCGCCAGCACCTGGATCTTGGCACCCTCGTCCAGAAGCAGCAGCCGTTCGACGATCTGGGACGCCGACTGCCGAAGAACCGGCCTGCCGCACTCGGGGCAGTGCGGGACGCCGACACGGGCCCAAAGGAGCCGCAGATAGTCGTAGACTTCCGTGACGGTCCCCACCGTCGACCGTGGGTTTCGACTCACCGTCTTCTGTTCGATGGAGATCGCCGGAGAAAGGCCCTCGATCGAATCGACGTCGGGCTTCTCCATGAGCCCCAGGAACTGGCGGGCGTACGCCGAGAGGGACTCCACGTAGCGGCGTTGACCCTCNGCATAGATCGTGTCGAACGCCAAGGACGACTTTCCGGACCCNGACAGTCCCGTGATCACGATCAAGCCCCCCCGGGGGAGCTCGACGTCGATGTTCCGGAGGTTGTGCTCCCGGGCTCCGCGCACGGCGAGAAATTCTTGGGCCATAGCCTTATAAATTATCGAAGTCGGGGTCTTGCTTCAAAGGGGGGCCNCTTGAAGCGCTCAGCTGTAGGCGGGCAAGTGCTGAAGAGTCGGCTGAGGCCGCGGGATTTCACTCGCGCGGAAGAGCCACAGGCTTTCCGATGGCGGCGTATGGGTCCCGAACGGTGGTTGNGTCAGTAGACCCAGTTTCGGAAGATNGAGAGTCCCAACCCCTTCTTTGTCTGCACTCCGAACGCACCGAAGCCCACAGNACGACCTCTGAAGAACTGGTCTTCGAAGTAGGATTGGATCGTGTACCCNCGGGACGCCACCCACTCCATGCGGATTCCGGGCCAGTTTTCGAGNCCGCCTCCCTGTGCTGCCGCAGGCCGGAAGAGCAACGTCAAGAAGAGATCGTCNGCCACGTACAGGCCAGTCTCGACCACNGTCGTACTCAGGGCCCCTTGCCCNCTGTTCGCGCTGAGCGACCCCAGCGAACCCAGACTCTGCTGTGTGATGGAAAGGTAGTCCAAGAAGTCGAGCCCCAAGCCCTGTGTCATCACCGTGCCTAGCCCGCTGTTGAAGACGCTCAGGCCCACGGCCATCCCTGCGCCNACNAGGTCGNTCTGANCCGAATTCAGGGCGTAGGTCGGGCGGCCGAACCAGAGGTAACTCAGCAGGTCGTCTTCNCTGAATCCCGGCTCGTCACTGCTGAGCGTGACCCGCGGAGCCAGGAGCGTTCCGGTGACTCCGGCGACGATCGTGAGCCGGTCCCCTTCCGGCGTCCTGACGGGTTCGCTTGCGGTGATATCGAGATCGGGATTGAACACTGACGCTCCCAGGAAACGCACGGTACCCCCGTCCACCTGGAACTGCTTCCGGAGGCTCCGGGGGCCGAACGACAACGATCCACGTACAGCCTCCAAAGCTCCAACGAGAACCAAGTCCTGAGTCTGCCGATCATAGAGCAGGTCGAGGTCACCTTCCAACTCGACGTTCATNTGCTCNCTGCGGATCCAATTGTCCCGCCGTGCGGTCAACGTCGTGTTTTCCATCCGGATGTTCTGGATGAAAGGATTCTCGACGGCAACGAACGGGGCGAAACCGNANGCCGTCGTATCGACGACCTGGAAGTCCGNCAGCCCGGAGGAACGCNCGAAGAACAGATCGGCCNCCTGAGCCGACCTCTGGAACTCCTCGTAGAAGAGGGTTCCCCCATCNAGAAAAAGATCACCGGAGACCACCGGCCGCGAGAACGATCCTNCCAGGCGAAGATCGCCACTCACCCGACCGGNCGCGTCACGGCGGTCCAAGGCCTGAAACTCCTCGAGGTGGATGTCGATGTCGAATCCGGGGTCCAACANGGTGGTCACCGTNNCGGTGCCCCCAATGCTGGCCGTTCCCAGTGCCTGGGCACCCAGGTCCACCACCACTCGCCCATCCGGAAACCAATCGAGTGTGCCGCTCACCGCCTCGTACNCCACGCCGAGACCACCCAAGAAGGCTCCCCCTCCATCGACGGAAATCTGGCCTCGGGGAGCGAGGCTTCTCGACGTCCCTCCCACATCAACGCTCCCNGACATCGTCCCTACGACCTGTCCNAAGACCGGGAACGGCGCCATCAACAGCGAAAGCGGCAACCGGTCCGACACNACCACCAGATCGATCACCTCCTGGGGAAAACGGTCCTCCACGGCGTTGAACGACAGATCCAAAGGAAGTTCCCCGTCCAACNTGAGTATCTGGANGGAGTCGCTCCATAACCCCACCTCNCCGGCGNCCCTTCGGTCTGCGTAGTCCACGTTGGCCTCNAGTCGGTCGAGCACATACTCACGAAACCGGAANCCATCGGTCGAGAGGTCCAAAACCATCACCGGCTCCGCATCGGTGCCCGTCGCGCGAAGGTCCAGATCCACCACGCCCTCAAGTACTTCGTCAAGTTGGAGGAGATTGGCGATCCAACGGATGTCGAGAGCTTCGGCCTCCAGCACAAAATCGGCCTCNCCATCGAACGGNACCCGACCCTGAGCCTGGAGCCGCATACCACCCACTCCGGGACGCCTCATNCGGAAGTCTCTGAACGTGAGGCCATCGGGGTCCCACGCGATCGTAGCGGGTCCCCCGAGATTCCAACGCTCCTCTGGGAAGCGGAACACCANCTCATCCAGATGGAGCGTACGTAGGTCATCCTCCACGTCAAAGGCCAGGAGTCCTGAGTAACCCTCGTCCGGGGATCGCGCCACGAACACATTAAAGATCCCCCTCGGCTCCTGATAGCGCACGTTCACCGAAACCGAATCGAACTCCCTCTGAAGAAGGCGTATCGCACCCGCATCGATCTGAGCGGACGCCTCACGTGCGGGGGAAAGCAGGTCGGTCGCCGAGAACGAGATCGCGGCTTGCCGCACACGATTTCCTTCGTAGAGGACGTCGTTCACCACGGTNCGTCCTNTGACGGAAACGTTTTCGAGCGAACCACCCACCGTCAACTCACCTGNCATCNNCCCCGAGAACAGCACTTCGGCAAGCGTCGGAAGTGTGTCCGGATCGATGCCCTCGAGTTCGAGGATCTGGCGCTCCAGGGCCGTGAGNGTATCGCCCGCAATCACGTCGCCGTCGCCCCGCAGCANCGGACGAAGGCCTTCGAGACTTTCCGTTCCGAAACTCACCCGCACATCCTCGGGGCCGCCACTCCCTGATACCGGGAGTTGCCCGGCCGCCTCCACTGTCACACCCCCNACGAGACCCTGAAAGNCGTCCACGGTTAAGATTCCGTTCGAGGTCCCCANCTGGATCNTGACGGAGTCGAACGTCAAGTCGGCGAGACGTGACTCATCGAGCCGCACAGTCCCNACCAGTTCTGCCGTCCTCAGATCGTCGCCCTCACCGGAAAGATCGAAGNCNCCGGACAGTACGGTTCCTTCCGGNAGCCAGGGAGCCACCTCCAGGGGATCGAAATTCTCAGCTTCGCCGCGAAGCCGATAAGACGAGAACGGGGATCGGGCATCGAAGCGNCTCTCCAAGGTGAGTCGGCCNTCNTCGCTCGTCAGGTCGGTCTGNAGCTGGAGGTCCTGCAGAGATCCCTCCGCATGAGCCGTTCCGCGAACCGGTCCGAACCGGGACAGGGAGGACTCCTCCGAAAGCACTCCCGTGATGGACAGCGGGGTCAGCTCGGCATCGAAGGAGGCCCGAATCTCCCCTTCGACTTCGGTGACAAGTCCCTGGAGATAGACGTTCGACGGTTCCGACGGTGGGTCGCGGTCGACCGCCACCGCCACCACGCGCATACCACTGTCCAACCGACCATCCACCTGCACATCAATGATCGCGGAGCCGTCCAGTAGCAGCCCTTCTGCAAACCGGTTGACCAGTCCGAGGTCCAGCGGAATNAGCCGGGCCGTCAGGCCGGTCACACCCAACGGGCCGCGAAGGTGAAACACACCGTCGATCTCGCCGCTGGTCGGGCCCAGATCTGGTTCCACCAAGTCCATCCGGCTTATCACCCTCATGGCGTCCNTGGTGCCCGANAGCTCNACCGTTCCACTCAACCGACCCTCCAACGGCAACACTAGCGGGATAAATTCCTCCAACGTCGAGACGGGGACTCCGAGTACCGCCAGGGTCACGTCCTCAAACGAGGTTTCTCCACCCTGAACAACCCTGACGGTCCCCTCTCCCTCGATGTTTCCGCCGTCGATGGGCAGCTGCCCATCGGACCACGTGGCACGCAACCCCTCCGATCCGTACTCCACCCCGATACGGGCACTCGCGCGGGCATCCGGAAGGCGGGGTTCGAGCCACCGCAACTCGGACAGATCCAAGCTCTCCACGACACCGTCGAAGGTGAACTCGACCTGATCTCCGTCCCCAAGATCGACCGCACCCGATCCTGTCGCGGTGGCGCCCAAGAGACCCACGGTCTCCACGGCGACTGAGATTCTATCCCCGGACCATACAATGCTTCCGTCGAGATTCTCGACCTGGACCACGTCTTGAAGAATTCTGCCTTCGAAGGCGAAATCTCTAACGTTCATTGTTAGTCCGCCCACGGCTGGATCCGCCACGACCACGCCGTCGACGTGCCCATCGATGCCTTGGAACCCGATAACCCGCACGAAGCCCCGCCCCTCCGGCCCGGGCTCACTCAGGAACCGGGAAGTCGGATCAGGCGGAGCCGTCAGCGGGTACCGCACGTCGATGCTCCCGTCGCGGATGTCCACGTCCTCGAACAGGAAACGCACCCCAGCCTCAGTGAGCTCGTCCGTGTCACCGAGGTCCAGCTCCAGTGACTCGGTGCCGTCGAGGAAGGCCGCCAAGTTGAATGGCTGGTCCGGCGCCTCCCTGGTAATCGTCAGTCTGGGCCCCCAGAGAGTGAGGCCGGTAAGAGCGACATCACCGCTGAGCATCGCGGCCATGGAGTACTCGGCCTCAACCGAGTCCACAGCCAATATTTGGCTGCTATCGGGGGCGGTGACCCGGAGGTCGAGCAGCGTGGCCGCCCTGTGGAGTCCTGGTGAATGCAGACCGGCGATCGTGATTTCGCCGTCAAAACTGCCCTGCATTCGCCGGAGCGCCTCCTCCACCACGAACACCTGCCCGACATTCGTACGGGTGAGGACGAGCACGCCGGCGACCGCTCCCACGGCGAGTGTCACCAGGAGACCAGCGGCAATCTTCAACACCGTCCACACGCGGAGCCCCTTTCCGATCGCCACCCTAGAACGCCTGTCCGATGCTGAGGTGGATCTGAAAACGGTTGATGGAGAAGCCGCTCTGCGGGCCGTAGACCACCCGCGGATCGAGCACCGCGAGATCCTCCGTGATCACGTAATCGATCGGCTCGCCTCCGCCAATAAGCCTGATTTTGTCCGCAGGATCGTCACCTGGCTCGAACGGGCGAATCTGCGTCGTGACAACTTGCAACGGCTCGATGCCACGGAATCTGTAACCCAGATCCACACGAATGGGCCCGACGGGACTCAGATATCGCATACCCACTCCGGGAGAAATCTCGAACTGGCTCACCTTACCTGAGCCCGTCTCGGGAAAGATCCGCCCGAAGTCGACAAAGATGGCAGATTCCAGATTCCGCCCCAACGCGATCCGGTACTCGAGGCTTCCCTCGAGCAGGACGCCTCCGCCTGTGGGACGCGGTGTTGCAAAGGCCCCGTCGTCCAACGCGTTGGCGTTACAGGTGAGATCTATGACCTCATCCGGAGTGCACGCCGCCGGTTTGGTGCCGATCGGGAACAGGAGCGACGAAGGATCTACCGTGAGCACTCTCGGTCCGAGCTGGTTCTGCGCGAACCCCCGCACGCTATTGGCCCCACCCGAGAAGAACCTCTTCTGGGGATGTACGACGGCGGCGTCACCCGCCGGGAGGGAGAACGCGCCCGCGCCGATCCATCCCGACCGGACCCGAGCCGCCAGGACATGGCCAGGCCGTGTCGATATGTAGGCGGTCGCTTCGCCCAACACCCGATTGTACTGAAATTCGGAACCCGTCAGGGAGGATGCGTGCTCGAAGCTGGCCACGAGCTGGTATCCGCGCGTCGGGTTCAAGAGGTTGTCCGTCCTCCCCTGTACGAGGTTCACGGATACCGGGGCCAACCAGGCCGGTTCCTGAAGGGCCGCTATGTCCTCGGGTATACAGACCTGAATCGACGTACAAAAGAAGACCGCGGCGGCCTCCAGCTTAGTGAGTTCCGGCCGGTACGCGAAGGTGATGGACGTGTTCGCGGCAACCCGCTGAAAGAGGGAGAGGTCCACACCGACGGCTTCGCGAACGAACACGTCCTGGACGCTCTGCCGCTCCCAGAACAGATTGACGCCGAAGGAGACACTCCGACGGATCAGCGGCTGCGCAAATTCCGCCGAAAGCAACCAGTTCAGCCCTCCGAACTGGTTGATGCCGGCTTGGCGACAAATACTTTCCTTGAGTGGGTCAGCCGCCAGGTTGGACAAGCGCCCCCGGAGTTGCAGTTGTCTCGCTCCGCCGTAGAAGTTCCGGCTCGTCCAACGCCCTTCCACGTTCCCGCACTCCAGGGTGCTCCATCCCCCACCGAGTTGCACACTGTGAACCTCCGCCTCCGTGATCTGAACCTGGAGTGGGACCACGGTGTCGGGCACGATACCCGCTGGATCCACCGCCTCGACGATCGATACCCGCTGAATCATCTCGATGGAGAACAGATTGCGCTGGGCCTCGAGGGTACGCACCTCGGAATATTCCTGCCCCTCCTCGAATGGGAGGAGCTGGCGGATCACGTCATCGCTGAGCTGTTCGTTTCCGCTAAAGGTGATGGGGCCAAAAAAAGAATGCGGCCCCACTTCGACCTCGAAGGTCACGTCCGCCTGGAAGGGACTCCCCACCCGCACGTTCCACGAACGAGATACGTCGGCCCTGGGGTACCCGCGGTTTCGGAACCGCTGGATCAGCGTGTCTCGGGTAGCCGCAAGATCGATCGCGTTGAGCAGGCCATCCACCTGGACAGGAAGGTCGGCGGCAGGGTCGAATTCTTCGAAGACGTCCGCCCACTCCACCGTCAGGTTGGCGATTCGGACGGGTGACCCTTCGTCTATCTGAAAAGACAATTCCACGACGTCCTCCGACGGACGCGTGATCAACGTGTCGATCCGGACCTCTCGATAACCCCGGATGTTATAGAAGTTCGTGAGCCGTAACATGTCCCGAGACAGCTCTCGCTCATTCAAGTCTTCACGCAGGGCTCCGAAGGGGCAGAACTCACCGAACCCGAAGGCACGACACCTGGTTTCACGATTGACGATGGCGCGCTCCAGGGAATCGGGCGGAAACGCCTCGTTACCGACAAAGTCGATACTCCGGACCTGGACGGCAGGCGCTTGGGCGAGGAGGGATGCGTGGGCCACCAACAGGATGAAACAGGTGAGCGTGGACGAGATCCGCATGCGACCTCTACTTGAATCCTTCGCTTCGAGCGCCCCGGAGGCGTCCGGGGTCCGCGGCCACGTCAGGCAGTGCCTTGGATTCCAAATCGTCGCGGGCAAGAAGCATCCGGGTCAGATAGAAAGACAAGCCGCCGACACTCAAGGCGACGGCTAACGCACTGACCGTTTCGCGTATCCCCGCCTCCCTTTTTACGTAGAATCTGGTCATTCGCTGCGCCGGATGTTGATGGGCTCACGTGCCACGAAGCCCGCCACATGCTCCTGGAACCAAAAGGGCATCACTTCGATGCCCTCAGCGCGGATTTTCAACACGTTCACACTGTTTTCCCCCTTCTCGGCCCTACGACCCCGATTGGACGTGGCCGTCCCGCTGTGGACGATAGCGATGTCGCCGCGGTCTCTGTGGTGCGGCCGCACTTCCGACGAGCTGGTCACAAAGCCGCGATGAAGATGCCCACTGAGAATCAAATCCACTCCCAGCTCCCGGAATCGGTCCAGAAGAGACGCGTTTCTCGGAAGGACCGCGTCCGACCCCCCGTCGGGCGGTGGAGCCAAAGCATGGTGTATGACTACGATACGGACATCCGCGTCAGATGTTTCCTGGAAGATACGTGCCAGAAAATGGAGTTGGCCGGCCTCGATGCGTCCGTTGACGAGTCCTCGGTAAGGATCGGCCGAGTTCAAGGCTACCAAAACTGCTCCGTCGACCCGAGTCGCGGTGTCGAGTTCCTGGGATATGAAGGCCTGATAGTTCCGGAACGGAGCGAACAGACGCTCATGTACGCGGTAGAGAGGAATGTCGTGGTTTCCGGGGGTGACCACGACCGGCGCAGGCCCGAATTCACCGAGGTACGCGTGGGCCTGCTCAAATTCGCGGACCTTGGCCCGCTGCGTCAGATCTCCAGCCAAGACGACAACATCGGGCGACACGCGTCGCGCCAACTCGAGAAAGCCGGCGGCTACACTCGGTCGGTGAGGATTGCCGAAGTGCACGTCCGACCCGTGCAGGATCGTCAGCATTTTCCCGTCACCCTGTCCGATTCGTCAGGCTTTTTCTCCTTCCGACTCCGCTCCCACGGACCACGATTGGCGTACTCCCCAAAGACCGACGAGCACGAGGGTAATCGCGATGCCCTGCGCAATGGTGAGGGGCCCGAAGAATCGGTCGTCCTTCACCCGAACGAACTCGACCAAGAAGCGTTCGACGCTGAGCAAGGTCAAACAAATCCAAAAGAGCCAGCCAGCCGAGTGATTGTGGACCCGCAGCTTCCAGAGAACCAGAAAGATGATGGAGGCCATCGCGACCTCGTAGAGCTGAGTGGGATGCACGGGGACGACCTGTCCGAAGCGCTCTACCAAGGTCGGATCGACCTGAACACCGAAGTTTCTCTCGAGAGCTTCCACCGTCGTGGGCGGCGTGCCGTCCGGAAACCTGATCCCCATCCAGGAGCCCGTGGGACGCCCATAGTCGTCTCCGACCAGGAAACATCCCATCCGGCCAACGGCATACCCGATGGCGAGAGTCGGCGAACAGAGGTCCGCGACCTGTCCGAGTGGCAGATCCCTCCGCTTGATCTCGATGACGATGAGAAGAAGCGCCCCCGCGAATCCGCCGTACCATACCATTCCGCCCCGTGAGAAGATCGCCGACAACGGGTTGGCCAGAAGCGCCTCGTAGTTCAGGAGCACGTAGTACGCCTTTGCTCCAATGACACCTCCCAATACCCCCATGAACACCAGATCCCAAGCCCGATCGGGATCGTGGCCGGTCCGCTCCATCTCGGAGCGCAACAAAATCCCGCCTGTCAGGAAGGAGAGGAACATGAACACGCCGAAGGAGGTGATCGGCGCATCCCCCATGAAGGGCAACCAGCTCGGGAGACGGAAGAAGATCGGGTACACGCTCAGTCCTTAGAAGGTGATCCGCGGAAGGTGCTCCGCTCGGAGCACACGATCACGCGAAAGCTTTCAACAATCCGGGAAACGGCAAGTTAGGGTCGGGCGAGGCATCCAGCGACGCAATCTCTCCCCGCCCGAGGCGAAACGCACCTGCGCGAGCCACCATCGCACCATTGTCCAACGAGAGCCGCGGAGATGCGTTCAGGAGCACGCCGTCTGGCTCGAGNCGCGTCGCCAGTGCTTCACGGAGTCGCCCGTTGGCCGCCACTCCACCTCCGAGCAGCACACGCGGGCANTCCATTTCTTCCACCGCACGCATCGTCTTCTCTGTCAGGACATCCACGACCGCCGCCTGAAACGACGCGGCAACGTTTTCTCTCTCCGGNTCGAGNGGCCGATCTTCCTCGATCTCTCGGACGACGGTGACGACAGCCGTCTTCAACCCACTGAACGAAAAATCGTAGAAATCGTCGTCTCCAGGGCGTTGATTCCGCCGCAACATCGGTCGTGGGAACCGGTACCGTTTCTCGTCACCTCGGGATGCGGCCGCTTCGATGGCCGGGCCGCCCGGGTACGGCATACCCAGAAGCCTCGCGACCTTGTCGAAAGCCTCACCCGCCGCGTCGTCCCGCGTTTGCCCCAACCAGTGATACGTGCCCCATTCCGGCACNTGAAGGAGAAGCGTATGGCCTCCCGANACCAGCAACGCCACGAACGGCGGCACTGCGTCGGGGTTTTCAAGCGAGGGGGCGAAGAGATGGGCCTCCATATGATGGACAGCCACNAGCGGCCTCCCCAGACCGAAAGCGGCGGCCTTCGCCCAGCAAACACCCACCAGCAGCGCTCCGATGAGGCCGGGCCCGGCGGTGACGGCCACAGCGTCGATATCGCTCAACGTACACCCAGCCTCGACCAGCGCACGGTCGACCACCTCGTCGATACGCTGTATGTGGGCACGCGCCGCGATCTCCGGAACCACACCGCCGTACAAGATGTGNTCGTCCTGAGAGTAGATCACATGGCCTTTGAGTGTGTCNGGNGNCTTCAACACTGCTGCGGAGGTCTCGTCACAGCTTGTTTCGAGTCCNAGAATGAGCGGATCGCTCACTGCTCGACTCGCCTTACCGANACCGTGTCGACCGATACCACCACGGACACATAGGAGGGAACACCCTCCACGCGGATCGGAACCCGGCGATCTTCAACCTCCCCGAGGTCCAGAAGCTCACCCGACGGCACAACGGCTCTCAGTATGTCTGGGTCCATGGCGTACACGCGGCTGCGCGCGCCCGTCACCGTGACCCGGACATTCTCGGGGAACACCTCGACCGGCCCGGTTCCTTCCACCAAGTACGTAATGACCCGAACGCCGGTAAACACTCGCTCGGTGGACTCCTCCGCCGGAACTCTCAACGCGATGGCGTAGGGGTCAACCGTCACGGGGCCCATACCTACGGTATCCACGAAGGTCCCCACCACCATCGCCGGCCCGTCAACATCGCTGAGGCTCACGGGAACGATGTCCAGCGAGTCGAGCCTGTCAACGAGACTCGCCGGACCGTCAACCTGCACGACGTCAGGCNTCAAAGTAAGATCACCCTCCAGCACCAAGTGATCTGGCAAGGCTCCGCTGGCGCTGACGCGAAGCGGAACAGTCCTGATGCTCCGGCGATCGAGGCGAACGTTGATCTCGCCGGGGACGATGTCATCCACTTCCACACCCCGGTATCCGTCCACCGACACCCACCCNGGTTGCAGTTGGATCACCATCTCCTCATCCGACATCTCGGTGATGGGCACGGTCACCGANATGAGGTCGAAGTCGGTAATTCTGAAAATCTCGCTTGGGGGGCCTCGGAAGAATATGCGCACGGTGTCGGGAACCGGATCCGTAAGCACGACCCANCTCGGGTCGNCCGGACGGATCTCGACCGGAATCANCAGATCACGCTGGGCAGGATTTCCGACGCGGCCCAAGACCCAAAGGAACACGGCCAGTCCGAACGCAGCCAGCTTGAGTTTGCCGTCGCGGGCCAGGCTGGCGAAGAGGCGCCGGGCGCTCACTGTGGAGCAGCCAGCAAACGCTGGATTAGCTCCTTGTGCTGGGNCGCGTCCCACTCGGTACCACCCGCCACCTTCTTGTAGATGATTCCATCCCTACCGATCAGAAAGGTCTCGGGTACGGCCGTCGCACGGTACAAGCGCATGATCTCGCCTGAAGGATCGTGGAGAATCGGGAAGGTCAGCCCGAGCGACTCGGNGAACTCCCGAATGTCGCCTCCAACATTGCCGTCGAGGCCGAAAAGCCCCGCCTCCGCATCGATGCTGACTGCCAGGATCTCGAACCCGTCCCCACCAATCTTCTGATAGAGACGCTCCATGGAGGGCATTTCCTGCAGGCAGGGGAGGCACCAGGTGGCCCAGATGTTCACCAGGACGACATCGCCACTGTGGTCGCTGAGGCGAACCAGACCACCATCGAGATCGTTGACCTCGAANTC
Organism: Gemmatimonadota bacterium; assembly: GCA_002712565.1. Next base: position 5,533 of record PAUA01000020.1, on the reverse strand, counting down.
CGGAGCGACGGTTCCGATGGTCACCGGCGGAATACGATCCTGGAACGTCCAGGCGAGGCCTATCAATAGGGCGACTCCAACCAACGCGTAGGCGTAGGGCCGGTTCGAATATCCGGTGCTCGGTNTCGGTTCAACCGTCATGTGTTCAAGGGCCTGTGTAGAGCTAGAAGGTAGTTCTTCAACAACCTTCAACGCGCTGGCTCCAATTTACACTAGTTTCCGCATACGCGCCGGGCTGAGTTTCGACTCCCGACGGACAACCTCACGCGACTGCCGGGNATCACGAGGCTGTCCGANGGCGGAAACTGCACGACCACGCGCCCCTGGTCCTGNCCAAACCGGAAACAATCCTCCACTTCCAACAACACGAAGCCGAGGGAGTCGATCAGGACTTCGGCAATTTCCTGTTCGATCCCGAGGAGGAGCGGCATGCGNATCAACGGAGGACCGGTGCTCACNGAGATTGTGACTTCCATAGGAAGCTCCACTTCGGTACCGGCCTCGGGGAGTACCTCAACGACCAANCCNNCCGGCAATTCAGCCTCGAGTGCATACACNNNGACCGTGAAGCCACTCGCTTCCAGAACCGTCCTGGCGGCCGTTGAGCCGAGGCGGNCCACATCCGGCACAGNCNTCCGCACCGCGCCCAAGCTCACGGTCANAACGACCGTATCGGTCGCCGTCGAAAGTTGCCCTGCAAGGGGAGTCTGACCGAGAACTTCGCCACTCAGCGCAGTCGGGTGCCGAAAGGAATCGGTCACTACAGCTTGAATGCCAGCCGCCTGAATCATGTCCAGAGCTGCCGAGCGGTCGAGTCCTCCGACATCGGGCACCTCGAAGAGATCTCCTGGCCGCGGGGGCGCCGGGAAGAGCAGACGGGTAGTCCCGAAGTAGCCGAAAAGGAAGCCGACGAGCAGTACTCCGCCCACCAAGTAACCAGCATCTCGGGAGAGCCTAAGTGGGCCGTCACCCGCCCACCACTTCTTCTTCGGCCACTCGGAGCGTCCGTCACTTCGGAACCTCCGCCTCCGAATCGAGCTTCCCAGTCTCATGCCGGCGTCTCTCGGCTCCTCTCTTCGGGAAAGCTGAGGCTCAACTGACACGGATACACCGCTACACCTTCCTCAAGCGGGCGGCGAACGCCCCGTCGAACCCGTGGACCTGTGGCATAAGATAGAGGTACCCCCCGTCGTTCAGAAATTCTACGTCCACCCCAGCACCGGGATCCATCTGAAAATCCGGCCGGCGGACCATGAAGGCCTCGATTTGTTTTTCGTTCTCTTCGGGCTCCAGACTGCAGGTTGCGTACACCAAAACCCCTCCGCTCGGTACCACGTCCGCGCACACGTCCAACATGCGGCCTTGGAGGGCCGCCATCTTGTCCAGCCGATCCGGAGTGAGCTTCCAGCGTATGTCCGGGTTACGTCTCAGCGTGCCCGTGCCCGTGCACGGAACATCCAACAACAACATGTCCGGGCAGCTCACTGCCGGTGCGAGCGCATCGGCCTGCACCGTACTCACGCGGACGGGGCGTCTCCCCTGCTCTCTCACTCTATCGACGTTCTCCCTTACAAGGCGCAGGCGCTCGATCGAGCGATCCGCCGCCAGGACCACGTTACCTCGCGCTGCAAGCGCCAACGTCTTTCCGCCCGGCGCCGCGCAAAGATCTGCGACGCGGGCCTCCGGGCCAGGATCGGCATAGGAACCCACTAGGGCCGCCGCGGGGTCCTGTACCACGGCCGGAACCGCTCTCATGGCCTCTTCCAGTGACACATGTCCAGGGATCACTACACATCCCGTGCCAAGACCGACCACACTAGCGTCGATCTGTCGGATCTCCAGCGCCTCCTTGGCCTCCTCTGGGGTATCCCAGAGGCACCGAAGGCTTAGCGGAGGCACACCATTGTTCGCCTCGATCAGCTTCCGAACCTCATCAGCGGACCATCGTGCGAGCCACCGCTCCACCAACCAGCGGGGATGTGAACCCCAGGTGGACAAGAACTCCACGGGGTGGGTTTCGGGGTCGGGGAAGTGCTCCGGGCCACCGCCGTCGCGCGCAATACCTCGAAGCACGGCGTTCGCGAATCCCGAAACACCTCGCCCACCCTTCGACTGGGCGAGGTCGACCGCCTGGGAAACCGCTGCGTACTCGGGTACACCACCCATATAGAGAAGCTCGTACAGGCCGATCCGAAGTGAGTCCAGCACGCTGGCTTTTACACTTTCGAGACCGCGCTTCACCTTCTGGTCGAGAAGGTAGTCGAGCCGGCCTCGAAGCCGCTGAATACCGAACACCAACTCACGGCACCACGCACGATCGCGGGCGTCGAGCGAACGAGTAGCGTCCGCGAAGGCCCGGTCGAGCCTCCGCCCACGGGCCACCGCCGCGAGAATATCCAAAGCCGCGAGTCGGCCCTCCGTGGCGGGCGCCGTGCTCAGTCCAGCATCCCTCGCGTCGGCGACGAGGGAATCCCGATCTCCCGGGCCTCCATGCGGCCGGCCAGATAAGCGAGCCGTCCGGCCTGCGTCGCAAGCCGCATCGCGTGGGCCATCGCCACCGGATCGCTAGCGGTAGCGATGGCCGTGTTCATCAGCACGCCATCCACTCCCTGTTCTAGGGCGACACATGCATCGGAGGCGGTCCCGACCCCGGCGTCCACGATGATCGGAACGTCGCACCGCCGCTTGATCTCCCGGATGAAGTACGGGTTCACGATACCAAGACCGCTACCGATCGGGCTGGCGAGGGGCATGACGGCAACACAGCCGGCGTCCTCCAGACGCAATGCGGTCACTAAGTCATCATTCGTATAGGCCATCACGTTGAAGCCCTCAGCCACCAGCGTCTCCGCAGCTTCCAGAGTGGCCTGTGTGTCGGGTACGAGTGTCGTTTCGTCTCCAATGACCTCTAGCTTGAGCCATTCGTTGAAGCCTGCCGCGCGGGCCAGTCGAGCGTAACGGATCGCATCTTCTGCCGTGTAGCACCCCGCCGTGTTGGGAAGCAGAAAGAATTCCTCGGGGTCCAGGTGGAAGAGGATCCCCTCGCTCTGGGTACGGTCTAAATCGACCCTACGCACGGCCACCGTGACCATCGCCGTGCCGGATGCCCGGATCGCCTCCACCATCGTTTCGTTGTCGGGATATTTCCCCGTACCCACAAAGAGGCGGGACTCGAACTCCTGATCGGCGATCCTCAGATTCCCGGTGAGAGCCCCCTGCTCCGGCATCAGCCTCCTCCGACGAAGTGGACCAATTCGACCGCGTCTCCCTCCGAGACATGGACGTCCTTGAACTGGTCACGGCTGAGAATCTCCCGATTGAGCTCGACCACGATGAGCAGCGGGTTGAGATCAAGGGATTCCACAAGTTCATGGACTGAGAGCCCAGACTGGACTTCCCGCTCCTTCCCGTTCACCTGTACCTGAATACTTCCCAGCTCACTCATCCCAGCTCACTCATTACGTTTCTCCTGGATCGCCCGTTCCACGGCATCAAGATAAACCTGGACGGCCTCCCGCGGAGAGGGGGTGTCCCAGATGCCCCTTATGGCGGCCACTCCGTGTGCTCCGGAGGCGATAACCGTCGCCGCCCGCTGCGGTGTCACCCCGCCGATTCCGACCACGGGCAGGTCGACTCGTGACAGAACTCTGTCCACGACTTCGGCCCCGCTAGCCGCCGCGCCAGGGTGCGAGGGCGTCTCGAACAGGGGGCCGAAGAACAGATAGTCCGCTCCTGACCTTGTGGCCTCCACAGCCTCGCTTTCTGAATGCACCGACACACCCAAGAGGCGACCTCCCCCCAACAAACGCCGTGCCTCTGTGGGCGGTATCGAGCGGGAGCCCAAATGGACACCCGACGCCTCGACGGCCAACGCGACGTCCAGACGATCGTTCACGAGAAGAGTGACCCCGCAAGCGGCAGCAGGCTCGCGCAGAATCCGCGCCAATCGAGTGAGTGTTCGCCCGCTCGTGTGAGGCCCGCGTATATGAAGGGCTGCCTCGTGCGTCTCCAGCGCTTCGCAAACTTCGCGTGCGCTGGTCGCGAAATCGGGCCGGGCCAGGACCTGGTCGTCGGTGACGACATGTAACCTCGGGATCACTCGAAGCGTTGGCCGGCTGTCGCGCCACGCCCCAAAATCCACGCGCTCGAATCCATCCGTTGCTTGCCCGGCGGTTGGACCTCGTCTATGCGTACGGCTCCCTCGACCGTCGCCACGAGCAGGCCCACGTCCCGGTCCGCCTCCAGGATGGTGCCCGGTCGGGCCCCTGGCACGACCTCAGGGTCGGCCTCTGGCCGGAAAAGCTTGACCGGGTGGCCTTCGAGTTCCGACCACGCGCCAGGCACTGCGTCCATCCCTCGTATGAAGTTACTCACCGCAACAGGTTCACCGGCCCAGTCTACGCGGGCGGTGGCACGATCGACCTTGGGCGCGTATGTCGCCCGTGACTCGTCCTGCTCCAACTCCTCGATCATGCCGGCCTCCAAAAGCACGAGCGCCTCCACCAAGGCCTCGGCCCCGATCTCAGAGAGCCGCATCCTAAGGTCGCTGGCCGTCTCTTCCGGATCGATCGGCTCCTCTGTCTGGAAGAGGATCGGTCCAGCGTCCATCTGTTCGACCATGCGCATGACCGTGACACCCGTCACGGTGTCACCTCGGACGATCGACCAGTTGATGGGTGCGGCCCCGCGCAGAGCCGGGAGAAGCGACGCGTGCAGGTTCACCGAGCCGAGCGCGGGAACGTCCAGGACTTCCCGCGACAGGATCTGGCCGTACGCTACGACCACGGACAGGTCGGCCCTGAGACCCGCGATCTCCTGGACAAAGTCGTCACCGCGTGCGGACTCGGGCTCCAGAACTCTGAGGCTCTGGTCGAGAGTCTCTGTCTTGACCGCCGACGCCCGGAGTTCTCTGCCTCTCCCAGCCGGGCGATCCGGTTGGGTCACGACGCCCACGATGTCGTGCCCCTCCTCACTAAGCGCCCGAAGGGACGGAACCGCAAATTCCGGCGTCCCCCAGAAGAGGATCTTCACCCCTTCGCCTCCTCCTTCTGGCTCTTCTTCCATTTCTTGAGCAGGGCGCGCCGCTTGTACGTAGTCAGCCGATCGATGAAAAGAACCCCGTCCAGGTGGTCGATCTCGTGCTGGAGCGCTCGGGCCAACAACCCATCCGCCTCGACTTCTACGGCCTGTCCGTCGGCGTCGAAGCCCTGGACCGTGACCCGGGCGGGCCGCGTGACGACCTCCTCCATCTCGGGGATACTCAGGCAGCCTTCAGACGCCTTGTCCTCTTCGTCGCTGGACTCGACGATCACCGGATTGACGAAGACCCAACGCCCGCCTTCGGGGTTGTCTTCGTCATGTAGGTCGAGCACGCATACTCGCCGGGAGACGCCGATCTGGGGAGCCGCGAGGCCGATCCCTTCAGCGAAATACATCGTCTCGAGCATGTCTTCGACCAACTCACGCAGTTCGGCGTCGAACGCCTCCACCTCCACGCCCAGATCGCGAAGGATTTCCTCCCCGAGCAGCAGAA
>PAUA01000019.1 GCA_002712565.1 Gemmatimonadota bacterium | reverse complement strand
ATGCCCCATCTCCATGATGACGCTGAAGGAGGGGATCGAACAACGCCTCAAAAGTGGTATTCCAAGCATCACAGAGGTTCAAGCGCTTTAGGGACCCTGGCTGACGGCGCCACTTCTCGGGCGCCCATTTCTTGCTTCTTCAACAACATTACGGAGAGTCGAAATGAGTGGCGCAGATCTACGTCGGCGTGTGCTCGACGCCTTGGGGGGCGTTCGCCACCCTGAGACTGGGCGTGATGTGGTGGAGAGCGGCCATATTCAGGGGCTGGAAGTNAGCGAGACCGGGGACGTGCANTTTTCCTTCGGCATTCAAGCGGACGATCCCGGGGGACTCGTGCGGGAGGCTCGGGGCNCCGTAGNGGCACTCGACGGCATAGGTGCCGTGAAGATAAACGTCACGCTCCCTCAGTCCGCGGCAGGGACAGGCCCGGNGTCTTCGGGACCGCCTGCTTCCTCCGTCCCCGCGCGAGGCGCCGGGCGAGGTCCTGGCGTGGTGCCCGCCCCGACTCCGAAGGCCGGCATCCTGGGCGAGAATACGCGTGTCCTGGCGGTGAGTTCGGGGAAGGGCGGTGTGGGGAAATCCATGGTGGCGACGAACTTGGCCGCCGCTTTCGCCGCTGNCGGGCAGAGGGTGGGCCTTCTGGACGCTGACATCTACGGACCGAATATCCCGCTGATGTTCGGCGCCNAGGGCCGGCCTGGGGTGTCGGGCACCAANGGGCAGGAGATGATCGAGCCCATGGAGGCGCACGGTGTTCGCTTGATGAGCATCGGATTCCTTCTTGAGAAGGAGCAGCCCGCGATCATGCGTGGTCCGCTCATCTCTGGGATCCTCAGACAATTTCTGGAGCAGGTCACCTGGGGGGATCTCGATGTGATGGTCGTCGACATGCCCCCCGGCACAGGTGATGCGCAGCTGTCACTGGTGCAGATCGTCGACATCGATGGAGTCGTGATGGTGACCACGCCGCAGGAGGTGGCCACTGGAGACGTACGCCGAGGCATCAAGATGTTCGAGCGGGTGAACACGTCGGTTCTGGGGATCGTGGAGAACATGTCGGCGTTTTCGTGCCCACACTGTGATGAAGAGATCGAGGTCTTCGGAAGTGGAGGCGGGGAGCGCCTCGCAGAGGAAATGGAAATCCCCTTTCTGGGGCGTGTGCCGTTGGATCCCGCCGTCCGGTCGGCCGGGGATGAAGGCGCACCGACGGTCCTGTCCGTGCCGGACTCAGCCGCCGGGAAGGCGCTTCAGGAAATCGCGGATCGTGTGACGGAGATGGTGGCCTCGGCAGGGTCCAGCTAGGCCGCCAACCGGAGGCCGCTAAGAAGTGCGGCCAGGCCTTCCTATTCCCCTTCTAGGTAACGGCGGTCCGCCGCCGAGAGATTCACACCATTACGTCTTTCGATCAGCTTCAGGACCACCCACCCCAACAGAAGATAGGGTGCCACCTTGAACATCAGGAAGCTCGCAAGGCCGATGGTGATGGAGAACACTATTCCGACGACCCAGAGTACGATCCCGGCCACGATCATGGACGCGAGACCGACGGCTAAGAAGGTCAGGAGCGTACCGATCATCCCTATTGCCTCCTATCGTGTGGTGTACCGAAAGTTCGACCCCACACTCAATTGATCCAAGCGACGCGGACGCCCCCGAAAGCGGCGTCGACATCAACGGTAATCTGATACTCGATGTCGTCGTAGTCCAGCGATTCGTAGGTGTCGCCCCGTTTGACGAGCCCTTCGGAATCGGGTGAGGTGAAGAACGNATCCTCCATCACTAGCCGCGTCTGCTCTTTTTCCTGGGCCGTGCGTGCGGAGAGCCGTCAATCGACACAGTGTCGAGTTTGCGACGCCTCAAGTAGTCGATGTTGTGGTTGTTGGCGATCTTGAAGACCGAGCTACTGAACTTGTAGNGCGGGTCGTAGGACGAGAGGGCGTTGAAAGCATGGATGAACGCCTCTTGTGCCAAGTCCTCGGCTAGAGCCCGGTCGCGGACCATGCGGTAGATCAAAGAGAAGATGGGTCGCTCATAACGCTTGAGCAGCTCAGCGAAAGCGCCCTCGTTCCCGGCCGCTGCCAGCGCCGCCGGGTCCTTGTCGGTCTGCGTATCGAAATCCAAGTGGAGTGGCTCCGCCCGCGCTATACTTCTTCAACAGCATTCCAACTGTGTCACACTTTGAGGTCGCAAGAATAGCCAAGAGGTCGAGTGAATGGCGACAATTCCGGAAGCCAAACCCTCCCGTGGGGCGGAAAGAGAGGACCAAGTCCGCACCCTGTTTTCGGAGATCGCGCCGCGCTATGACCTCTTGAATCATGTNCTCAGCCTGAACATCGACCGGGGNTGGCGGCGGCGTGCGATCCGGATGCTCCAGTGGCAGGAGCGAGACACAGGGAGGTACCTGGACGCGTGTGCTGGAACTTTCGATCTGAGTTTGGAGCTGGCGAAGCAGGTCGGTTTTCGAGGGTCCGTGGTCGCGACCGATTTCGCGTTACCGATGCTCGTCCAAGGCCGAAGCAAGCTCGGCCCTTCCGTGACTCCCATCTGCGGAGACACGCTGCGGCTGCCTTTCTCCACCGCCTGCTTCGACGGTGCGACCGTCGGATTCGGCATGCGCAACCTCGCCGACTTACGTGCCGGGTTCTCCGCCTTCGCGCGCGTCCTACGCCCCGGCGCCCGGCTCGTGATTCTGGAGTTCACGGAACCACCGAACCGCGTGCTTCGAGCCCTCTACCACTTTTACTTCCATCACATTCTCCCCGTCGTGGGGCGCATCGTTTCCGGGCACCCCTGGGCCTACGCCTACCTNCCCGAGTCGGTGAAGGAATTTCCAGGGCCCGAGGAGCTGGCTGTCCTCNTGGCCGAAGCCGGCTTCGGGAATGTGGAGTGGCGGTTGGTGACCGGCGGGATCGCTGCCATCCACGTCGCGGTTCGGGCGTGACGGGGGACCTTCAGGGACGAGGTGCGGCCCGGTCCTCCTCCAGCATTCGAACGGGTCCCAGACTCTCCAAGCCGGGATCGAAGCGGGCGGGGTCACCCACGATCAAGATGACCATGTCGTCCAGGCCGTTCGGGGGNAGGGTCTCACGGAGAACTTCGTGAACGTCGGCTGTGGTCACCCGCTGAACCCCGGCCAGAAACCGCTCCAACCAATCGAGGGGAAGATTCTGCGTGTGATTGAGCATCTGGCGGAACACGATCTGGGACGGAGTCTCAAAATTGAAAACGAAACCGTTCGCGATCCGGTCCACCGCAACACGAACCTCCGCGTCGTCGAGTGGTACCGTCGCGACCTCCCCGAGGGCATCGGCAATGAGGCGGATCACCTCGACGGTCGATTCGCTCTTTGTTTGAGTGGTCGCGCCGATGATGCCCCTCGAGCGCTGGGGCATTGTCCAAACCGAACCTACCGCATAGGCGAGGCCCTCTTCGTTTCGGACCCGACGGGCGAGTCGGCTGGTGAGTCCCGAACCCCCCAGGATTGAATTACCAATCACGGCGGCGTAGTAGTCCTCGTTGTCCGCCAAACGCACGTCACTGGGTTTTCCCATGATGATCGTGCTCTGCTCGAGTGCTCGCGGAACGACATACACTCCCGGCTCGACCGAGAATGTCGGCGGGGCAGGGGCCTCGAGATCCGCGTCGCAAGGAGGCCATCCATCGAGCATGCGCTCCAATTTCGGACGCATGTCATTCCAGGTGACGTCCCCTGTTACACCCAGTGTGAGGTTACCCCAACAGAAGATCCTCCGATGCACCGAGAGCAGCACGTCGGGGGCCAGATCCTCCGGATCGAGATCCTCGGGTCTCAGCTCCCATCCCACTGGGTGATCACCGAACATAAGGCTNTTGAANCTGGAGGTGGCCAGCTGCCCGGGGATCTCAGATTGCCTNCTTGCTCTGTCGAGCTGCTGGCCACGCCATACCTCGACACGAGTCGGGTCGAAGGCGGGGTCCCTCAACAGAGATCCCCAGATCTCGAGGACCTCGTCCAGATAACGAGTCAGAGCATTAAATGAACTGAACGAGGATGGCCCTCCCCCNCCGAAAGTGGTTTCGGCAGCGTAGAACTCGAGGATTTGGTCGACCGAATCCGGGGAAAGATCGACGGTGCCCCCCGAACGAAGGAGCATCGGAACCGCTGTCGTGGCCCCGTGCTCCTCTCTCGAAAAGTACGAAGGCCCGCCACGGAACCGGGCGAACACAGACACCAGAGGCAGTGAGTGGTTCTCGAAGAAAAAGACTTCCACTCCAGGCTCGACGCGATATCGTTCAGCCTCCGAGTGCCGAAACTCCAACTCTGCGAACTCCAGGGACTCGACTGCCGCCGCCGTCGTCTCTTGGGCCGACAGACCCACCGGGAGGCCGACCCAAGCCAGAACCATGGCCTGAGCCAACCACGCCACCGATGGACGGAACGGATTCATCGACCCGCCACCGAATCGGGGCGAACCAGAGTGGCTACCGTCCGATGCTCAGGCGTGAAGAAGCGCTCGGTGACCCTACGCACGTCTTCGGCCTCGACCNTCGCCAAGCGATCGGTAAAACCGAACGTCGTGCGCCAATCGCCGAAGTTGGAGGCGGACGCGGAGAGCTGGAAGGCCAGGCCGAAGTTCGATGCCAGCCGCCGGATCTCGCCTGCCTCGAGCTGATTTCGAATTCGTTGTAGTTCGCGTTCCGAAGGGGGCGTTCGCCGAAGAGAGTCGAGTTCGGCGTACACGGCGGCCTCGATATCGGCGGTAGTGTTCGGGGAACGTGGCGTGGCGTCGATCGCGAAAATCGCGGGGAACCGGACGCCGGGGCCCATGGACGAGGTGACGCCCGTCGCGACCTGGTCCTCGATCACGAGGCGCCGATGTAGCCTCGACGTGAGTCCTCCAGTGAGCAGCCGGGAGAGAACCGTAAGGGCAGCTGCGTCCGGGTCGGATGTTTCCACAACTGGCCANCCCATACGCACTTGAGGACTAACCTCTAAAACTATTTCTACTCTCCGCTCTTCNCTCTGGCCGGGCTCCCTCAACAGGACCGGCTCTGGAATTTCACCCGCGGGAAGATCTTCGAAGTACTCATCGGCCCAGGCAAGAATCTGGTCGGGGTCAATGTCCCCGACGACGGTGACGACGGCGTTGCGGGGCCCGTAATAACTGCGGAAATATGCTTCCACGTCCGGTCGGCGAAGTCGTTGGATGTCGGACATGTATCCCACGACCGGCCGTCCGTACGGATGAACGGTGAAGGCCGCAGCCATGTGAGCCTCGAACAGAAGGCCTACGGGGTTGGTGTCCACACGTTGTCGACGTTCTTCGGCGACGATATCCCTCTCGGTGTAGAACTCCCGGAACACAGGGTTGGCCATGCGGTCTGATTCCAGGAGAAACCAAAGCTCCGCGCGGTTCGCCGGCATTTCCACGAAGTAGGTCGTGGACTCCCAGTCCGTGCTGGCGTTGAGGCCCCGGCCACCGTTCGCCGAGAGAATCCTCTCGAACTCGTTGGGAAGTACGTACGCCCGTGCCTCGGTCTCCAACGAGTCGATCCCATCTCTGAGAAGGGGTACTGCCGTGGTATCCCCTCGGGCCTCCAGCGTCAGGATCGAATCCTGAAGCGCGTCCATACGAAGGAACAGAGCGCGTTCGGCGCTGGAGTCTCGGGTCCCCAATGTCTCCGTACCCTTGAACAGCAGGTGCTCGAGAAAGTGGGCGATGCCCGTCTGTCCCTGCGCCTCGTTGACGGCGCCGACCCGGAACTGGACGACGAAAGAAACCGTGGGTGCACCAGGCCGAGGTAGTACCAGCCAGCGCATGCCGTTGGCGAGTTGGTGCTCGACGACGGGGAGTTGCGCTCCGGTGAGAACCTTAGAGCTCCCGTAGCCAGCCGACAGCCACGCACATCCGGCTACCGAGTTCAGCACCAGGAACCACAACAAGGCGGGTCGCGCGGCGATGTGCCCGCCCCNTATTTGGTTCCGCCGCGTCACGCGGTTACACCCGATCCGAAGGGCTGGCAACTGGGACAATAGAACGCCGAGCGATTTCCGAATACCAATCGACATACCCTCGTAGAGCAGCGGAGGCAGGGCTCCTCGCCTCTCCCGTAGACTCTCAACCGCGAGGCGTTGTCACCAGGATTCCCGGAGGCGTCCCGGTAATCCCTGAGCGTCGTTCCCCTGTTCTCCACCGCGCTGCTTAGGGTGCGGCGGAGCGCCCTATGGAGCTTGCGGGCCTCGCCCTCGGTCATGGACTTGCACGACCGTTGNGGATGAATGCCAGCCAGATGAAGCGCCTCGTTCGCGTAGATGTTGCCTACCCCCGCTACCCGGCGCTGGTCCAGCAGCCAAGACCGGATGGGTGAGACGGATCGGGAGAGGTCCTCGTGCAGCCGTTGGGCGGTGAACGTCGACGACAGCGGTTCCGGACCGAGATCTCGATCGCGCAGGGCCCATTCGGTCTCATTCATGGCCTCCAGCCGTCCAAAGCGGCGCACATCGTCGTAGACGAGCGCGGGACCGGCATTCACGGTAAAACGCACCGCGGGATGGGTCGTCGGTGTTTCGTCTCGGGCCCATACGAGGCGGCCGGTCATGCCCAGGTTTACGACCAGGACCACCCCTTCGGTGAGATGCGCAACGATGTTTTTGCCCCGTCTGTCGACGGATTCGAATGTCCGTCCCTTCAGACGGGCGGAGAATTCCCGGCGTGGTTGGCGAAGGACGTCCGCGTGAAGGATCCGGAGGCGTTCGATCGTCTTGCCGGGAAGCGTGGGGCGAAGTCCCCGGACGATGGTTTCGACCTCTGGTAGTTCGGGCATGGCGTGCGGTTGATCAGGCGAGGGCTAGCCGGGCCCTGGCTCGGTTCCGGGAGACTCTCGCTCGCTCGCTCGGCTCGGGCGAACTCTCGCCATCCGATNTCGTTCCGAAATTGTTTTCCGGAGAACTCGATGGCATCAGCCGCCTCTCGGCTCTTCGTGGCCGCCCCACTCAGCGTCGTCCCCAATCCGGTGACGGCCATTACGCGTCCTCCGGAGGTTTCGAGCCCATCGGCGCTAGAAGTCGTACCCGCATGAAAGAGAAGTACGTCCGGGTCGTCCCGGACCGACTCCGGAATGTGGATCGCACGGCCCTTGGGGTAGGGGCCTGGATATCCCTCCGAGGCGAGCACCGTCGTGAGCGCGGCCCCCGCACTCCACTGCAGGCTCGTGCCGCCGAGCCGGCCCCCGCGAGCGACCTCCAGCATGGGGTCTAGAAGGGATGACTCCAGCAACGGAAGCACCACTTGAGCTTCGGGATCTCCGAAGCGGCAATTGAACTCGAAGATTCGAGGTCCACTCTCGGTGAGCATGATCCCTGCATACAGGACGCCACTGAATTCGGAATTGTCGTCGCGCAGCGCGGCCAGCGTCGGATGGATGATCTTGTCATGGATTTGTACGAGAAGTGCCTCNGAGGAGAGTGAGACAGGTGCGTATGCTCCCATACCTCCGGTGTTCGGCCCAGCATCCCCCTCACCCACGCGCTTATAGTCCTGGGAGGGGAGCATCAGTACGCCATCGCGGCCGTCCGAAAGGGCGAATACCGATATTTCCTCTCCCTGCATGAACTCCTGGATGACGACCTCTCTGCCTGCCTCCCCGAACGCCCGGTCCTCCATGATCTGCTCAAGTGCCAGGAGTGCCTCCTCGACCGTCTCGCACACGATCACACCCTTTCCGGCGGCCAATCCGGAAGCCTTCACGACGATGGGCGCCCCGTGTTCCTGCACGTAGGCGGAGGCTTCGCCGTGGTCGACGAACGATGCGGAGGTCGCCGCGGGGACGCTGGCCCGTCGCATCAATTCCTCCGCATAACTCTTGCTGGATTCGATTGATGCGGCCGCTTTCGTCGGTCCGAACACGGGGACGCCGCAGCGGTAGAGGCGATCCACCAGACCGGCTGCGAGTGGGGCCTCCGGTCCCACTACCACCAGGTCCATGTCTTGCGCGTTTGCCCAGCCGGCAAGTGCCACGACATCCCCGGGCGCGATGGCCACCGGCTCGATTCCCGAGTCCATCCCGCCGTTCGGTTGCGTAACAAACAGCTTGGCTTCGGGCGCATCTTTCTGGAGCTTCCAAGCCAGTGTGTGCTCTCGGCCACCGTTTCCGACAATGAGGATTCGCATGGCCCACAGTCTACGGCCCCGAACTCGAAAAGAGAACGGGCGACCAGGTCATTGGTCGCCCGTTCGTTGAGGCCCGCGAGATTTCTCTGAAGAGCTACCGCTTGACACTTCCCATGAGGTCGTCGGCCATGCGCTTGGCTGCGCCCGTAACCTGTCCGAAGAGATCCTTTGCGCCGTCTGCGTAGGCTTTGGCGGCGTCCGACAGGTCCGCGTTGTACGACGGGTCCGGGTCTCCTCTGTGCGCGTATTCACCACGGAGGATCCGGTCGTATTCGCCCTCCTCGATCCATGAGCGAATTTCAGCCAAGCGAAGCACGTAGAACGGATGGCTCTGGCCCATCAGGTTGAGGACCTTGAACACCTGGTCCGCGACATCGCCCGTCTCTCGGTACTCTTCCGCCTGAATGATGAATTCGTCCAAGTTCATCTCGGCGTCGTCCCCACCACCGGCCATCTTCAGCATCGTGGACATGACCCCTTGGGGGTTCTGCACGGCCAATAGCCCCGCCCGGTCGCTCGACAACTCGCTCTTCCTCCCCCACTCGAGAAGTCCCACGAGCACGGCTCGAGCGGCGAGCCCCACGATCGGAAATCCCATGTGGGCGAGTTGAATCAGAAGTTCCGTCATCGTCCGGTAGAGGACGTGGTCACTCATGATGTGGCCGAGTTCATGACCGATGACGTAGGAGAGTTGATCGTCGTCCAGAAGGTTCACGGTGCCCGAGTTCAGGATGATGAACGGCTCGGCCATCCCGTAGGCCCCGGCGTTGACCATGGGCGTCTGGGAAACGAAAAGCGGGTAATCTTTCGGCGCGTCGAGTGTCTTGAGAACGTCTTGGTAAATGCGCGAAACACGGGGGAACTGCCGCTCTGAGACCCGAACGGAATTCGCGAGGAAGGCCAGGCGAATCGGCTTCTCGCCGAAGAANCCGAAGAGCGCCCGCAGCACGTCGTCGAAGACCGGAATCTTTCTGAGCGCCGCCAATGCGGCCCGGTCCGCCGGGTGCTCCCAAGCGCGNGGGGCGATGTCCGTCAGGATGCGCNTGGCCCTCGCGTNCTGCCCGTCTTCGCCGTTNCCGTTCTCCTGGTTGTTCCCNTTTTCTTGGTCGTTCTCAGTCATGGCTGTCCATCTCCTTTGGTCCGTACGAAAGGACGAGCCCNCCGCGCTATCCGGCTCTACGCTCCCCTCGTCGGGGAAATTTCAGGACGTGTCGGCGGGGCGGCCCGCGCTCAGGGCAGCGCTTGGCCCAAGTCCTGGATTAAATCTTTCACGTCCTCGATGCCNACCGAAAGTCTTACCAGTCCCTCCGTTATGCCCAGCGCCTCACGTACCTCCTGCGGCACCGATGCGTGGGTCTGGAGCGCCGGTACGCTGATGAGAGATTGAACGCCACCCAAGCTCTCCGCAAGCTGGAACACCCGAGTATCGGTGGCTAGGGCCCGGGCTCGTGCCGCGTCACCGAGGTCCACTGACAGCATTCCACTGTAGCCAGACATCTGTTGCGCTGCCAACTCGTGCTGGGAGTGGGACTCCAGCCCCGGGTAGACGACACGTTCGACGGCGCTGTGCCCCTCCAGGAACCGGGCCACCGCCAGTGCGTTCTCATTGTGGTGCGGCATGCGCACGTGGAGCGTTCTGATGCCTCGCAGACAAAGCCAGGCGTCCATCGGCCCCGGGACGGCTCCCGAGGACTTCCGGACGAAGTGGATGTCCTCGGCGAGTTGGTCATCGTTGAGCACGAGCACGCCGCCGATGATGTCGGAGTGGCCGTTCAGGTATTTCGTGGAGGAGTGCATACTCACGTCCGCGCCGAGGGCCAGCGGCTGCTGGTTGAACGGGGACGCAAAAGTGCTGTCCACCATGAGGAGGGCGTCGCCCTCGTGGGCGATGTCGGCCGCTGCACGGATGTCGCAGATCCTGATCAAAGGATTCGTGGGCGTCTCGACGTGGACCAGCCGGGTGTTGGGGCACATCGCGTCCCGGATCTGGTCCGGGTCCCTCGTGTCCACGAAGGAGAATTCCAGTCCGAGCTTCGCCAGGACGCCCGTGTACATACGAATCACACCCCCGTACGTATTCTCCTCGCACACGATGTGGTCGCCGGCGGAGAGGCACTTGACCACAGCTTCGATAGCCGACAGCCCGCTGGCGAATGCGATTCCGTGGGCGCCGCCTTCGAGCGCGGCCATCTTTTGTTCGAGCCCCACCGTCGTCGGATTCTTTACGCGTGCGTAGTCGTACCCTTGTTTCGGCTCGGCGACGTCCGGCTGGACGTATGTGGAGGTCTGGAAGATGGGGGGAATGATCGCGCCGGTGGTGGGTTCGGGGTCTTGGCCGGCGTGGACGGCTAGGGTGCCGAAGCGGGGGGTGTCCGGTGATGGATTCTTCATTCAACTCCTCGTATTCCGTCCATTCGAGTACTATGTCGTGGGCGCCTTGTTCGACGTCCGGAAGACGCATCACAACGAGCGGGTGTGCAGGCGGGGAGGGAGGCGGCGATCGCTTGGGAATATACGCGGGACTCTCCCGCCTGTGCCACCCGTGGGCATGAGCCCGACTTCCGAGACGCCTCACAAAGTCGTTGACGGTTCTCCGGGACTCTGAGTAGTGTTCGTGGGGCCGCTCGAGCCGGGTGGTCCATGACCCGATACGGACCTCGACATGGCCTCGACAGGCTCCTGAAGAAATGCCTCTAGTAATTCCAGAAGGGCTCGTGGTGAGTGTGTCGGGCTTTCGGGGGAGGGTCGGAGACCCGCTGACCCCCGAATTGGTGTGCTTGCTGGCGACCGCCTTCGGAGCCTTCGTAAAACGCTCGAGAGATCCTTCGAATGACCTGCCCGTCGACATCCTGCTCGGACGAGACACCCGAACGTCGGGACCTGTGCTCTCACGAGCGGTGTCGGCGGGTCTAGTATCGGTCGGTTGCAACGTGGTGGATCTCGGCATCGTCTCGACCCCAACCCTTATGCTCGCCGTTGAAAACTCAGACGCCCTCGGCGGCATCGCCGTCACNGCCAGCCACAATCCCGCCGAATGGAACGCCCTCAAGCTGGCAGCCCCGGAGGGCACATTCCTCGATGCCGAGACGATGTCGAAGTTCCTGGAATTCGCTCTGAGTGAGGANCCCCCCCGTACTCCATCGGACGAACTGGGTGCCGTGACCACCGACGATGGAGCCTCCGCCCGTCATCTCGAAGCTGTCCTCGAGCTGCCACAGTTGAACCTTCCGGCGTTGAGGGCCCGGGCGTTCAAGGTCGCCCTCGACTGCGTGCGTGGTGCAGGGGCCACCATCATGCCNCAGCTCCTCGAAGCGCTCGGATGTGAGGTCGTGGGGATCAACATGGAAATGGACGGACTTTTTCCGCGCGACCCTGAACCGACTGCCGAAAACCTCACCGAGCTCGCCGACTTCGTGCGCCGCGAGGGGGCGGACATCGGGCTGGCAGTCGATCCAGATGTGGACCGGTTGTCGCTCGTCAACGAAAACGGNGCTCCCATCGGAGAGGATCTGACGCTCGCGCTCGCCTCGGCGGTTGTGCTTCNGCGGACNCCTGGGATTGTCGTGACAAACCTTTCAACCAGTGCCATCGTCGAAGATGTAGCGCGTGCTCATGCAGGCGAACTCGTCCGATCGTCGGTTGGGGAGATCAACGTTGCGCGCCGTATGCAACTGGANGGTGCGGTTGTGGGGGGAGAGGGAAACGGCGGTGTGATCCTCCCGAATCTCCACCACACGAGGGATGCTCCGGTCGCGGCGGCACTCGTTTTGCAACATCTGGTGGACGAGGAAACGAGCCTCTCGGCGGCAGTGGATGAGTGGCCGGCGTACACGATTGTAAAAAAGAAAATCAGCTTTCCGAGCGAAGCCCTTTCGGAGGGGTACGCGGAGTTGGAGCGACAGCTCGAGAGCGACGGTGTNGACTCGGCCGACGGTGCTCGGTTTTGTTGGGAAGCGCGACGGNCTTGGCTGCACGTCCGGCCCTCAGGTACGGAGCCAGTGGTGCGNTTGATTGCGGAGGCGCCCGAACGGAGCGAGGCGGAAGAGNTGATCGAGCGGTCCGAGGAAATCTTAGCAATGGTTGTGCAGTAGGTAATTGCAAGACACATATTAATGTGATTCAGAATCTCAGAACGAGAATTAAGAGCGAGAACAAGAGGACNGCTACATGTGTGGAATCGTCGGATACGTAGGAGCCAAAGAGGCGGGCCCGATCCTCATCGAGGGNCTGCGGCGCCTCGAGTATCGAGGATACGATTCGGCTGGCTTGGCCGTGATCAGTCCCGAGGGGCGCCTGGGTACGGTGAAGGAAGCGGGTAAGATCGCCCAGTTGGAGGGTATCCTCGATGAGGGTATGCCGCCGGGTACCTGCGGGATCGCCCACACCCGCTGGGCGACTCACGGAGCCCCGAACCGACTGAACGCTCATCCACACTGGAGCCAGGGGAGAGACATCGCGCTGGTTCACAACGGTATTATCGAGAACGCCGAAGTCATTCGGTCCAAGCTCTCTGATCTNGGATACATCTTCGAGACCCAGACCGATACGGAGGCCGTCGTCCATTTGATCGACGAGGCCTTCCAGGAGAATTCCACCCTGGAGGATGCCGTTCTCACAGCACTCCGACAGGTCGAGGGTGCGTACGGACTCGCGGTCGTGAGCAGCCGCGATCCGGGCAAGATCGTGGTTGCCCGAAAGGGGAGCCCGCTCCTCATCGGGATCGGCAAGAATGGTGAGAANNTGGTGGGCTCGGACGCATCCGCGGTGATTCAGCACACGAAAGAGGTCGTATACCTCGATGATGGCGATTGCGCTGTCCTGACGGCTGAGGGCTACCGCGTCTGCCACATCGAAGAGGGCGACGTACAGCGCTCCGTCCATCAAATCGAATGGGATCTCGAGGCCGCTGAGAAAGGTGGCTACGAACATTTCATGCTGAAGGAGATCTGCGAACAGCCCGAGAGCATACGCAACGTCATGCGTGGACGGTTGTTGGAGGAGACTGGCGATGTACGTTTGGGTGGGATCACGCTTTCGGACGAAGAGTTGGCGGGGATCCGCCGGATCGTGATCACGGCGTGTGGGACGAGTTGGCATGCGGCCCTCATCGGCGAATACATGCTCGAAGAGCTCACGGGTATACCCGTTGAGGTCGAATACGCGTCCGAGTTCCGTTATCGGAGTCCGGTCCTCGAAGACGGGACGCTCGTCCTGGCGATCAGCCAGTCCGGTGAGACGGCCGACACGCTCGCGGCACTCGAGGAGGCTCGCGCACGAGGCGCGTCGACCATGGGGATCGTCAACACCGTTGGGTCGTCAATCGCNAGAAAGACGGACTTCGGCATCTACCTGCATGCGGGTCCCGAGATCGGGGTTGCCTCGACCAAAGCTTTTACGAGCCAGATTGTGGCCTTGGCTCTGTTTACCCTCTACCTGGGACGCCGCAGGCACCTTTCGATTCTTCAGGGAAGGGAGCTGGTGGCGGCGTTGCGGGCGCTACCGGATCAGGTAGCGCAGACGTTGGCGTTGGAGCCCCTTACGAAGGAACTCGCGGCGGCGTATGGAGATGCTCATAATTTCCTTTACTTGGGGCGTGGATACCAGTTTCCGGTGGCGCTCGAGGGGGCGCTCAAACTTAAGGAAGTGAGTTACATCCACGCCGAGGGATATCCGGCGGCCGAGATGAAACACGGCCCTATCGCCCTCATCGACGACGACATGCCTGTGGTCGCGCTCGCTCCCCGCGACTCCGTCTACGCAAAAGTCGTTTCCAACATCGAGGAAGTGAAAGCGCGGAGCGGCCGCATCCTGGCCGTGGTGAGCGGGGACGCGCCTGAGTTGATTGGCAAGGTGGATCACCTCATTGAGGTGCCCCATACCGTTCCGGCTCTGTTGCCGGTGCTCACTTCGATTCCGTTGCAACTGTTGGCCTACCACGCGGCCATCCACAGGAATCGGGACGTGGACCAGCCACGCAACCTGGCCAAGTCGGTCACTGTGGAGTAGTTCACAAGAGTAAATTAAAAAGAGGCAATTATGGAAGGACTGGCAGTAATGGGATTTGTTTTCGGAATGGTAGGGGTTGTGGCGCTTGTTCGGCTGGAGAAACTAACAAAAACTCTAAAAGAAAAAGGAATTCTGGATCAGGATTACAAGGAGGAGTAATTTACTGTAGTAAAACACTCCGTAACTGTGGAGTAATTCACAACAGTGGATTGGCTTTCAGGACCTCAAGATTTATTAGAGAATCCCCCAATACGAATTTTGAACAACTCCGTAACGGTGGAGTGACGAGCGCGTGCGAGTCGTGCTTCAGCGCGTAAGCGAAGCGCACGTCACAATAGAGGGAAAGGTGGTTGGCGAGATCGGTCTCGGGCAGTTCCTGCTTGTAGGATTCAAGCAAAGTGACACGACCGATCAGGTCGAGTGGATGGCCGACAAGGTGGTCGGCCTCCGGGTCTTCCAAGATGATGCCGGCAAGATGAATCGTACCTTGGCCGACGTGGATGGCTCGATTCTGGTGGTGAGCCAATTCACTCTGTACGGAGATGTCGGCAAGGGCCGCCGCCCAAGCTTCATCGATGCCGCGACACCCGAGACCGCGATACGCTTGTACGAGCGTTTCGTAGAGCTGCTGGAGGCCCGCCACCCCGGCAAGGTGGCGACAGGGGAATTCGGTGCGATGATGGATGTCTCGTTGACCAACGATGGACCCGTGACACTCGTCATCGACCGGTGAGTGGGCCCCCGCCCCTCGTGCTCGCATCGGCCTCCCCTCGCCGTGTCGAGTGCCTCCGCATGCTCGGTTTGAATTTCACTGTCCATCCCGCCGATGTTGCGGAGACCGTCCAACATGAAGAGTCGGCCGAGACTCACGTCGAGAGGCTCGCCCGCGACAAGGCCACTGCGGTCGCGTCTGTATATCCTGACGCAGTCGTGCTCGGGGGCGACACGGTGGTGAGGCTCGACGACGAAATCCTCGGGAAGCCGTCCGGGCCAGAGGATGCGGAGGCCATGCTGTTGCGATTAGCAGGGCGGACTCACCATGTGGCGAGTGGCCTCGCGCTCGCCCTTCCGTCGGGCGACGTACGTAGCGGGGTTTCGACCACCGAGGTCACGTTCCAACAGTTTTCAAGGGAGGTCGCAAACGCCTACGTAGCGACCGGTGAGCCGCTCGATAAAGCCGGGGCGTATGGCATCCAGGGGCTNGGNGCCGCGCTGGTGACCGAAATCCGGGGAGACTATCATACGGTCGTCGGCCTCCCTATCACCCTCCTCTTGACGCTCTTCGAGGAGAGTGGGAGGGGGTACACGTTCCCATTGCGGGACAGGTTATGAACCGTACGAGCACGAGATGAGTCGCACGCCATGAGCCGCATGGAATGAGCCACGGGACATGAGCGGCACGCCATCGATTCTCGCCATCGACGAGGGTACGACCGGCACCACCTGCTTGGTGCTCTCTGAGGACGGCCGGGTCCTCGGCCGGGCTTACTCGGAGTTCACACAGTACTTCCCCCAGCCTGGGTGGGTTGAGCACGACGCGCTGGAAATCTGGAACGTGACACAGACGGTTGCCCGTGAGGCCCTCGCCTCGGCCACGGACGCAGATGTCAGGGGCGTCGGGATCACGAATCAACGCGAGACCGTCGTTCTTTGGGATCGTGAGACGCTTGAACCAGTCCATCGCGCCATCGTTTGGCAGGATCGCCGCACCGCCGGGCTTTGCGCTTCTCTCAAAGAGGCGGGCTACGAGCCGGAGGTTCGCCGGCGCACCGGACTCGTGCTGGATCCCTACTTTTCCGGAACGAAACTGCTGTGGCTCCTTCGTGAACGGCCGGACCTTCGCGCTCGGGCCGAATCAGGAGAGCTGGCGGTCGGGACGATCGACACCTGGTTGATCGCGCGGCTGACGTCCGGGGCGGTCCACGCGACCGATCCTACCAACGCCTCCCGCACGATGTTGTACAACCTGTCCCTCGCCGCCTGGGACCCGTGGCTGCTCGACACCCTGGAAATCCCGGAGGCGCTTCTGCCGGAGGTGAGGGCGAGCAGCGGTGACTTCGGAATGACGAGTGGTGAGGCACTGGGCATCGAGGTCCCGGTGGCGGGGGTTGCCGGAGACCAACAGGCCGCCTTGTTCGGCCAAGGATGCTGGTCTTCAGGGTTGGCCAAGAGTACATACGGGACGGGTGCCTTTCTCCTCATGCACACTGGGGACCGGATCGTTCCGTCGAATCACGGCCTCCTCACTACAGCGGCGTGTGACTCGAGAGGAGGGTTGGCGTTCGCCCTGGAAGGATCGGTGTTCATCGCCGGAGCTGCGATGCAATGGCTCCGCGATGGACTGGGCCTGATCGAATCAGCTTCCGAATCCGGGGCGATGGCTGCAGGACTCGAGTCGAACGAGGGAGTCTACTTCGTGCCGGCGTTCGTGGGGCTCGGCGCACCGCACTGGATACCGGATGCCCGTGGGGCGATCTTCGGCCTTACGCGAGGCTCGACGCGGGAGCACCTCGTGCGTGCTGCGTTGGAGGCGATGGCGTACAGCACCTATGAGGTTCTTAGCGCCATGGAGGCAGATTCCTCGACGAAGACGACGGAGTTACGCGTGGACGGTGGAGCGGCCAACAACGACTGGTTTCTCGACTTCCAGGCCGGGCTCCTGGGGGTTCCGGTGCGCCGACCGGCTCTGGTCGAGACGACTGCTCTGGGGGCGGCGGGCCTTGCCGGGCTCGCCACGGGGCTCTGGTCCGACGCCGAGCATTTCCTCGCGTCTCAGGAGGAGGCCACTAGATTCACATTGAGCATGTCCGACAACGAGCGAGCGACACTTCTTGCGGGCTGGGCCCAGGCGGTCCAGGCCGTGAAGGGACTGGCGGTTCATGACTGACGCGACCGATGCCCTGACCCGAGGACGTTTGACCCGAGCTGGTCTCACACGAGGACTTCTCTGCATGGTGCTGGCCGGGTTTAGCTTGGGGTGCGCCCAAACCCGCCGCACTCCCTTTGCTGCTCGGGAAGACGTGGCGATCCAAGTCCAGGTCGAAAACCGTGCTTTCGAAGACGCCACGATCCACGCGGTTTGGCCCGGTCAGCGGCTCCGCTTGGGGACCACGATCGGACACACGAATGCCCAATACCTGGTGCGGTTGGAAACCAGCGTGCTCCTTTCATTCCAAATCGGCCTGCTAGGGGGCAGGGACTGCGTGACGGGGCAGATCTGGGCCGACCCCGGCGACATCATCGTGCTGGAGATTACCGACCAGTTCCTGGCCAGTTTCTGCCGACGCGGTTAGTCCTTCGACTCGGACGAGTCGGGTGCCCGCTTTCGGATACCCGTGAGGATGATGTCCCTCAAGGTGTAGGCGACGACAAGAAGGGCTCCCAAGCCCCCCACCAGGAAGTACGGTGAAAAGGCGGTGGCGGCGCCTGCCAGAAGCAAGATTCGACCGCCGGTGCTCAGACGCCTCAGCGACTG
The DNA here is from genome assembly GCA_002712565.1 of Gemmatimonadota bacterium. Next base: position 13,347 of record PAUA01000019.1, on the reverse strand, counting down.
CCCCTCCAGCGCAGCGGCGAACGCGGCCAAGGCCACCATGGCCATCATGGCTTTCCCCACCACCACGGGCCACGCGCCGCCTAGCGCAAGCTCGGGATGCACCACCATGAGGAGGGGAATGAGATAGAGGCCCTTGGCGTACTTCCACGCCTGGAGCCCGGTTCGCATCGGGTCGGACCCTGCCACGCCTGCGGCGGCGTAAGCGGCGAGGCACACCGGCGGGGTGACGTTGGAGTCCTGGGAATACCAGAACACGAGCAGGTGAGCGATCAGGACTGGAAGCCCGAAATCGTTGATCAGCACAGGGCCGGCGAGAACGATGAGGACGACGTAGCTGGCGGTTACTGGAAGTCCCATTCCGAGTACGAGACTCGCCAGAAGCAGAAGTATCAGGGCAAGAAAGAGATTCCCCTGGGAAAGGGAAAGCATGAGAGATGAAAACTTGAGGCCCAGACCCGTGAGGCCGACGATGCCCACGATGATTCCCGCCACCGCGCAAGCCAGACTTACTGGAAGCGCATTTCGGCCTGCTATGACGAAGCCATCCACGATGCGGACGATCCCGCCGCCGACCCAGCCCGTAAGAGGCGGGTGAAGCGCTTCGGCCGGCTTCGAGCCCACTTGATGCCGGCCGCTGCGGTCCCACGCGGCTCGCAAGGCCGCCAGTGCCGCGACCGCCAGGCACGAAAGGAATCCGACCCGGGCCACTGAAAAATCCATGAGCAGTGCGGACATCAGGACCACCAGGGCCACGAGGAAGTGCCAACCCCTGGCCAATGTGGTCCGGAACCGAGGAAGCTCGGAGGATGGAATACCCTTGAGGTCCCTCTTGACCGCCACCAGGTGCACGAAGACGTACACGGTACCCATGTAGAGAATCGCGGGAATGAGGCCCGCCTTGACGACCTCCAGATAGGGCAGACCGGTATATTCGGCGATCAAGAACGCTCCGGCCCCCATGATCGGGGGAAGGATTTGGCCCCCTGTACTTGCCGCCGCCTCGATGCCCCCGGCCTCTTCGGGACTGTAGCCGACCTTTTTCATGAGGGGAATCGTGAACGCCCCGCTGGTTACGACGTTGGCGATGGCACTGCCCGATACGGATCCCATCGCGGCAGAAGCCAAAACCGCTGCTTTCGCTGGTCCTCCCCTCTGTCTTCCGGTGATCGCATAAGCCAGGTCGATGAAGAACTGGCCGGCACCCGTGACCTCGAGCAGGGCTCCGAACAAGATGAAGATGAAGACGAAGGAGGCGGCCACACCAAGCGGGATCCCGTATATCCCTTCCTGGCCAAGATAAAGTTGTCCCACCATCCGTCCGGTGCTGTAGCCTCCATGCCGAAGCACGCCGGGGAGTGCGGGACCCGCATACGCGTAGCCGATGAAACAGGCGGCGATGAACGAAATGGGCCATCCCACCGTCCTACGGCTCGCTTCGAGAAGCGTGACGATTGCCACTACCCCCGCAAAAACGTCGGTGGCGTTCCAGGCCCCCGCCCGGTTCACGATGGCGTCCAGGTTGAGCGTCAGATAGAGGGCTGCGAAAATGGAGCCGGCAATGAGAGCGACATCCAGCGCCCATGCCATGCGACTTCGGGTTGGGAGGGAGCGACCCTTCGATGGAAAGAGGAGAAAGGCCAAAACCTGAATGAGCGCGAGATGGAATGCCCTCTCGTAGAAGAGTCCGAGTGGGCGGATGCCGGATATGTAGAGTTGGAAAAGTGAGAGGGCGATCGCCAGAACGACGAAGGTCCCTGCGGAAAAGCCAGGGAGCCCCAGGTTCCTCCTCCCGATCGAGGCCCCGCCAGCCGAAGTCACAGGCCTCTATCCACGGACGTGGATATCGGGACGCCTCACCGGGAAGAGATCAGACGGTCAGGTACCTCGTATCCCGCTTCCACGAAATAGCGGACGGAACCCGGGTGGAGTGGAATAGGAGAGATTTCCAGAGTGTAGTCGCCTGAGGTGTGGCGTGCGGCAGGATGCACGCCGACCAACTCCGCCTGCACCTCGAAAAGTGCCTTTGTCAGGTCGTAGACCAAGTCGTCCGACATGTCGGCGCGCACCACGAGGAGATTGGGCGTACTCAGCGTCTCCACCTCAAGCTCTTGGCCGGGGTATGTCCCTGGAGGGAAGAAATCGCGACTCACGGTCGGGTCGAGTGCCGAAGTGTTGTCTACTTCGGCCACCCCTATGGGCACCAGTCGTATGGGTCGCGCCGTAGCCAGGTCCATGATGGCACTTGTGGGCGGGCCGGCACTCAAGAATCCGGCGTCAATGTTTCCGTCTCTGAGCGCGGAAGCCGTCTCATTGAAGTTGAGACGTTGGGGCTGGAAGTCGTCGTAGCCGATCCCGTTTCCTTCCAGGAGGGTTCGGGCGCCCACTTCGGTCCCACTCCCCGGGGCTCCTACGGAGACCCGTCGGCCCACGAGGTCACTGAGGCTCTCCACTCCGGTTCCTTCCAGCGTGACCAGGTGAAGTACGTTCGGATAGAGCGCCGCGAGAGCGAGCACCTGGGCCGGCTCCCGGCCTGCGAAAGATCCGGTGGCGTTGAACACTTCGTGGGCGTTCGTACCCATGGAGAAGGCCACCTGGACATCGCCGGCCAGCAGTAGGCTGAGGTTCTCGACCGAGCCGCCCGTGACCTCGGCCACGAAGTCTTGCTCGGGCAACTCGCGGCTCCAGAACTCCGCGATCGATCCCCCTAGCACGTAGTAGACGCCTCCAGTGCCGGCCGTTGCCAAGGCGAGGATCTCCGGACGGTCTGAGGGGGCGCATCCGGGTGAAGTCAGGAGGGCAAGAAAGAGGACTGCCCGGACGAATGGCGTCGCGCCCCATCGGCACATCAAATCGGGATTGGGCACGGCGATAAACTCCGCAGCGACTGGATCTCGGAAAGTATCGCTGTTAAGGACGGATAACGGAAATTGGCCTTAGAACCGCGAGGAATGGCAGCAATTGTATGGGCGAGGGGACGGCTGGGCAAGGATTCTCCCACGATAGGGCGCGTCGCGGTTTCTTAGGCCGATGGAAGCCTGGAAGACGCGGTGCGAAGCTGCGAACGACTTGCAGTCTTGGCACTAAATGCCTATTCTCGTCGGTTACCTCGCGCAACTTGTCTATGTTTCACTGGACCGAACGGTCCGGCGGGATTGGCAAGTTCAGACAGATTGTCAGGGCCCTGCGCCCCTATGGAGAGCAAGTGAATACGCCTGGTAGGTCCTCGCAAATGGGTCGCCTCAGGTAAGGATCCGATGAGCGTTCGCCGTTCACCGAACTCGCGTGTGCGAGCACTTGCCCCGAATCTCGAGAGCGAGGCCAAAGCAGGGCTACGCACTGGAGGCGCCTGCGAGTGAGCTGAGCAAGTGATTTCGGTTCCTCGAGCGGCCTTCTCCAATGTGGGGGGGGCCGTTTTTTGTTAGGAAGCTTTTGCATCATAGTGATTTTTTGTTGGAAGGCAGGGTTGGAGCCTAACGTAGGGAGATGCATGACACTGGAGTNGAACCTCGGAACAGGGATGCCGCCCAGGGGATCCCCTGTGGAGATTGGCTGGTCTTCCCCGACTCCCCCAACCCTATGGTGATCCGCGAGCCCAACCGAAACGGATTCCCTGTGCGTCAGGGTCTCTATGACCCCCGTAACGAGCACGATGCTTGTGGCATCGGTTTCGTCGCGAACATGCACGGCCTCAGGAGTAACGAGATCGTCCAGCAGGGCCTGCAGGTCCTGCTCAACCTGGACCACCGNGGCGCGGTGGGGGCCGACCCTACAATTGGGGACGGTGCCGGGATCCTCGTTCAGGTGCCGCACGACTTCTTGGTCAGGGCCACGGAGAAACTTGGGTTCAAGTTGCCTGAGCCCGGATACTACGGGGTTGGCAATGTCTTTCTCCCACGTGGCGCTGCCGCCCGTGCGGCTTGTGAATCTGAGCTCGAAAATATGGCCAAGGCAGAGGGTCAAAAGCCCCTGGGATGGCGGGACGTTCCCGTCAATAGGGATGGGCTGAGCGATACCCTCCTCGCCACCGAGCCCGTGATCCGCCAGTTCTTCATTGCACGAGGCGAAGGCTGCTCGGATCAGGATNCCTTCGAACGGAAGCTCTTCGTCATCCGACGCCGGGCGGAGATCGCCGCGGAGAAGATCGAGGGCACGCAGGACTTCTACATCTGCACCCTNTCGACCCGTGTGTTGGGTTATAAGGGAATGTTGTTGGCAAAGTACGTAGGGCGCTACTTCGTCGATCTCTTGGACGAGAACCTGGTGAGTTCTCTAGCACTCGTTCACCAGCGTTTCTCGACGAACACCTTTCCGAGCTGGAGGCTCGCACAGCCTTTTCGAATGATCATTCACAACGGCGAAATCAACACACTGCGGGGAAATCTCAACTGGATGAACGCTCGGCGCGCCACGATGCACTCGGAGGTCTTGGGCGATGATCTCAGCAAGATCTGGCCACTCATCCACGAAGATCAGTCCGATTCGGCGTGTCTCGACAACGCCCTTGAGCTGCTGGTACAGGGAGGATACTCCCTCGCCCACGCGACCATGATGCTGATTCCCGAGGCATGGGAGGGCAATCGTCTGATGGATCCGAAGCACCGGGCGTTCTACGAGTATCACGCTGCCCTGATGGAGCCTTGGGATGGGCCGGCCTCTATGGCATTCACAGATGGGCGACAGATCGGTGCGACGCTGGACCGCAACGGCCTGCGGCCTTCCCGTTATGTGGTGACCGAGGACGGGCTGGTCGTCCTTGCTTCGGAGACGGGAGTGCTGCAGATCCCGGAAGAAAAGATCGTGCAGAAGTGGCGGTTGCAGCCTGGCAGGATGCTGCTGATTGATACTGAGCAAGGCCGCATCATCGACGACGCAGAGATCAAGGACGAACTGGCGACGGCACACCCGTACCAGGATATCCTCGATCGGACACAGGTCCGGGTGGGCGATCTCCCGGATTGTGCTGCTCAGTATCCAACGATGTCCGCATCACTCCTCGATCGTCAGCAGGCCTTCGGCTACACGCAGGAATCCGTCAGACTCATGATCGGCCCTATGGCATTGGATGGGGTAGACCCTGTCGGGTCGATGGGCAATGATACGCCGATCGCGGTAATGTCTGACCGGCCCAAGGTTCTTTATCAGTACTTTCGGCAGCGATTCGCTCAGGTCACGAACCCACCGATCGATCCGATTCGCGAATCGCTCGTGATGAGTCTCGTTTCCATGATAGGACCACGCCCAAACCTTCTCGGTTTGGATGACCGTGGCTCGCACATGCGCCTTGAGGCAAAGCATCCGATCCTAACCGACGAGGAACTGGACAAGATCCGGTGCATCGNCAAGTTCGCTGAGGGCCGATTCCGGGCCGTGACCCTCGATATGACCTATCCCGTCGAGAACGGAATCTCTGGAATGAGGATGGCCCTTGACTCCCTCCGTAAAGCTGCCGAGGAGGCAGTTGGACGAGGCGACAACATCATCGTCNTTTCCGATCGCCAGCTCTCTTCTGAGCGTCTTGCAATCCCNGCGGTGCTTGCGACTGGGGCAGTGCACCACCACCTGATCCGCCAGNGTCTACGGACGCTCGTCGGACTCGTCATCGAAACAGGAGAGGCCCACACGGTCCACGACTTCACCGTCCTGGGGGGCTACGGGGCCGAGGGCATCAACCCGTACCTGGCGTTCGAGACGGTCCGGGATATCGTCGAGGGGGGCGAGCTGCCNGGGATCACCGTAGAGGTTGCGCAGGCCCAATACGTGAAGGCCGCGGCTAAGGGTATCCTGAAGGTAATGTCGAAGATGGGCATCTCCACNTACCAATCCTATTGTGGCGCCCAGATATTCGACGCTCTCGGGTTGAACCAAGAGTTCGTGGACGAGTTTTTCTTTGGAACAGGGACTTCGATCGAGGGCATCGGCCTGCGTGAGGTAGCCGAAGAGACGATTAGCCGTCACAAGACTGCATTTTCTGTGGTTCCGGAGCTTGACGGTGTGCTGGACCCGGGAGGAGAAATCCAGTTCCGGCTGCGGGGAGAGCAGCACTACTGGACGCCGACNTCGATTGCNGCCCTGCAGCATGCGGTGCGCGGTAACGCAGAGGATCGCTATCGCTCTTTTTCCGCNGAAATCAANNATCAGAGCCAGCGGCTTATGACGCCACGGGGACTCTTTGAGTTCCTCCCAGCCAACGAGCCCGTGCCGTTGGCCGAGGTGGAGCCAGCCAAGGAAATCGTGAAACGATTCTCCACAGGCGCGATGTCCTTCGGGTCAATCTCTCGGGAGGCTCATACGACACTTGCGATCGCGATGAACCGCATGGGTGGACAATCGAACACAGGAGAGGGCGGGGAAGAGACCGATCGGTTCGTCCCGCTTCCGAACGGTGACTCGATGAATTCGGCCATCAAGCAGGTGGCCTCGGGTCGGTTCGGCGTCACGGCAGATTATCTTATCAACGCTGACGTCATGCAAATCAAGATTGCTCAAGGTGCAAAACCAGGCGAGGGCGGTCAGCTACCTGGCTTCAAGGTCGACCGTGTCATTGCTCAGGTGCGGCACTCGACTCCAGGCGTAGGCTTGATATCCCCGCCCCCACATCACGACATCTACTCTATCGAGGATCTAGCCCAGTTGATCTTCGACCTCAAGAACGTGAATCCACGCGCANAGGTCAGTGTAAAACTCGTCTCCGAGATCGGTGTCGGAACCGTCGCGGCTGGCGTCGCGAAGGCACATGCCGATCGGGTGACCATTTCGGGTGCGGACGGCGGCACGGGTGCAAGCGCCCGGACCTCGATCTATCATGCCGGATCCCCCGTGGAGATCGGCCTGGCGGAGACTCATCAGACATTGGTCCTGAACCAGCTGCGCAGCCGGATTGCAGTTCAGGTGGACGGGGGGCTACGAACCGGAAGGGACGTCGTCGTCGGGGGGCTACTCGGTGCGGACGAGTTCGGCTTCTCGACGGCACCTTTGATAGCCTCTGGGTGCATTATGATGCGCAAATGCCACCTGAACACCTGTCCGGTTGGGGTGGCCACCCAAGACCCTGTTCTGCGCAAGCGGTTTTCCGGACAACCAGAGCATGTCGTGAACTACTTCTTCTTCATCGCCGAAGAGGTGCGCGAGCTCATGGCCGAGTTAGGATTCCGGCGCTTCAAGGACATGATCGGACGATCCGACCGACTCGATATGCGTAAGGGCATCGAGCACTTCAAGGCGAAGGGGTTGGACATGAGCAGACTCTTGGCCCGGCCTGAGGTCGGTCCGGAGGTCGCGGTCAGCAAGACTGAGGAGCAGGAGCACAAGCTACACGACGTGCTCGACCGGAAGCTGATCGAGGAAGCGATGTCCGCCTTACAGGATGGCAAGCCCATCCGGTTGGAGCACGCTATCAGAAANTCCGATCGGACGACGGGCGCGATGCTCTCCGGGGAGGTCGCGCGTCGGTACGGGCATGCGGGGCTACCTGACGATACGATCTACGTGAAGTTGACGGGGACCGCCGGACAGAGCTTTGGTGCTTGGTTGGCACACGGGGTCACACTCGAACTCCTGGGTGACACCAATGACTACGCGGGGAAAGGCCTCTCCGGTGGAAAATTGATCGTGCACCCCTCCGAACGTACCAAAATCCTTCCAGAACAAAGTATGATTGTTGGCAACGTCATCCTTTACGGCGCGATTTCGGGTGAGGCCTATCTACGAGGAGTCGCGGCCGAGCGCTTCGCTGTGCGGAACTCCGGGGCCTGGGCTGTGGTGGAGGGGGTGGGCGACCATGGTTGTGAGTATATGACTGGCGGNGTCGTGGTCGTACTCGGTCCGACCGGACGGAACTTTGCGGCCGGAATGTCTGGGGGCATCGCCTACGTCTTAGACAGAGAGGGCGATTTCAGCCTTCGTGTAAACCCTGAGATGGTCGAANTGGAGTTGGTCGAAGACCTGCGCCCGCTCGCGGAGAGAATCCCAGCCAACACACTTTCNTCAGTGGGACGCGATATGTTGGGGCAGGACGCGGCCAGGTTGCAGACCATGCTTGCCAGGCACGCGNGGTTCACGGACAGCGNGACGGCAAAAGAGATTCTAGATCACTGGGATGATTACCTGCCTCAGTTTGTGAAAGTCATGCCTAACGATTACCGCAAGGCGCTCACGAGGATGCGTGACGACGGGACGTCCGAGGATGTGAAGAAAAGCGCCCGCCCACNCTCGTNGCGTTCTCGTGCGTTGNAGAGTTATCGGGATGGGTAAGGTCACTGGCTTCCTTGATTTTCCAAGCCGCCACCCTGACAGAGCGGATGTCGCTGAGAGGGTAGCTCACTGGGGTGAGTTCACCGGTAGCCTGCCGGACGAGGAGTGGGCCCTCCAGGGCGCACGATGCATGGACTGCGGTATCCCGTTTTGCCATCAGGGATGCCCCGTGAATAATATTGTTCCAGACTGGAACGATCTGGTGTACCGGGATCGATGGAGGGAGGCGCTTGAGGTGCTTCACTCCACGAATAACTTCCCCGAGTTCACCGGACGCATCTGTCCGGCACCGTGCGAGGAAGCGTGCACGTTGAACATCATCGACGACCCTGTCACGATTAAATCAATTGAGTGCGCGATCATTGATCGCGCATGGGCGGAAGGTTGGGTAAAGCCTGATATCGCACAATTGAAGACGGGGCGTACAGTCGCGATCATTGGATCGGGGCCCGCTGGGTTGGCCTGCGCTCAGCAGTTAGCNCGTGTTGGTCATNACGTCACTGTTTTCGAGAAGAACTCCAAGGCCGGGGGNCTCCTGCGTTACGGCATTCCGGACTTCAAAATGGAGAAGCACCAGATTGACCGGCGCATCGAGCAGATGGAGGCCGANGGGGTAGTCTTTCGTACGGACTGCCTAGTGGGGCATGACATCGTGGCCCAAGAGGTGGTGCAGGCTTTCGACGCGCTCGTCCTCGCGGGCGGCTCTGAGTGGCCACGAAATTTGACCGTGCCGGGTCGCGAGTTAGATGGCATCCACTTCGCGATGGACTTCCTTACACAGCAGAATCGACGTAACTCGGGCGAGCTAACTCTCCCAGATGAGAAGATTCTAGCCACCGGCAAGCACGTGGTAGTGATCGGTGGTGGTGACACCGGATCCGACTGTATCGGAACGTCGTGGCGGCAGAAAGCAAAATCCGTGACTCAGTTTGAGATCCTTTCGAAGCCTCCTCGCAAGGAGGATAAGGGGACCACGTGGCCAGAATGGCCCCTCAAGATGCGCACTTCCTCCTCTCAGGAGGAAGGAGGCGATCGTGACTGGAGCGTGGCCACTGAAGCGTTCTCCGGTGATAACGGTAAGGTGCGCGCGCTGCATGGGGTGCGACTGACCCCAAGGCTCGAGCGTATTGAGGGCACTGAATTTGAGATCGATGCAGATCTCGTCCTGCTGGCCATGGGATTTGTGCACCCGGTTCGTGAGGGAATGCTCGAACAGCTCGGAGTCGACCTAGACCGGAGCGGCAATGTCGCGGCCGACACTGAGGCGTACCGGACCTCAATCGACAAAGTTTTTACTGCCGGGGACATGCGCAGGGGTCAGTCCCTCGTCGTCTGGGCGATCCGTGAGGGACGCCAGTGCGCCCGATCTGTGGATAATTTCTTGATGGGGGTGAGTACTTTGCCTCGTTGAGGCACCACGATAGGGTACGCGCTGGGGGCTTTCCCATTTTGACGTTTGGAGAGTCTCGCCTTCACTCCGCGGGGCGTCTGGACAGTCCTGATCCCTCTACGCTCTTAGTTATTCCTACCCTACGTGATAGGATTAGATAATGGGACAAGTTTTTAGTTGTCTTGGCTATAAGTGTGTCGTTTCGGGGTATTTTCGCGTCCGCTCAATCCTTCGAGAACACTGTAACGGTCGGCGGTGATGAAATCACCGTGGGAGAGTCCGGANACGACTTCCGCTCTGACGAGGAATTCCTGGCCCGCTCTATCTCGCCAGCACGGGCGCCAGATCAAGTCGTGGGAACCTCGGAACGCTGTACCTCCCCTCTATTAATTTAGATAACGTAGAGGTAGAGGGCTCCGTAGATCCGTATCCGGGTGTCCGTGATGGTTTGCGCTGCCCCCTAGCGTGGATATATTCACCTACTGGGAGCAGGGTGAGCCATCCATCCATCCATCTAACACGCACCGGACCGCCATCATGAGAGATAACGGTAGGTTTTTCGCCGGATTGGGGGGTGTGGCTTTGGTCGTCACCTACCTCATCTGGACCGGCATCAGCGAATCGATGGTGTACTACCTCACGCCCGTCGAGTTGATGGCCCGGGTGGAGGCGGATCCGACGTTCCACGAGGTGGGCGTCAAGGTGAGTGGGCGTGTCGAGCGGGGCTCATGGAATCGAGAGAAAGACGAGCTATTGCATCGCTTCACGGTCATCGATCTTTTGGACGAGTCGGTGCGCTTTGCTGTGGAATACCGGGACATACTCCCCGATACCTTCAACGACACGGAGAATGTGGATGTGGTCGTCGAGGGTCGATACCGGGCGGATGGCGTTTTCGAAGCCACAGTCGTTCTCGCGAAGTGTGGCAGTCGTTACGAAGCTACGCCTGAGGAACTGCTAGGGTGATCTTCCTCGGAGAGCTTGCTCTCTGGATTGCACTACCGATCGGAATCTGGGGAGCAGCNGCCGGATTCATCGGCGGGCGTAAGGAACGCGGCGACTTCGTTCGGAGCGCCGAGCATTGCGCCTACGCCGTCTTCTTCCTGCTGGTCCTGACGTCGGCGGGGATCATAACCGCCTTCGTGACCGACAGCTTCGAGTACTGGTACGTCGCGAACTACTCCAACCGCGAACTGTCGCTGTTCTACAAGATCTCGGGTCTCTGGGCCGGCCAGCGCGGGTCGTTGGTGTTCTGGGTGCTGCTCCTTTCTTTCTTCTCCGCTGCTGCGGTCTTCACGAACCGGGAGAAGAACCGGGAGTTCATGCCCTACGTGGTCGGCATACTTCTCACGATTTCCAGCTTCTTCCTGGTGGTGTTGTTGTTCGCGGAGGTGAATCCGTTCGAGAAGCTGCCCTTTGCGCCCGCCGACGGCCGGGGGCTCAACCCGCAGCTTCAGAACTACTGGATGTCGATCCATCCGCCCACTCTGTACTTGGGGTTCACTGCGTTCACGATTCCGTTCGCTTTTGCGATGTCGGCGTTGCTCAGTGGGAAGTTGGATACGCGCTGGATCGTGATCACACGGCGCTGGATCCTGCTGTCTTGGTTNTTCTTGGCGAATGGCATCATCTTCGGCATGCGCTGGGCGTACCTGGAGCTCGGCTGGGGTGGATTCTGGTTCTGGGATCCGGTGGAGAACGCGTCAGTGTTGCCTTGGCTGACGGCGACGGCCTTCCTCCACTCGATCCAGATTCAGGAAAACCGGGGGATGCTCAAGGTTTGGAACATGGGNCTCGTGACCCTCACGTTCCTGCTGACGATTTTCGCGACCTTCCTGACGCGGTCAGGCCTGATCGAGTCGGTTCATACATTCGCCGAAAACACTACGATCGCGTTCATCTTCCTCGCGTTCATGGGAGTGATGGCCGGGGCCTGTATCCTGCTGATCGCGTGGCGGTACCCGCAGCTCAAGAGCGAGAATCAGATTCAGTCGTTTCTATCCCGAGAATCGGCATTCTTGTTCAATAATCTGATTCTTCTAGGTGCGGCCTTCACCATCCTGTGGGGGACGCTGTTCCCGCTCATCACCGAGGGTCTGACGGGCCAGGCCATCGCGGTTGGTCCGCCATTTTTCAACCGGGTCAACCTGCCGATCGGATTGGCGTTGCTCGCCTTGATGGGGATCGGACCGGTCATCGCGTGGCGAAAGGCTTCGCGTCGCAATCTCGTGAAAAACTTTCGCATGCCGGTCATCGTGGGTGCGATGGTCGTCGGGGCGTTGTTCCTGAGAGGTGTGAACCACGGGATGGCTCTGCTGACATTCGGGCTGTCGGCCTTCGTGATGACCATCATCATCGTCGAGTTCGTGAAGGGTACCAAGGCACGGGCCCGCATCGAGGGCGAGGGTCATCTCCTGGCCTTCTACCACCTCGTGAGCCGGAATCGCCGCCGCTGGGGAGGATACATCGTACACGTCGGCGTGGTGATGATTTTCACCGCGTTTGCCGGTGTAGCTTTTAATCGCGAAATCGTTCAGACCATCGATCCTGGTGAGACAGTCACGATCGAGTCTCCGTTCGGACACGAATACGTGCTCACGTACCAGGGATTGTCGTCGCCTCGCGGCGAGAACATGGTGCGGCAGGCAGTAGCCCTGATGACCGTCGAGCGAGATGGCCGGCCAGTCGAATCCCTCAGGGCGGAGAAGGTCCTCTACGTCAAGTGGGAAGAGTCACCGATTTCGAACGTGGGGGTCAACTCCTACNTTCTCGAAGACCTCTACCTGATCCTCGACAACGTAAACGATCTCGGTGCCGCTTTCGAGAATGATGCTGCAGCTCAGCGTGCGACCTTCAAGGTGCAGGTCAACGTACTGGTGGGCTGGATCTGGTATGGCGGATTCGTCCTCACCTTGGGCGGGATCATTGGACTGTGGCCTTCTCGAGGCTCCACTCCAACTGTTTCGCGCTCCACGACCAAGACTGGAGGCGAACGGCCCGCTCTGGCCGTACGAAGCTGACGACGTGGGGCCGACGACGTGGGGCCGACGACGTGGGGCCGACGACGTGGAGCCGATGANGTGGGGTTGATCGCTGGGGTGATTCTCGTCTCAACTGGCGTGATCCTCTTCGTCATGCTGCCCGTCCTGCGCGGCGACTGGGCCGCGATGGGACGCTCGGATGCTGAGGTCACCGAAGTCGACGCCCGAAAGCAGGCCGCNCTCCGCGGGCTTCGCGACGCCGAATACGACCTTGGATCTGGCAAGATTGACCAGGAGGACTACCAGGTTATCAAGTCCGAACTGGCTCGTCAGGCGTTGGAGGCCATGNGGGAGGAAAGCGCGGGCGGCCATGCCGCTGATGAGGGGANTCCCACGGACGGGGCCGCGAAGCCGTCGAAGGGTTACAAGAGTGCCAAGGGTAGTGCCTCCGATAGCGACCGCCTGGAAGCCGAGATCGAGCGTGTGCGGAAAGGGATGGCGGAGGGCCGGACCTGCTCCGAATGCGGACACCTGAACGTGAAGAAGAGCCGATTCTGCACGAGCTGCGGCGGACGGCTGGGAGAGGTGGCCACCGCGGCCGTAAACCCGGTTTCTGCCTAGGAGGGTGATTGGAAGGGGGGGGCCGGGTCGCGCACATGGCGCTTGTGCGCGTTCAGACAAGGAACAACGACGAAGCATAGCAAAGCTACTCCAAGGAGGAGAGAC
>PAUA01000018.1 GCA_002712565.1 Gemmatimonadota bacterium | reverse complement strand
TTACACCCGGCCGTTCCCACGACTGCACGAAGTAGTCGCCTGTTAGTGGAGGAGCCGAGCCGTCGTCGAGCGCTGCGCCGTGGCAAGACGCGCACTGGGCTGTGTAGATGTCGCTCCCCCGGGCGGCCTGCGCCGCGGTGAAGTAGCCGGTGTCTCCAACCCCAGGGGCCTGGGCCCTAGCAGGGCTCGAGCAGACGGCAAGTGCCACCGTCAGTGACACTGCAAGTCCCAAGAATCGTGCTTCGGACACGGCTCCCCCTCGTTGATTGTGGGCGATCACTCCGGAATCTGCGGTCCCGGCGGCCCCACCGCATCCTCCCTAGCCGGATTCTGGAGTAGAAGCCCTCAGTTTGATTCGCCTAAGCCTGGTTCCCATCCTTATCGAAGCCACCAACCACGTAGTAGCTGGCGATGGGCTTCTCGATCACGGGGTACTCAAGCCAAGACGCCGTCCACGACCCTCCCTCTTACGTCGGTCAGTCGGAAATCGCGGCCCTGGAACTGGTAGGTCAGCTTGGTGTGGTCGATGCCAAGCAGGTGCAGCATGGTGGCGTGGAGGTCGTGCACGTGCACCGGGTCCCTGGCGATGTTGTACGAGAACTCGTCGGTCTCGCCGTAGCTCATTCCGGGCTGGACACCACCTCCGGCCATCCAGATGGTGAAGCAACGCGGGTGGTGATCGCGTCCGTAGACCTCTTCGGTGAACCTGCCCTGGCAATAGACGCTGCGTCCGAATTCACCACCCCAGACGACCAACGTATCGTCGAGCAGCCCTCGCTCCTTCAAGTCCGTGACCAACGCCGCTTGGGGCTGGTCGACGTCGCGAGCCTGGTTGCGGATGCCGCTGGGGAGTCGGGTGTGTTGGTCCCAACCTCGATGGAAGAGCTGGATGAAGCGCACGTCGCGCTCGGCCAGTCTCCTGGCAATCAGGCAGTTGCGCGCGAACGACCCTGCCCTTCTGGAATCGGGACCATATCGCTCGAATGTGCTGTCCGGCTCGTCCGACAGGTCGGTCAGCTCGGGCACGGAGGTCTGCATGCGATACGCCATTTCGTACTGAGCGATGCGGGTGCTGGTCTCCGGGTCGCCGAACTCGTCACGAGTCTGCTGGTTGAGCTTCGCCAGATCGTCGAGGAAGCGCCGCCGGGTGTTTTCGTCGACTCCGGGAGGATTCGACAAGAAAAGAACGGGATCGCCGGTCGGGAGGAATTTGACTCCCTGGTGCTCGGTGGGGAGGAATCCGCTGCCCCAAAGCCGGTCGTACAGCGGCTGACCGCCGTTGCCGGAGCCGACCGAGACCATCGCAACAAAGGTCGGCAGATCCTGATTCATGCTACCAAGCCCGTAGGACAACCAGGCGCCGATGCTCGGCCGTCCCGCGAGCTGCGCGCCGGTCTGGAAGAACGTGATACCCGGATCGTGGTTGATGGCCTCCGTGTGCATCGACTTGATGAAGCAGAGGTCGTCGGCGATGGCGGCGGTGTAGGGCATCAGCTCGCTGATCCACGCCTGCGACTGGCCGTGCTGGCTGAACTCGTAGACCGACGGAACGATGGGCAGGCTCTGCTGCTCCGCAGTCATGGTCGTCAGGCGTTGGTTGCCACGGACGGACGGCGGGAGGTCGGTCCCGGACAGCCGGGCGAGACTCGGCTTGTAGTCGAACAGCTCGTGCTGGGACGGTGCGCCCGACTGAAAGAGATAGATGACCCGTTTGGCCTTGGGCGCGAAGTGCGGAATTCCGGGCAGCCCGGGCGGCACCTGCTGGCCGGCGACGGCCTGGGCACCGAGATCTTCGTTGAACAGCGTCGCCAACGCGGCCACACCGACGCTGGTGGTAGCCATCTCAAGAAAATGCCGGCGAGTGAGTAGCCACTCGTAGTCGAGGATAGGATCCATCGATTCAGTCCCTTGTGATTCAGTCCTTGGGGGTCAGTCCCTCGTAATCGTCTGGTCCAGGTTCAGGATCAGACTGGCCACCATCTGGTACGCGGCGAGCTCGGCGATGTCCAACGTCTCGTTACGCGGNGACTCCCCAGCGCTCACGAGGAGCAGAGCCCCCGCCCGATCAGTCTGGTACTGATCGAAGTGCCCGGTGAAGGCGTCGGCCAAAATCGATCGCGTCTCCAGATCAGGCTCATGCGCCGTCGCCAACCGGTACATGTACGAGACGCTTTCACCGACGGTCGTGCCCTCCCCCATCGCCCGTTCCGCCAACGCCCGCGCCGCTTCGGCGTACGTCACGTCGTTCATCAGGTTCAGGGCCTGTAGCGGCGTATTGGTTCTAGACGGGCCGAGGATGTGGACTTCGCGTGTCGACGCGTCGAAGGTCACCATGGCGGGTGGCCCGCGCGTTCGCTTCCAGAACGTGTACAGGCTCCGCCGGTACAGATCCTCGCCCTGAGACTGCCGGTAGACCTGGCCTCTTTCCACGATGTCGTCCCACAGCCCCGCCGGTTGGTACGGACCGACCGAGGGCCCCCCAAGCCGCTCGCTGAGCAAACCTGAGATCGCCAGNGCTTGGTCNCGAATCATTGGCGCGGGCAAACGAACACGCGTTGAACGAGCCAGCAAGCGGTTCTCCGGGTCCCGCTCGAGCAGCTCCGGGGACACGGNGGACGACTGACGATAGGTGGCGCTCGTCACGATCGTGCGCTGCATCTCCTTCACGTCCCAACCCGAGTCGATGAAGGTCGTCGCCANCCAATCGAGCAGNTCCGGGTGGCTCGGNAAATCTCCCTGCGCACCGAAGTTGTCGGCGGTCTTGACCAAGCCGGTCCCAAAGTACATCTGCCAGAAGCGGTTGACGGTGACCCGCGCGGGGAGCGGGTTCGTGGGATCGACAAGCCATCGNGCGAACGCAAGCCGGTTCTTTTCCTGGCCNTCGGGAAGTGGGGGAAGCACNGAAGGCACGTCCGGAGTCACGAGTTCACCGGGATTGTCGTACGCCCCGCGGATGAGCCGGTATGCGTCGCGCTTCGGCTGGGCCTCCTCCATCACCATGACCGTCGGAAAGCTGTCCCACAGCTCCTTGCGTTGGCGCTCGAGATCGTTGACGCGGCGGAAGGCTCGCTGGATATCTCGGGGCGCGTACTGGTTCAGGAAGCTGAGTCGAAGCTTTTCAGCCTGGGCCGCGGTTCTCCGGTCCGGCGCGAGCTCNGCGATCTCACTTATTGACTCCGCCGTCGCCACAACGGCNGCCTCTTCGGGCGTCAGGACCGCGCCGTAGATGCGAACATCGTCGATGTTGCCCTGAAAATTCGGCTTCGAAGACCCGCTGGCGCCGATGCGTAGGGGCTGCGACTGAGGCAGGCGGTTCCCGACCAGGTCGAGCAACGACGTGAACTCCACCGGGCGGCCGTCGAAATAGAAGTGCATGCCGCCCGGTGCCATCGTGCCGTCATAGGTCACCAGCACGTGGTGCCACTCGTTGAGCGGCAAAGTCGCCACCGTCTCGGCGGCGAGTCCGTCGTCGAGCACGCGCGTGGACATACTCAACCGGACCTTACCCTCTTCGAGGTAGAGTCCCCAACCGACTTCACCCTGGTCGCCACCGCTCGCTCGCGAGACGATCACACCGGTTTCCGCCGTGGGATAGAGCCAGGCGCTCAGACTGAACTCGTCCACATAGTCGAGGTTCGGGCTGCGTCCCGCGTCTATGAACCTCTGCCCGTCGAAGCTGGCCGCCACTCCTTGCCGACCGGGGACGAAACGCGGTGGGCCACCCTCCAACGTCGCGCCGACCCGCTGACCAGCGTGCAAACCCCCGATGTCGCCATCGAACGCGTGGTGAGCCAAGAGCTGGTCACTCAGGACCCAATCGATCTCCTCGGATGCGCCCAAAGCGTCTTCCCATCTCGCTTGCGCGGCGGGCACTTCGTCCTCAAGGCGAGAAAACGCCTCGTGCGCCTGGCTGAGCTGGCCATCGAGCTCGGCGAGCCGAGCCTGCTGTTCGGTCGTGGGGGCCGTGATGAACGGCGGCGAGTTGACGTACTTGAACCCCTTTCCGCGCTCGGGGATGTTGTTGAAGAGCGCGAACATCTCGTAGAACTCAATCTGCTGGATCGGGTCGAACTTGTGATCGTGGCAGCGCGCACAGCCCGTCGTCAGCCCAAGCCAAACGGCCGACGTCGTCGCGACGCGATCGACCGAGTATTCGACCAGGAACTCGGCCGGCACGATCCCACCTTCCGCGTTCAAGCTGTGGTTGCGGTTGAAGGCGGTGGCGATGCGCTGATCGAGTGTCGCGTCCGGGAGCATGTCACCGGCGAGCTGCTCGATCGTGAACTGATCGAACGGCATATTGCTGTTGTAGGCGTCGATCACCCAGTCCCGCCAGCGCCACATGGTTCGCTCGCCGTCGGTCTGGTACCCGTTGGTGTCAGCGTACCGGGCGGCGTCCAGCCACTCGACGGCCATCCGCTCACCGTATCTGGGTGACTCCAGCAACCGGTCGACTACCGCCTCGTATGCACCGGGCGAGTCATCGGTGAGGAAGGCGTCGACCTCNGCCATCGTCGGTGGCAATCCGGTCAAATCCAAGGTCAAGCGGCGAATCAAAGTNGCCCGGTCGGGCTCGNGAGCGGGACTCAGACCTTCCTGCTCGAGCCTCGCGAGAACGAAATTGTCGATCGGGTTGCGCACCCAGTCNCGTGATGCGACCGGCGGGAGTGCGGGACGCTGCGGAGCGAGGAAAGCCCAATGACTATTCCGCTCCGCTCCCTGATCGATCCACCTCCGGATCGTCTCGATCTCCTCGTCGGTGAGAGCCTCACGATTGAAGGGCATGCGGTCCTGCTCGACTTCAGCGGTGATCCTCTGATATAGAGGGCTCTCTTCAGCGTTTCCTGGAACGATGACCGCGCCGCCGAATTCGGGGCGATCCGCGAAAAAACCCTCGGGTGTGTCCAGTCGGAGGCCCCTACGGCGCCGGTCGTCGGCCGGCCCGTGACACGTGAAGCAGTTCTGCGACAGGATCGGACGAACTTCTCGGGCGAAGTCGACGGGCAGATCGGAACCGGCCACCTGCTGCGCGGCGCCGGGATTCCCGTACAGACAACCGCCGAGCACCAACGCGAAGACGCNGACTGACTTGAGGGTGTTCCGAGATGTGATCNTCATAGCGGGCTCCTNGACGATGGTAGGCCGCGGGCCCGCACCAAGCAAGATTCCTACGGCGTCTAANGTGCCAGAAACATCAGGGTGCATCCGTAACCCACATTCTTGCTTCGACACTACTTCCGTCCAAGGACCCACCGGCGACGTAGAGTTTGCCGTCGATGATGGCCGCGGCGGGCGAAGACAACGGCACGGGAAGCCTCCCGACCAGTTCCCACGCCCCTCCCGGAGTCAGAGCAAGGATGTCCGGGTCGATCGACTTTGTGCCGCCCTCCGGCGTCGTGTGACCACCGACCATATAGATGCGACCGTCGTGCACAAACGTGCCGCCCTCGGCATGCGAATGTCCTTTAGGTAGAGGGGGTCCNCTCGCCCATGAGTCCGTCGCGGGGTCGTAGATGTCTACGCGCGCCTGATCGAGTTGCTCACTGTCGTGATGAAACTGCCCACCGATGGCGTAGATTCTTCCATCGACCGTCACAGTGGAGAACTGATTCCGGGGTGTGGGCATGGGGGCTGCGTTCTGCCACTGCACAGAGCCCCCTCCAAGCCTTCGCCACGCCTCCAGGTCGAGGACCCAGTGGTCAGCCGAGTCCGTATCACGATCCGCCTCCAATCCGCCGACGAAATGCAGGTTGCGTCCCACCAGAGCTAGGCCGCCGCCACCCCTCGTTTCCGGGAGCAGCGGAGCTGCCGTATAACGATCCTCATCGACGTCGTAGTTCCAGACCTCGGCGATCGCGTGNCCCCTNTAACCATCCTTGAACCCACCCGCGAACCACACGGTGCGGCCGTCCAGGACCGCGTTCATATGCGAGACCGCGCTCGGCATATCCTGGAACTGGGTCCAGCTGCCCTCGTTCGGATCGAAAATGTCCGAGCGTTTACTCGACCGTACGTTCTGGATATAGCCACCGAACAGGTAGATCTTNCCGTCGATGACGGCGGTGGCTGCCTCCCACTTTCCGATCGGCATATCGGGTAACGCAGTCCAGGCGAGCTCCTGTGCTGCGGTGCTCCCGGGACCCACGATGCCGGCGATCATGAGCGTGGCCAACAGCAGCGCGAATCGAGACACGGTTGCCTCAGCGGCCTCCCGTCGGGGGCGGAAGCGCCGCATCGAAGATGTCCAGCTGCTTCCCGCGCGGGTGTGCCGTGGCGGAGACCGCCGCTCCGAACTCCAGTACGATGTCATCCGTGCCTACCGCGTGCGTTCCCGGATCAGATCTGCGGTACGCGCCGCGCGTGCTTCGGAGATCTCACGGCCCAGCATGAGAGAGCGCTCGAGGTCCTCGAGTGAGAAACCGTCGATCGTCGCCTGGCCCGTCTCCATGCGCTGGGCCCACCGGACCGACNNGGGATCGGAAGCCATCATGTTGAGCGTGATGGTCGGGTCGTCATGCAGCCCGTCACCCGGTCCATCGGCGAGTAGGCCTCTCTCTCGCAGGACGTCCCGTGAGCCTTCAGGCGCACGATAGTACTCGGGAATGTGAATCACACGGGCTTCACCCGCCCACTCGGCGGTCAGCGTCTCCGCGACGTTGTTCATCCCGGAGCGGTTGCCCCCCGAGTCCCCGATCAGGATGATGTTCTCGAAGCCGTGGACCTTGAGGCTATGCGCGATATCAGTCAGCAAGGCCTCGAACGTCTCCTGACGAAGGCTGATCGTGCCAGGGCTGCGCATGTGGCCTGATCGGGGTTCGATATCACCCTCGGGAACCCACTTCACGATCGGTGCGCAGAGCGCATTACCCAAATTGCGCGCGATCGCCTCACAATTAGCGTCGAGCACGTAATTGTGCTTGCCGGTCACNAGCCAGGGACCGTTCGGCTCGACACCGCCGGTCGCGATGATCGCAGTGGTCTTTCCAGCGGCCAGCGCATCGCGGATGTCCATCCACGTCATCTCCCCGAGCCACACCGTGTTGGCTACCGGCAACGGATTTGGCGTGTCCGAGCAGTTGTAGGCGTTTTGACGGCAATCACCGCCACCCATCGTGCGCGGATCGGGAGCGGGACGCTGAGCCTGAGCGCCTGCGGCACCGCCGCCAACAGATGCACCNCCACNTCGAGCGGCACCGCCGCCGGCTCGCGGCGAGCGAATGGGGAGAGGCAGGGTACCTCCGTTTTCGATCGCCGCGTCGATCGCGGCAACGGTCTGGGTCGCCCGGAACGCTACGAGCGCACGGGCCAGTTCCAGATTCTTCACGCGATCGGCTAACGANACACCGTTGATCGTGGCGAGGCCGGCCTCCACGCGCTCAGCCCAGCGGATCGAGGCTGGGTCGTCGATGAACATGTTGAGCGAGATGGTGGGGTCGTCGTGCAGGTTGTCTCCTTCACCCCAAATCACGCCGTGTTCGTCCTCCAGGTACTGGGACGCGCTCGCGTAGTCGTAGTATTCCTGGATGTGTGCCACGATCGGGCTGCCGCTCCACCGCTCCGCGAGTCGGCTCGCCACTGCACGTTGACCGCCTTGATTTCCGCCGGAGTCGCCGAAGAAAATGATCGTCTCGAAGCCGTGCATCCTGAAGGAGTGCGCGACGTCGGTGAGCATGGCCTCGAACGTCTCCTGGCGGGTGCTGATCGTACCCGGGCTCCTCATGTGGCCGCTCGGAGGCTCGATGTTGCCTTCCGGAACGAAGGGGATGACGGGAGCGCACAGGGCGTCTCCGAGTTGGCGGGCNACCGCCTCACAGTTGGCGTGTAACACGTAGTTGTGCTTGCCGGCCGCCAGCCAAGGACCGTTCGGCTCCATGCCGCCCGTCGGGATCAGCACCGTCGTCATTCCCGCGTCGAGAGCGTCGCGCACGTCCATCCACGTCATTTCTTCCACCCAAACCGTCTTCGCCGCTGGAAGTGGGTTCGGGGTGTTCGCGCAGTTGTAGACGTTGGCTTCACACTGCCCGCCGCCCAGGGATTCCTGAGCGCGGAGCTGTTGTGCGAGAAGGGGCGTGCTCACGACGAGCGCGAAGCTGACGGTCAGGGCGGTGTTCATGGTCGTCTCCAGGAGGTCGGTCTTTGGCACTCCAGACGTGTGTGGCCAGTAAGGCTGCTAAGTATTCAACGTTTGGTCTGAACGGGCAAATACTTCGGGTTTTCCAGCCCCGAAACGCCCGATTCCACCGTGCGGAATCCAGCCCACAAACCAGATCCCAACGTTACACTGGCCAAAAGGTCATAGTCGGCACTATTCTATTGGCAAATTGGGCTTCCTCTACGCAGTAGCGAGTGAGGCAGGAATGAGAACAGTGAACGTCGTGTTGGTTGCGCTTGGTGTCCTGCTCGTACTTGTCGGGCAGACAGCGGACGCCGAGGTCGCGCAGCAGCAGTTTCTGGCGCCAGCAACGGGGGCTACTTCAGAGGCCCGCCTAGCCGCCACGGTGGTCCCCGAAACGGTCGCCCCGGTCGGAATCCGCGCGGTCGTCCCGGCCGGGATCCACGCAGTCGAGCCGGACGTCCCAGCCGAAGCGCTGACTGATGTCGTCCAGCAGTACTGCACCGGCTGCCACAACCCTGCCCGGCTCACGGGGAACCTGTCATTGGTGGACTTCGAGGTGGAGCGGGCCCCCGAAATGGCCGAGACCGCCGAGAAGATGATTCAGAAGCTCCGGGCCGGCATGATGCCGCCGCAGGGGCGGCCCCGGCCAGCGGGTGACACGCTCATGATGCTGGTGGAGGATCTGGAGAGGCGCATCGACGCGGTCGCCCTCACCAGTCCCAATCCTGGGTCGAGGACCTTCCAGCGCCTCACCCGGGCGGAGTACGCGGCCGCCATTCGCGACCTCCTGGGACTCGAGATCGACGTAGCCGCCTTCCTGCCGCTCGATACGAAGAGTGCCAACTTCGACAATATCGCAGACGTCCAGACGCCGTCGGCCACGGTAATGGAGGGATACCTGAGGGCGGCCGGCCAGATCAGCCGGATCGCCCTGGGTGACGCGGAAGCCGAGCCCAACTCAACCCAATATCGGATCCCGCGGACGGCCTCTCAGAAGGATTGGGTCGAGGGGGCACCGTTCGGGACCCGGGGTGGGGTTTCGGTGATCCACAACTTCCCAGCCGACGGCAAATACGTCTTCCAAATCGAGCCGTATGCACACCCGGAGGGCCAGGTCTTCGGGCAGACCATCGGGACCGAGCAAATGGAGGTCTCCATAGATGGTTCGCGGGTTGCTCTCGTGACCATTGATCGATGGATGCGCGAGTCGGAGCCAACCAGCCTCAGGATACTGACCGATTCCATCTATGTGCGGGCCGGCCCCAAGAGGGTCAGCGCGGCGTTCGTGCGCCGGTTCGAGGGCGAGGTGGATGACCTGATCCGGCCTATCGATCACACGCTCGCAGACGGCCAGATCGGCATAGGCCAGGGGATCACGACGTTACCGCACCTGCAGCGGCTCACGATCCTCGGGCCGTACGAAGTCACCGGCATCTCGGACACACCGACCCGTAGCCTCGTTTTCAGTTGCCGCCCCACGTCGCCTAGTGAGGCCCGTCCATGCGCCGAGAGCATCATCGCTCGTGTGGCCACCCAGGCCTATCGGGGCCCCCTCGACGAGAACGACCTCAGGGGGCTCATGGGCTTCTACGATGAAGCCGCCGTCGAC
Organism: Gemmatimonadota bacterium; assembly: GCA_002712565.1. The sequence goes on along the minus strand of PAUA01000018.1, from coordinate 14,422 downwards.
GGCGGCTTCGAGGGCGGCGTCCGCATGGCGCTCCAGGCGATCCTCGCCAGCCCGCACTTCCTCTTCCGGATGGAGGAGATACCGGCCGGAGCTATTCCGGGCGAGGTCCACCGGATTAGTGACGTAGACCTGGCGTCCCGGCTTTCTTTCTTCATTTGGGGAGCCCCACCCGATCAGGAGCTCATTGAGCTGGCGGGTCGCGCTCAGCTCTCGGACCCGGGCGAACTCGAGCGGCAGGCGAGCCGGATGCTGGCCGACCCCCGTGCGGAGGAGGCTCTGGCCACCCGCTTCGGAGCGCAGTGGCTCCGGCTCCAAGATCTGGAAGAGCTCAAGCCGGATGCGCTGTCGTATCCCTACTTCGACGACACGCTGGCCGAGTCCATGGTGCGAGAGACCGAGTTGCTGTTCTCGTATATCATCGGCGAGAATCGAAGCATCCTCGAGCTCCTGACCGCCGACTACACGTTCGTCAACGAGCGTCTCGCCCGGCACTACGAGATCCCGGGCATCACAGGATCGGGCTTCCAACGAGTCGTGTACCCGGACGACAGGCGACGGGGGGTCCTGGGGCACGGCAGTATCCTCGCTATGACGTCTCACGCCAACCGCACGTCGCCGGTTCTCCGTGGAAAGTGGGTGTTGGAGGTGTTGCTCGGGAGTCCGCCCCCGCCGCCGCCGCCTGACGTGCCCGCCTTCGAAGAGACGGATGAGGCCGACGAGGCGCGCTCCCTGACCGTGCGCGAGCGCATGGAGGAGCATCGCGCGAACCCGGTGTGTATGGCCTGCCACCAGGTCATCGACCCGATCGGGCTCGCGCTGGAAAATTTCGACGTGACGGGCGCGTGGCGCGTTCGGGACGAGGGGAACCTCATTGATCCCGTCGGGGAACTGTACGATGGGACCACCTTGCGGAGTCCAGCCGACTTGAGGGCAGCCCTGCTGAGCCGTCCGGAAGTCTTCTACCGGATCTTCACGACGAACCTCATGGCCTACGGACTGGGCCGGCGGGTGGAGTACTTTGACATGCCGACGGTGCGTGCGATCACGCGCGACGCCGCCGAGAACGAATACCGTTTTTCTTCGTTCGTCCTGGGGGTCGTGAATAGCCCGGCCTTCCAGACGACGCAGACCCAGTAACTTCGAGCGAGGTCGAAACAATGCACTTCATCACAGGAAAGCACATCTCACGGCGGACGATGCTTCGCGGCATGGGCGCTTCTCTCGGCCTTCCACTGCTCGATGCAATGATCCCGGCCAGACGCTTGTGGGCCTCGACGCCTGCGGCCGCAGCGGTGAACGGTACCCGCTTGGTCTGTATCGAGCAGGTGCACGGAGCCGCCGGCTGCAACGACCTCGGCGCGTCCCTCAACCTCTGGTCGCCGAAGGCCACTGGGCGCGACTTCGATCTGTCGCCCACGAGTATGAGCTCCCTGGAGCCCTTCCGTGACTACCTGACGATCATCAGCGACACGGACTCGAGGATGGCCGATGCTTTCGCCCCCGAGGAGATCGGCGGGGACCATTTCCGGACCAGCGCCGTGTTTCTGACGCAGGCCCATCCGAAACAGACCGAGGGATCGGACCTCCATGTCGGAACGTCCATGGACCAGATCTTCGTTCAGCGACTCGGTCTGGACACACCCATCCCGTCTGTGCAGCTCTCCATCGAGAACGTGGACCAGGCAGGTGGCTGTGCGTACGGTTATGCGTGTGCCTACACGGACACCGTCAGTTGGGCATCCCCCAGCCAGCCGCTGCCCATGGTGAGGGACCCCCGAGCCGTCTTCGAGATGCTGTTCGGCGCCGGCGGCACGCCTGAGCAGCGCGCAGAGCGACGGCAAGCCAACCACAGCATCCTCGACTGGATGCTCGAAGAGATCTCCGCGCTTCAGCGGACGCTAGGGGAGTCCGATCGTCGTCGGCTCGACCTCTACACTGGGAACATCCGTGAGCTCGAGCAGCGCATCCAGAGGATCGAAGCTCAGAACGCGAGCCAGCCAGAGAGGGAGATCCCCAACGCACCAATGGGCGTTCCGGACGATTACGGCGAGCACATGGAGGTGATGTTCGACCTTCAGGTTCTCGCGTTCATGGCGGACACGACCCGCGTGTTCTCACTGAAGACGGGTAGGGACGCGTCGCCTCGGGTCTTTCCGGAGAGCGGTGTCACGACACCGTTCCACTCGTCGTCACACCACGGTGGTCGTGAAAGTCGCGTGCTAGACTTCGCAAAGATCAACTCGTACCACGTCGGTATGCTGCCGTACTTCCTGGAGAAACTCGAGGACACGATGGACGGCGACTCGAGCCTCCTGGACAAAACCATGGTCGTGTACGGATCCGCCATGGCCGACAGCAACCTCCACAACCATATCCGGTGTCCTCTGTTCTTGGTCGGCGGAGCCAACGGTCAGTTGGAGGGCGGCCAGCACGTGAGGGCGCCCTTGGGTACCCCCATGGCGAACGTCATGCTCGACATGCTGCACAAACTCGGCGTGGAAGACATCGAGACCTTCGGCAACAGCACGGGCACCTTCTCGATCTGAGGAGAGTGTCCCGACACTAGGGAGCACGACATGTCGGTAGCAAGAAGGAGGACCGGACTTCGGGTGGCGTCGATGGCGGCGCTCAGCCTCATGGTTTTTGCCGGGGCTACGCCGTACGAATCTCTCGTCGCCGATGCGGCGCAAAAAAGGGACCTNGAGGCGGTTCGCGCGCTGCTTCAGCAAGGTGCGGATCCCAATGCGGCCCAGCCGGACGGCCTCACGGGCCTGCACTGGGCGGCCCTGAATGACGAGCTCGGGATCGCCGAGATCCTGCTCTACGCCGGCGCCACGGTGAGCCCGGTCACGCGGGTCGGCGGGTACACGCCCCTCCACTTGGCCAGTCAAAGCGGTCATGGCGTGGTCGCACGAACCCTGTTGGAGGCGGGCGCGGACGCCAACGCCTACACCACCACCGGAGTCTCCTCCCTGCACTTCGCGGCACAGGCCGATGCGGCAGAGGCCATTCTTGCGCTTATCGAACACGGTGCCGAAGTGGACGCCAGGGATACGTTTTCGAACCGGACGCCTCTGATGTTCGCGGCGTACCGCGGCGCCGTCGAGGCGACCGAAGCGCTGGTCAGCGCCGACGCTGATATGTCGGCCACCACCGCCGTGAAGGACTACGTCGAGATCTCTAGAGCCGCCAGCACCGACCGGGCGCGTCGGAACCGGATCATCGCTGCCGCCGAACCTCCCGAGCCCCGGCCTGAACGCCAACAGGCTCGTGGTGGCGGTGGTAACAACTCCCAGCGGGCCCCCTGTGTCGCACCGAGCCTGCCGGAGATCCGGTCTTCCACCGAGCAAATCGGACAGCAGGGTGGGTTCGCCGCCCTCCACTTTGCCGCTCGGGAAGGACACATCGAGGCTGCTCGCCTCCTGCTGGGGTCCGGAGCAAACGTTGATCAGGTGACGGCGGGCGACCAGTCGACCGCCCTTGTGGTCGCGGCCATCAACGGGAACTACGATCTGGCGAGAACACTCCTCGAAGCCGATGCGGACCCCAACCTGCTAAGTGACGACGGAGTGGGCCCGCTGTTCGCCACGCTCAACATCGAGTGGTCGCTCCGGACGTGGTATCCACAGCCGCAGGCGTTCCGCCAACAGCAGACGTCCTATCTGGACCTGATGGAGCTGTTGCTCGATGCCGGGGCCGACCCGAATGAGCAGACCCAAACGCACATCTGGTACGCCGCGTACAACGCGGGGAGGATGGGCGTGGACTTCACGGGAGCGACACCGTTCTGGCGGGCAGCCTACGCCGCCGATGTAGCGGCCATGCGGCTGCTGGCCGACAACGGCGCCGACCCGAACATCTGGACGCAAAACCTGGCGTGCACACGTGAGCCCATCGACCCGGACGTACCGAGCAACCCGGTCAACGATGAGCCGGATCCGGACGATCCCTCCGGCCTGCCCGCTGTTGCCCATGGGGGACCGGCGGTCCACGCGATCCACGCGGCCTCGGGAGTGGGTTTCGGCACCTCCCGCGTCGCTCAGACGCACCGGTCCGCGCCTAACGGGTGGCTTTCCTCCATGAAGTACCTCATCGAAGAGCTGGGCGTCGATCCGAATCTGCGTGACAAGGACGGCCTCACGGCCCTCCACAATGCAGCGGCCAGAGGTGACAACGAGACGATCCTCTACCTGGTGAGTCAGGGGGCGGACGTCACCTTGGTCGGACGCCGCGGTCAAACCACGGCCGACCTGGCGAACAGCCCCGAGCAGAGGGCCCAGCCATTCCCCCAGACGATCGCACTGCTGGAGAAGTTGGGCTCGGAGAACAACCACAACTGTCGGACTTGTGGCGTCGGCGCAGCGCCGAACTGACCTGATGGGGAACGAGAGGGATGAGCAGGTGAAGAGATGAGTAGATATTTGTGCGCGCTCGCCGTTTTGACCGCGATGTCAATCCCCCCCGACGCAGCCGCGCAGGACAAGATCTGGAACCGCTACACCCTCGAGGACCTCGGGGGGGTGTTCGTCCGAACCGAGACCTCCGAGCCATGTGAGAGCGTGGGGGTGACGCGTCGGGATGTCCAAGTGGACGCCGAGGCGATCCTGCTGGAGTCCGAGGTCGATCTGCTCACAGAGGGGGAGATGCTCAGGAACCCGGCATTACCCGAGTTGAGGATCACACTGGAGTGTGTAACAGGGGAGGACGGCGGGGCTGCAGGAGCCGTCGGGTACTCGGTGTCACTGAGGGTGCAGCAATCGGCCCAGATGACGCGAGATTCGCAGATCTCCCTGCCCGAAGCCGTCACCTGGTGGGCGACGACCGTGGGCGTCGCAGAGTCCGGAAGCGTCGATACGGCGCTCAAGGAGGATCTGCGGCTGACGCTCGAGGAGTTCGCTACGGCCTACATCGAGGCCAACACCGAGGAGGACGACTCGGGGGGACGCTAGCTCACGCCGATGGTTACCGCCCCGCCGCCGCGCGTCCCATAAGAATCGTTTCGTCCGCGTCGGCCCCCTGCATGAGGAGCGCCAGAAAGCCCTGCTGAACTCGCTCCTCGATATCTCGCGAATTGGCCGTGATCATGTCGGCTAAGCCCACACGCTTCGCGTGGGCAAGGACTTCCTGGTTTCCCGCCTCCGCCGCTTCTCGATCACCGAGCGCACTCGTGAGGCTCCCGATGCCGCAGGCCAGGATGCTATAACCCGGCGTGTTGGCAATCTCAGTGACCGCCGCGAGAGCGCCGGCATCCTCGACCATGATCATGGCGAGGATCTCGCCCGCTGGGTTCGACGGCGACCACACGTCGGCGCCGGCCTCAGCGAAAAAGCTCACCGCAGTTCGCGCTTCCGCCGGGCTCCTAATGTGAGGCAGAACAACGCCGTCAGCACCGGCTGCCAGGATCTCCCTCACCCGAGCCCGTGTGACTTCCTCCCCGTCCCTCTCGATGGGTGGGATGCGCACCAAGAGGGTCTTCCGGCTGACGGCATCAGGACTCCGCAGCCCCTCGGCAATGGCGGCGACCGCCCCGGCCTCATACCCGCCCTCGAGGTTCAGAAAGAGAAAGTCATAGAGCGGATTCCGGGCCAACCGCTCGCCGCCCTCGCGGGTATATACGGGCGCCTGCCTCTCCCCACTCCGCCGCTGCTCAGCGGTGAGGGGACGCTCGTTGGGGACGAAGATGCCGAAGGCCGGCGTGCCCGCGGCCCACAGATCGATGAGGACGTTTTCGTGCTCGAGGGCGCCTGAATCGTTACTTGGATCGCCACCGGAGGCGTCGCTGGAATCCGCCGCTCGGCAGGCCGTGAAAGCTACGATCACCACTGCAGCGGCACCCACACAGAGTACGCGGCCCTTCATCATGCGCGTCGCCCTACCACATCCCTGGAGGCGCGACCCGGCGCATCGTCGCCTGCTCGAACGCGTAAGCCAACTCGATCAGTCGCTGCTCGCTGCAAGCCATCCCGGCGAAACTCACGCCGAAGGGGCGGGGCTGCAGGTCGAACCCGTCCGGCATCGACGGGCCGCCAGTCGACTCGACGCGACCGAACGGGACGATCACGGTCGGATAACCTGGTCGGGCCAAGATGCCGGCGCCACCCGACGCTGGGAAGAGCAGCGCGTCCAACTCGAGGTCGGTCATCACTTCATCGATCCCGTGTTCTCCATTCAGATACAGGTCACGCGCGCGATCGGCCTCGTACTCGGCACGGTCCTCCTCCAGGTNCACCCGGTCNGAGGCGTCGAGACGGGCCTGNCCGTACTTGAGCGTGCCGGCCCGCTCGTGAGCCAGNTTCCACTCGCGCAGTTCTGTCAGAGTCTTTACGGGCGCAGACTCGCCCAACGTTGCGAGCCAAGCGTTNAAGTCCCGTTTCATCCCGTAGTTGAGCACGCTGCTGCCCCCCGCCGTGAGCAGGTTGCTCGTGGGATCCGGGTCGATCACGCTGGGGATATCCGCCGGATCGACGATCGTCGCTCCTTGTGCCATGAGGATCTCGATCGCCTCGTCCATCACCCTCCTCGTCTCGTCCGACAGCCCACCCCGGAACCGCTCAGTTCCGGGGATCTGAACCGAGTCGTAGTACGAGGCTCGGGGGATGCCGATACGAGCCCCCCGCAGACCGTCNGCACGGAGAAGCGCTGTGTAATCTCCGTTGGGCGGGNGCTCGCAGCGCAACGTCGCCGCATCGTTCGGATCCGGCTCCGCACCCTCCAACACCCCGAGCATGATCGCGGCGTCGGTGACGGTCCGCGCCATGGGTCCCGCGATGTCCTGATCGGCAGTGATCGGGATCACACCATAGCGGCTCACACGNCCGACGGTCGGCTTGATCGCCGCCAGCATGTTCGAGTTCGATGGCGACAGGATCGAACCCGAGGTCTCGGTGCCCACGTTGGCGGCCCAGAAGCTCATCGCCGTGCCAATGCCGGAGCTAGAGCCACCGGTCCCCATCACCGGCCGCCCGTCGTTTCGGCCCTCCCTCGGATCAGGACGGGGGTCGTACGGGTTCATACCGAAGCCCCCGACTGCGCTGTAGTTACCAGGCATGCCGGAGCCCATGAAGTTCGCGAGNTCGGTCATCACCGTCTTCGCGAGAATGATGGCACCGGCCTCGCGGAGATTCGCGGTCAGCGTGGCCTCGTACGGCGGGACGAATCCCTCAAAGGCCAGCGTACCTCCAGTGGTCGGAATGTGTGTCGTGTGGACGTTGTCCTTGAGCGCGACCGGGATGCCGTGGAGAGGACCGCGCACGCGCCCCTCGGCACGCTCCTGGTCGAGTCGGTCGGCCTCGGCGAGCGCATCGGCGTTGATCGCGATCACCGCGTTTACGCGCTCCTCATAAAGAGCGATGCGCAGGAGGTGGGCCTCGACCAAAGCACGGGAGGTGACACGCCCTTCCTCCATCGCGCGCTGCATTTCAGGGATGCTCGCCTCGACGACGTCGAAACNCTCCCCCCCGGCCTGAGGCGACGTGCAGGACCACAGCGACGCTCCCAACAAGGCAGCGACGGTTAGAAGGGTGGGACGATTCTTGAACATGGTCATGGGCTAACTCCCTCAGAACCGCACATCGATGGCCTTTTCGAAGCGACTGCTAGTCACCACTGGCAACCGTCAGTCACGCAGCCCGAAGGTCACCAGGGTGTGGCCGGAGATCACCGACACGTACTGCCGCCCGTCCACCATAAAGGTGACCGGCGCCATCACGATCTGACCGCCGAGGCTCGCCTTCCACAGCAGCTCCCCGGTCGCCGCATCGAGCGCGTGGAAGTGGCCCTCACGGCCACCGGTGAACAACAAATCCGAAGCCGTCGTCAGCATGCCACCGTCGCTGACGTCAAACTGCTCGTACTTCCAGCGTGCCTCGCCCGTGCGCGGATCCATGGCCATCACCGTGCCGCGTCCGACTGCATCCGTCCAATTGTTGATGGGTGTAGTTCGGCCGATCCCCACGCTCGGCGCACCAGGTGTCGGTGTCAGCACGTCGAATCCGCCGCCCAGAAAGGCCCGACCGGGGGAGTACACAGCCGGTGCCGGACGATAGATCGTGGCGTAGTCTTCCCAGGCGGAAAAGTAGAAGAGTTCCGTNGAAGGGCTGAAGGACGGTGGGTACCAGTTGGTGCCACCCTGATTCCCNGGCCAGGTAGGTGAGCCCGCCGGCTGAGGCGTTGGGATCGGCCTTCCGTTCTCTTCGAGGCCGCTCGACCAGTTCACCTTCACGAAAGGCGTGCCGGTCAGGAACTCGCCCGTCACACGATCGAGCACGTAGAAGTACCCGTTCCGGTTCGCCCACAGCATCAGCCTTCGAGGTACTCCGTTCCAGTCGATGTCGATCAGCACAGGAACCTGGACCGAGTCGTAGTCGTAGCCGTCGTTCGGCGTGAACTGGAAGTGCCACACGAGCTCGCCGGTATCGGCGTCGAGTGCGACGACCGCGTCGGAGTAGAGGTTGTCGCCCGGACGTTGTCCNGGGTTCCAGTCGGGACCCGGATTTCCCACGCCCCAATACGTCAGGTTCAGGTCGGCGTCGTACGAGCCGGTGACCCACACCGAGGCACCGCCGTGCTCCCAGTCGTCACCGTCCCAGGTCTCGTGTCCAGGTTCGCCCGGCCCGGGGATCGTCCAGAAGCGCCAGGCCTCTTCTCCCGTGTCGACGTCATACGCCGCGATAAAACCGCGAATGCCGTACTCACCGCCGCCCACGCCGATGATCACTTTGTCCTTCACCACCAGAGGTGCCATCGTCACCGAGTACGCGAGATTCACGTCAGCGACTTCGATATCCCAGATCGGCCGACCATTGATCGCGTCGAGCGCGATGAGCCGAGCGTCCAGCGTACCCATGAACAACTTGTCGCCCAGGACTGCTACACCGCGGTTGTTTGCACCACAGCAGACCCGTGCATTCTCGTCCGGCGTATGACGGAATCTCCAGAACACCCTACCGGTGACTGGATCCACGGCCATCACGTCGTTGGGCCGCTGGGTGATGTACATGATCCCGTCTACGACGATCGGGTTCGACTGCCAGGCTCCGAACACCTGATTCTGAAGCACCCACTTCGACTCCAGGTCTCCCACGTTCGCCGCAGTGATCTGATCGAGGCCGCTGTGCCTCTGACTCGAGTACGTACCGTTGTAGGTGAGCCAGTTCTGGGGCTCGTCCGCAGAGCGCAGGATCCGATCATACGTCACTTGCGCCCGGAGGTGATGGGGCGCCAACAGCGCCCCTGGGNCGCTGGCCAGCAGCGCTCCCAATGCGAGCACCAGCAGCCCTCCCGAGGGGAGCGCCAGCGGCCAAGTGTNCTGGACCGTCTTCATGGTAGTCCTCTGAGCGTAAGGAGATATCCGATGAGGTCGGCGACCTCGTCACTGGAGAGCGTGGTCGGTGTCATTACGGGTGTCTCACTCACCTCGTACTCGACCAGGTCGGCCTTCACAAGCGAGCGCAGCCGTTCCTCCGAGTCGATCAGCTGCACTGTGTACGTGTCCTCGTTCAACCGCCTCCCACGGATCGTCTCGCCGTCGCGGGTCACGGCTCGNATCGGTCGGTTGATCGGCAGCAGGGTGGCNCTCGGATCGAGCAGCGTTCGCTGCAACGCGGCCGGCGTGCGGACCACGCCGATCTCGCTCAGATCAGGTGCAGTGCGGGGGCCTTGCCCATTCACCCGATGGCAGGAGGCGCAACCGCCGCTGCCCGCAAACAGCACCTGACCGCGAGATGCGTCCCCAACCTTGACCGCCACACCGCTCGGATCGAAGCCGGCACGGATGTAGGCGACGACTCCATCGAGCTCGAACGGCTGCAAGTCGAAGGCGGGCATTTGCCCACCCCCGACGCCGGTCGTGATCACCCGGCGNAGATCGTCGTCTGAGNTCGCAGTGCGAAACAATCCCCGCCGGAGATCCACACCGTCCACACCGTCGCCCCTCCTTGAGTGGCACAGCGCGCACTGCTCCACATAAACACGAGAGCCCGCCTCGATCGCCTCACTGGTGTAGCGATGATCGGCGAATTCCTGGGCCACGCCTCGTTCCAAGCCAGCCAAAAACATTACGAAGGCAGCGAAACAAACGAGNACGACCCGGCTGAAAAAGCGCATGTCTTCCGTCGTGTGAAAGTGCGATTTGGGCCATCAAGGCCTGCGCCTCGAGGCGGCCNCGGATGNCGCGGACACTAAGCCTCGGCGGCCAGATCCGCCACCGCACCNGCGTCCGATTGTCTTCCTTGGACATCCACCGTTTTGGACATGCGCCGCCGTACGTATACTCGTAACGCANACANACCTACGCCCCTCTGAAGGTCACNGACACCCTTGCCGCGCCACACGTCTCAGGCGCATCTTGCCCGCCATGCCAGATACCGACACCCGACTCCCAGGAGGCCTGGGGTGAAAGCCATCAAGGCAATCGCGATCTTGTTCGTCGTTTACGCAGGGCTCGTCGCGACGTTCGAGTCCATGCTCGGATATTTCCAGCCTGGAGGTCAGGGCACCCTGGTTATCACCACCACAGACGAGGGCGGAGCCACAAACGACCGCGTTCTGGCTCGCCTCGAGAGTAATGGCCAACTCTACGTCGCAGCCAACCACTGGCCCCGAGCCTGGTACCGACAAGCCTTGGAGAATCCGAGTGTGCAGNTCNCCGNGGACGGTGAGAGCGGCGCNTACCTGGCCGTAGCCGTAACCGACGAAGAGCACGATCGCGTCCAGCGCGANAACGACACGGGTATCGTGTTTCGAGTCATGACCGGATTTCCGCCGAGGTACTTCGTCCGGCTAGAGCCGCGCTAGGTCGAGGGGAGAGGGATCGAAGGTCCTCCTCCAGCCAGCGCTACGCTCCACGGATGGCGGGCCCGGGAGCCAACCATGTCGGTGAACATGATGGCGGTGAGCTGTCGAACCATTCGCCTGCCGGAAGTGCCTCCTCAGTTTCTCTATCGGGCGGAGCGACGAGCCTGTTGGTAGGTGGCCTCAAAGTATCGATCCAACTCGTCCAGCTCCTGCTGACGGAAATTCGAACCCTGGCCGACCTCGGCACCAATAATCTGGTGCTGTCGTGTTTCCGAGGTATAAGCTGGCCAGTAGGGCAGACCTTCGCGGTTGGGATTACCGGTGGTGGCAAATTGCACCCAATAATCACTGATCAGGTCCGCAACATCCTTATCCACCTGGCTCGCTGACTCCGGCAGGGTATTAAAGACGTAGCGCAGTTCCATCGCATGCGGAGCACGCTCATTGGGGTCACGTATGTTGCGGGTAAACACATACATGAAACTGTTTGCTGACGTGTTCGCCATCGCATCCAAAATTTCGCGATTGGGTCGGGCAAACCACAGATCCGTGTTGTAGTCGACTTCGGAAGTAAAGACATCCTCGTCCGAATCTGCCAGGTAGTGCTCAGCCAGACCGCTTCCCTGCGTGCCCCACTCTTCCAACCTGGTTTCTCGCTGCTCGGCAACGGTAGAGAACGTGCTATTTGGCCTGACGAAAAACAGACCTTCACCGTCATTCACTCCGGCTAGGAGCGGCACAATGTTTTGTGATCCCCCACTGAAGATTTCACCCGGAGATTCGGGAATGACGTAACCGTCTTCGGCGAGGGAAACGCTGAATCTCAGGCTCATGACATCTGCTGCGGACAGGGCGCGCATTTCATCAGCCGCATCGCCACTGACCGTCGTCCCCAACTCTGAGAACTTCGCAGCGATCGCCCTCAGTCCTTGTTCTTCCGCGCCATCGACAAACCCGACGCTGTTTTTCAGATGGGTGACGTTGGTCGGAGTAATCCAGGTGCTTTCAGAAATGGCTCTTTGGAACAATCCTTCGGCCAAGGGCGTGGCCAACAACGCGTAGATGCTGGCCCCACCGGCGGACTCACCGAAAATGGTGACGTTGTCAGGATCACCACCGAAGCCACTGATGTTGTCACGGACCCATTCCAGCGCGGCAACATGATCCAGGATGCCGTAGTTGCCGGACACCCCGCGATCGGATTCGGCAGACAATGCAGGATGCGCCATGAACCCGAAGGCACTCATGCGATAGTTGACCGACACCAGCACCACGCCTTTCTCGGCAAAGGCAGAGCCGTCATAAGTGCCGTTGCTGCTGGCACCTGAAGTCCATCCCCCGCCATGAATCCATACCATCACGGGTAGGTTGTCATCGTTGGAGTCGGCCCTGGTCCAGACGTTCAAATACAGACAATCTTCGCTCATCAGTGCCCGACCGCGCTGCATGCAGGTGGGTCCAAAGGTGTCCGCGACTCTTACACCCTGCCACGGTATCGGAGGCTGAGGCGCCTTCCAGCGCAAATCCCCAACCGGGGGGGCGGCAAAGGGAATACCGCGGAATACGGCGACGTCGTTGTCCAGCTCTACACCGGAAACCTGGCCGTACGTCAACTCCACCTGAGTCANCTGCGNCGATTCGTCGACGGCGAAAACGGCCGCCGGGAAGGCAAGAGATACAACAGCGATCGCGAATAGACCCTTCACGGCGAACGTCCTCATGGCAGTTACCTCGCGTGTGATGAAGCCGAGCATCAAATCGTCTCTTGTGCCTAGGCTGCGGATAGAACTATCCGCAAGCGAAAGCCAAGAATAGAGGCCCGGGCATCAAATGTCGACCGGTCGAGGCGTGGCCTTCCAAGCTGNGAGTAGGAGACCGNCCGGNGTCCCGACCGCCTCCNATGACNTNCAGGAGGATATCCGATTACCCTCCTATANGCTTCTCAGAAATTCGATCAGTAGGCGGCTCGTCGCCTCAGGCTGTTCCTGTTGCACCCAGTGACCGGCACCTTCCACCATGTGNACGGCCCGCATGTCAGTGCAGGCCTCGTTCTGCATCCTCTCCAGCGCGCCGGGGCTCTGATAGCTGCCCCAGTCGCTCGCGCCCGCGANGAAGAGTGACGGTTGATCGATGGTCCGGCCGGNGAAGAGCTGCTGCTCCTGGGCGCCGAGGCCACCGGATCGATAGTGATTCAGCCCGCCCTGGAAGCCGGTGCGGCCATACTCCTCGACATAGACCTGTAGCTCGTNGTCCGGTAGCCACGTGTTGGCCGCGATCTGGGCTGCAGTNGGCATGTTCTTGGCGACGGTCTCAGCCATGCCGTCGGCCAGGTCCATGATGTAGTAGGTCGGCATCTGCGCCATCTCGGCGGCTGTGCGTGATGCGAGCCGNAACGGCTTGTTGTCGGTCCAGTCGGCACTCTTGTAGTGGTAGTAGCCCCGGATGAACGCCTGCAGCCCCTGGGGCGGGTGCCACATGTTCTCGTTGGCCTCGCGTGTGGTGTAATACCGCTGGTAGTGCTTNCGGGGGCGCNGCAGATTGGCCAGTTCANCNGTCAGATTGTAGCCCGGAGACCGCTGCTGCGGNGGATTGTCGGCCGTGTCGAACGGCAGTGACGAANTTCCGCCGAACGGCGCGCTCATCAAGGCCACCGACGTGAACACNTCAGGCCGCACGACGGCACACCAGGCNGCAACCGGCGAACCGAAGTCGTGCCCGATCACCGGCAGCGAGCGATACCCGAAGGCNGANACCAGCCCCAGCGCATCGCGAACCACGTTCAGCCGGCGGAANGACGCNAGGTCGCCATCGTAGTCGTCGTCCCATCCGGTCGTGCGCCCGTACCCTCGTAGATCGGGCGCGATGACGTGATACCCGGCCTCGGCCAACGGCACCATCACGTTCCGCCAGCTGTAGGCCAGCTCTGGGAAGCCGTGGAGCAGCAGCAAACCCGGTCGGCGCCCGCCCTCGTAACCGGCCTCGAGCACGTGGACACGGAGGCCGTTGATGTTGTCCACGAATCGTGAACGGACCCCGTCGGGCAGTACGGCGGCGGACAGCGGTCCGAACTCCTGGGTCCGTATAGCAGGAGATCGCACGGTAGATGCACCTATGTCGGCTGCCATCAGCGATCCCCCGGTCGGTCTGATGGTCACGGCCGCGGCCGCGGGCGCCATGGCGGCGAGCCCCTGAATCAGTTGGCGCCGGGTCATCGATGTGGACATGGTCAATGTCCTCCTGTTTAAGCCATTCAAAGATTCGAGCCCGATGCCGGCCCCAACGGCGGCTGAGGATCGAGCGGTGTCAGGTCCCGGCCGGCCAGGGCCAGGTGGTCGGACGCAATCTTCGTGGCCCGGAAGATGCTATCCGATGAACTACCGCCGCTGTAGATACCAGACGACAAGCTGACTGATGTGACCTCGGAGAAGCGTCCTTGGCTATCCTTAATTCGCACCGACGATCACTTCCCGAGTGGCCTCGACGGCGCCAGCGGGAACGGACTCGAGTGAGATCACTAACGCGAGCCAGATCGGGACCCCGTAACTCTCTGCCAGGATCTCGCCGAGACGCCTAACTTCTGAGCCGGTCGATACCGCGCCGACACGTACGCGATGGAATAGGCGGCCCT
>PAUA01000017.1 GCA_002712565.1 Gemmatimonadota bacterium | reverse complement strand
AGGCCACGGTCGACTCGCTCTATTTCTTCTACGGGCAACGCCTATCCGACTTGAACACGGATTTTCAGCCGCGCTTCGGCGCCGTGATGAGTGATTTCAGGGCGGAGCTCAGGCAGATCCTCACCGAGGATCAACGTGTGACGTACGACTTGCTTGTGCTTGAGCGCGAAGCTGACCACACGTTACGGCGTCGAAACAACCGAGACAGGTAAGCCCTAATGAACTTCCTAGTGCGGGCGGCGCTCGAGGCCGTCCTCGGGAGAGATCTGTGAGCGAAATGATCATTCGGACCGAGGGGCTCCGAAAGGACTATATCCTCGGTTCCGAGACCGTTCGGGCGGTGCGTGGCGTCGACCTAGAGATCCACCCCGGGGAGTTCGTGGCCATCATGGGTCCGTCCGGAAGTGGGAAGTCCACGTTCATGAACCTGATCGGGTGCCTGGATACCCCGACGGAAGGTGAATACTGGCTGAACGGTGTGGCGGTCAGCGAACTGAGCGACGACGAACTCGCCCGCATACGAAACCGGGAGATCGGGTTCGTCTTTCAGACCTTCAATCTCCTTCCCCGGGCCACTGCGCTCCACAATGTCGAGCTCCCGCTCATCTATGCGGGGATCAAGGCGAAGGAGCGGAAACGGATGGCTGAGGAAAAGCTGCGATTGGTCGGTCTCGACGACCGTATGAGCCACCGCCCGCCGGAACTGTCCGGAGGGCAGAGACAGCGTGTGGCCGTGGCAAGGGCCCTGGCCAACAGTCCAGCGCTGCTCCTTGCGGACGAGCCTACGGGTAACCTCGACTCGGTGACGGGCGAGGAGATCATGGACGTCTTCGTTAAGTTGAATCGCGACGAAGGCCAGACCATCGTTCTAGTCACACACGAGGCGAACATTGCCGCGTACGCCGGTCGCCAGGTTCACCTGCACGACGGCGTGATCGCAAAGGATTTCTTGACCGAGCGAATAGAGGCGCATATATGATGAAGATGAGGTGTTGGGGTGCGGCGTTGCTGGTACCCATCGTCGTGGCTTGCGGAACCGATGAGGTGGAGGAGGAGGAGTCACTCCAGACCTGGACCGTAATAAGCGGAGACATGAGGCTCACCGCTGAGGCCACGGGTAATGTGGAGCCGATCCGTGCGGTTGAGGTCACGTCGAAGGCATCGGGAGAGGTCACTCGCCTCTACGTCGACGTTGGCAACGAGGTAGAACCCGGCGCGCTGCTTGCCGAGGTCGATCCTCGTGACGTCAGGAACGCCTTCGACCAGTCCCAGGCTGACCTGCAGGTCGCGCAAGCGAGGGCGGAGATCTCTCAAGCGCAGCTGACCCGTTCCGAAGAGTTGTTGGAATCCGGCGTCATCTCCGATCAGGAGCACGAGAGCAGGGCCCTGGACTTCGCCAATTCCCGGGCGAGCGTGGTCAGAGCCGAAACAAACTTCGAGTTGGCTCAGCTCCGCTTGGACGACGTGATCATTCGGGCGCCGCTGGCAGGTACCATACTCGAAAAGAACGTCGAGGAGGGTCAGGTTATCCAGTCGGCGTCCCAGAATGTGTCGGGCGGAACCACGCTGGTGATCATGGCCGACCTCAAGTTCATGCAGGTACGCACGCTAGTGGATGAGACGGACATGGGCGACATCCGCGCCGGAATGCCGGCGACCGTGACCGTAGAGGCCTATCCCCAAGAGCGCTTCATGGGGATCGTAGAGAAGATCGAACCCCAGGCGCTCGTACAACAGAACGTCACCATGTTCCCGGTGATCGTGCAGCTCGACAACGACTCCGGGCTGCTTCGCCCAGGGATGAACGCCGAAGTTGAGATCGAGCTTGCCCAGGAGTCTGGGGTGCTCTTGGTACCGAACAATGCATTGGTGACGCCGGAGGATGTCCAGCCAGCCTCGGTAGTGCTCGGGCTCGACACCGCAACCATCGACACGAGTAATCTCTTCGCCGGTCTCGGCGATGGCCGCGGACGTCCCACGGCTGATCAGACGAGTGCAAGAGAGGGTGGTCGCTCAGGAGGGCGTCAGGGCGGGGCCACCAGAGGCACGGGAGGTGGCCGCGGTGGTGCGGCCTTCGACTCCATGAGAGCGCTGATGGCGAGCGGAATCTCACAGGACTCTGCTCTTGTGCTCTTGCCCGAGATCGCGAACCTCTTTTCCGGTCGACGCGGCGGTGGCGGTGGTGGGCGTGGTGGCTTTTCTGGTCAGGGAGCTGTTGAGCAGGTTGGCCAAGCGGAGCCTGGCGAAGGTACGTCGGGTCAGCAGAGAGAGACCAGCCGTGCCGTGGTGTTCGTAGTGGCCGCGGACGGGACGATCGAACCCCGCGGGGTCATAATCGGGCTAAATGACTTCGATTTCACCGAGGTCGTGAGTGGCCTCGAAGAGGGTGACCTGATCGCGACCATCGGGGCCGCAGACCTGCGAGCCTCGCGAGACGAAGCACGCAACCGCGGGCGCCCTGACTTCGGCGGCGGGCGGGGAGGATTCCGGTAGGCCAATGCTAATAAGCGAAACTATTTGGGTGGCGTTGGGTGCAATCCGCGCCAACAAACTGCGGTCTTTTCTGACGACCCTCGGGATCATCATCGGGGTCTCCGCAGTGATCGCCATGGTGTCGCTCGGCGAGGGTGCGCAGCAAGTGGTGGAGGATCAAATCTCGCAAATGGGCACCAATGTTCTGACGATACGGGCCGACCAGCGACGTTCCGGTGGGGTCTCGACGCAAGATACCGAGGACCTGAGCGTCACGGACGCCGAGGCACTCCGAATCGAGACGAGCGGTCTGCTGACGATCTCACCTGAAATCAGTTCGAGGGTCCAGCTCTCGTATCTCCGTTGGAATTCCAGCAACCAAGTACGCGGTATCTGGCCCGAGTACTTCGAGATGTACAACCTGAACATCGAGCACGGAGGTATTTTCGACCAAGGTCACGTAGAGGGACGCCGCCGCGTGGCCGTGCTCGGCTTTGCCGTGCCCGAACAGCTCGGGACTCCCGCCCCTCTGCTCATCGGCAAGACCATCCAGATTCGGGGCCAGCCCTTCGAGGTGCTCGGTATCCTCGAAGAGAAGGGTGACGCCGGATTCAACCGGCCCGACGAGGAGGTGTACGTCCCCACGAGCACCGCTCAATACAGAGTTTTCGGAGGCCGCGCTCGACTCTCCTCGATCTTCGCTCAAGTACCGTCGCCAGACGACATGGACGGGGCCTACGGCGAGATCGATCGTGTGCTCCGGCGTGAGCATCGCATCCGGCCCGGAGAAGAGGTGGACTTCAGTATCCGTAACTCGAGCGATCTGGTCGAGACCTTCAACGCGACGACTCAGACGTTCACTCTGCTGCTGGCAGGCATCGGGAGCATCAGCCTGCTCGTTGGCGGTATCGGCATCATGAACATCATGCTCGTGAGCGTGACCGAGCGTACACGCGAGATCGGTGTTCGGAAGGCGCTCGGGGCGAGGCGTCGGCAGATCCGTTTCCAGTTCCTGCTCGAGGCGTTGGTGCTGTGCGTGATGGGAGGCATCATGGGTGTGGCGGCCGGGATCGGGGCTGCCGGACTGATAACCCGCACTCAGGGTTGGGACACGGCCATCGATTGGTACATCGTGATCGGTGCGGTGGCGATCTCTGCGGCGATCGGACTGGCGGCCGGAACATGGCCGGCGCATCGGGCGGCGAGGCTGGATCCGATCGACGCGCTACGGTACGAGTAGCCGGGCCTGAGGTGCTCCACCGCTGCGCAGCAAAGCCGCGGTACGCGGCGGACCGTCTCCGAGTGGGCGTCACACCCTCCGGGTTGTTGTTCGGCATGATCCTTCCGGCCTTTGACGGATCCGATGTTGCCAGGCGCGTCGATCGAAGCNAAGGTCGCCGCGCTTTACATCAAGCGGGGCGTGTAGGTAGGAGGGCTAATCTGGCCTGAAGAAGCCCCACGTTTCGAATCTTGGGGACAATCTTGCGTGGCCTACGACCTCNTATCCTAAGTGCTCATAGAGGGGCACGTTGGCGGGATCTTCGGTGGTTAGGGTTACACCTTGGGACGAGGTGTCCTCGCGCGACATGAGGTGGACATGGTCGATGAGCTCGCGGCCNAAGCCACTTCCCTGGGCCGCTCGGCTCACACCGATCATGTTGAGGTGGATGTGCGGGACCTCGACTTCGAACGGGGCACACGCGGNGCCAAAGGCCTCATAACGCGACCGCGATTCGGGGCCCANCTCATCCCAGACCTTGTCTCGGAGGNCCATGAGCTCGGGCGGGGCTTTTCCCCGACCGGGATAGGAGACGAGCGCGGTAGCGGCCAGGTCNTTGCCATCNATGGTGCCGAGCAATTNTTCATTTCGGAGCACTCGGGCCATGACGAAAAAGTGGACCANGGTATTGAGTCGGCGTTCGTAGTCATCNTGCCCANCCCCAATGACGTACCGCATGACGGGATAGTCGTAGAAGGNTTCGCANAGGACGCGGGTGACCTNGGGNACATNCTCCTCAGTCAACTTGAGCACNGTCATNAAATCGATCCTNGGTCAGCTAGCTANGGCTTTCGTCGCAGGTCAGGCCTTTCTTGCGCGTAGTCTTGTGCCNAATCGTCATCCGCNGCTATGCGTCGGACAACCGCGTATACCCNGGGGGNAATACCTCTCNTAGAGAGCGCGTACAGCCGGACCGTCCCCCTGGCACNCTTTTCGTAGAAGCTGGGCTTCGTTCATTCACACGGTTGTAGAAGTGNCGTTTACCGTTAGACGGGCCGGTGCGCTACAGGGTTGCCCCGATTGCCCATGTTCACATACGGTGCCCTGCATGATCGAGTTCCGAAATTTTACGAAACCTACGAACGGCCCCCCGTCCGCTACACCCGATGCTGCCCAGGCGATCGGATTCATCGCCGCCGTAGCCCTACTCTTCTTCTATCTGGGTTTTCCCCTCCAGGCTGGGTTGGGGCAGGGGGGGCTACTGCTGTCGGAGTGGCTGCTCCTGTTCCTCCCGGCCTTGCTCTTCGTGCGGGTGGCCGGCTTCGGTGTCCGTGAGACTTTTTCCTTGCGGCGTCCCGAAGGTACGGAGGTTGCGGGGGGGCTGTTATTGATTGCGGGAGCCATGCCGTTGGGCTGGTTCCTGGCCTGGGCGCAAGGATTCGTGCTCCCGGTTCCGTGGGACATACTCGAGGGTTTGGAGGACCTCGTCACCGCCGAGGGCCCGTCGGGGTTCCTGTGGTTGCTCGTCCTCTTGGCGCTGACGCCGGCGATCTGCGAAGAAGCGGTTTTCAGGGGCGTGCTCCTGGCGGGGATCCGCGGTCGTTCGTCAACTGTGCGGGTTGCGGTGGTCAACGGTTTGCTGTTCGGAGCCTTTCATATTTCCTTCGAGTCGGCGTTCCGATTTCTGCCGACGGCATGGCTGGGCTTTATCCTTGCCTGGGCCGTCCTTTCGACCCGCTCGATTTGGGTTGGAGTCCTCATGCACTTCGTAAACAATGGAAGCATCGTCTTGATAACCTCCGTACCGGCGCTCCGGGCCTGGCTCGAGGGCGGCGGAGATGCCCCGCCCTGGGTACTGCTGCCTCTGGCGTTGCTGGCCGTTACGGGGGGCCTCCGGCTGCTCCGATGACCTCTTCACCCGAGCCCCTCCGAGGGGCCAGCCACCTCGAGTGCACCTACACGGGGGACATCGTGAAGAGCGAAGCACTTCATACGCTGTCGTCCGCCGGTAAGCCGTACTTCGCGCGCTACGACCTCGGAGCGATTCGGCCCGGGTTCCAGCCCGCTGACGTCGCTGGACGGAGGGCCGATCTTTGGCGTTACGAGGACGTGCTCCCCGTCCGGGATCGAGCGTGTCAGATCAGCCTGGGCGAGGGGTGGACGCCCCTTCTCGAAGCGCCCCGCTTGGCCGCCCGTATGGGTGTCGGCCGGGTCTGGATGAAGGACGAGGGCCAGAACCCCACCGGGAGCTTCAAGGACCGTGGACTGTGCCTAGCCGTTTCCCGCGCAAAGGAGCTGGGTGCGACCGAAATCGCCCTCCCTTCCGCGGGTAACGCCGGCGGTGCGGCGGCCGCGTACGGGGCGGCGGCGGGACTGCCGGTCCACGTGGTCGTGCCCATGGACACACCCGCCCCCATCCTCGCCGAGATGAGAGCGTTGGGCGCTGACCTACAGCTTCTCGACGGGCTCATCACCGATTGCGGGCGTGTGGTGCGGGCGGGCGTGGAGGAAAACGGCTGGTTCGATCTGTCGACGCTCAAGGAACCGTACCGGGTGGAGGGCAAGAAAACGATGGGTTACGAAGTGTTCGAACAACTCGGTGGCCGGCTTCCCGACGGCATCGTCTACCCTACGGGTGGCGGGACGGGTCTGATCGGGATGTGGAAGGCGTTCGACGAGATGGAGCGCATGGGCTGGATTGGGCCGGAGCGGCCGAAAATGTTCTCCGTCCAGGCGGCCGGGTGTGCCCCGATGGTGCGAGCTTGGGAGAGTGGGGCGACGGAGGCCGAGCCGTGGGCGGATGCGGCTACTTACGCGGCCGGGCTGCGGGTGCCGGGGGCCGTCGGAGACTTTCTGATTCTGAGGGCGATCCGCGAGTCGGGTGGGGCGGCGGTGGCGATCCCCGATCAGGACATGTCCGACTGGGTTCAGGCGGTCGGGGAGGACACCGGGATCTTCGCGGCACCAGAGGGTGGAGCGGTTGCGGCAGCAGTCCCCGCACTCATCGCCATGGGTGCGCTCGGCCCTGAGGAGGAGGTGGTACTTTTCAACACGGGCAGCGGCCTCAAGTACGTGGGGATGTCCCCGGTCTCATGACTCTCGTGCCGTCATGACGATCCCCGGCTTCTTTTGGTCGGTGCTCTGGTTCTTTCTGGGTGTGTTGGTGGCGTATGCTTGGCTTTCCATGCGGCGGAGGATCAGAAAGTCCATCGAAGTCCCGCCGCCCCGAATCGACCAGGATGACATCCGTCGGATCGAGGAGAAGGGTTCTCTTCTCACGGACGATCCGGAACCCCTCGATCTGGAGCAGATCGGCAGGGAAGAGGACGAATTCTGGAGCGAGACCTGGGACGAGCCCGAGGAGCTCTATTAGCCCCCTCCTTGTCTGAACGCGTACGAGCGCCACGTGCGTGACCCGCTGTACTTCTTCAACGGCTTCTAGGGCTCGAAGCGGTAGTATGCCCCGGGGAGAGGGACGGGCGACTGGTTGATGGGCCTATCGTCGTCAGGATCAGCCCGATCGATCCATAGCCCTACGTTCACGGCCAGGCTTGCACCCAAGTGGTGGGTTCCGGTGAAGTTCCAGTCGCCTCCGACGGGAAGCCGGAGGAGCAACGCCTTGCCCGCTTGGTCGCCGTCTCGTCCGGTCGATCCGACGCTTCCCCAAAGACCCACACCCAAGAAGGGTCGCAGATCCGCGCTGCCAAAGTACTGCTTACCCGTGACGGCCAGGCTCACCTCATTGAAAGTGAATGTCGCTAGGTTAACGTCGATGCTCCGACTCCCCCACAGGAACTCGACCGAGGTACCGAAGGACCCGATGCCCCCGGCGGTGACACCGATGCGGAGTTGCATGTCGTCGGCCGGGTCTTGGGCGGCTAGCGGAGACGCCAGTAGGCCAGCCGGAGAAAAAAATAGGACGCAAAGCAGGGCCACACGACGCGCTAATCCCCTCGGGCTCTCCCATGCGAATCCCGTCGGACCTCCCCTCGCGGTTTGCGTCGGAATCCCTCTCAGCGCGTGCCGTCCAGAGTTGCTGGGGCCCATGGAACAAGTGTCGGTGCGTCGGAATTTCATGGCGCCCGAGTATAGAAGAATCGGAGGACTGGGGCTATCCTGGAAACGGGACACTATCGTATGGACTTCGTCGTAGGACGATTCGAGGACGGTTCCGTGCGTACCACACGAGGCGAGAGAATGGGGTCCTTTGAAAACCAAGTGAGGCACACGGGCAAGAGGGATCTTGCGCGTTGGTGGAGGGCAGGCTGTGCCTCTGCCGTGGGCACTTGGATGACCTTGCTGCTCGCTTGCACACCTCCCGATCGTCCAGCCCGTCTCTTCCCTGAGCCACTACCCGAGGATTTACTGGCCTATCTGGAAACCGACTCGATCAGCGCCCGCGTC
Organism: Gemmatimonadota bacterium; assembly: GCA_002712565.1. Next base: position 33,756 of record PAUA01000017.1, on the reverse strand, counting down.
CTTCATCCGGGGGTCTCGTACCACTTCGCNTGGTCGGAGAAAGGGCCCTGGGCAGTTCACGTTCTCCGCCTGGAACTGGAGCGATGCGACCTGGGCCTGAGAGTGCTGCCCGCGGGTGAGGCCGGACAGCATGGGGCAGGACTTTCCACCGTGACGGAACTCGTCGGGGAAGCGGGTAGCGGGGTGCTCGCTGCGGTCAACGGCGACTTCTTTACACCGGAGGGGCATCCGCTGGGTCCTGAGGTGGCTGAGGGGAAGATTCTGTCATCTCGGGAGCGGCCGGCNCTGGGGTGGACNCCGGGACGCGCCCCNTGGATCGGGACGGTTGTGCGAGAAGGGACCGGGTTGTCCGCGGGCATNTGGGTGTCCCAGAACGGGCCGGNNCGGACCCAAGTGATCGGCGGGTTTCCGGAACTGCTGGATTCGGGGGACCCTCTCGTGACCGANGGTCCGGGCGCGGACCAGAGTTTCGCATCGTTGCGGCATCCCCGAACGGCCGTAGCCTACGATCCGGAAGCCCGACGCCTCTGGGTCGTGGTCGTTGACGGGCGCCAGGGGTCCTACTCGTCGGGGATGACCCTGGCGGAGATTACGGCCGTGTTATCCGCCACCGGTGCGGCCGAGGCGCTCAACCTCGACGGGGGCGGCTCGTCCGTGATGGTCGTTCGTGGACGAACGATGAGCCGTCCGTCCGACGATGACGGCGAGCGGGCCGTGCGGAACGCACTGGCGGTGGTGAGCGACCCGGCGTTTTGCCGGGCCGCTCCCTGACTCTTTCAACCGTTACCGCCATTCGACTGTGTCGTACCAGCAACAGAGCCGTGCCGGTCGCTCTAGACGAGCCTTAGCCTTATTGGANAGTGGCGCTCAGCCCCACGGAAAACGCACGCCTCGGGCCCGGCTCGAAGAACCGGCCTCCATAGGCGTTCACCGCCACGGCAGCTGAGTACACCTCATCGAGGATGTTTGTAAGGCTCACGAAGGGCTCCACCACGAGGTTTCCGACTNGCTGGCCGGAGANCCCNGTCCGGACGTCCCAAAGCGTGTAGGGCTTTGCGAACGTCTCCGCGGCATTGTCGTCACGGGTTTCGATCCTGCCCACGTAGTCACCGCGAACCTCACCGTACCATGGACCTTGGGTCACACGCAGCAGGCCTTCGAGACGGTTCCTCGCCAACCCGGGGATGAAGTTGCCGTCGAAGACGTCACCTTCTACCGAGAATTCGTCGAATTTAGCGTCCACGAGCGTGTAGGAAAGCTGGCCCGANACCCCCTGGGGAAGAACCGCCCGCACGGAGGCCTCAAGCCCCTTATACGTCGATCTCCCAGAATTCCTGTGGAAGACGCGGCCGTCCTGCGCGGCGGTCTCGAACGGGACGAGTTCGTTCTTGAGATTGGTGAGGAACACGCTCATTTCAAATCCGAAGCGGTTGTTCGCCTGACCGCGAAATCCGACTTCCCCGGTGTTTCCGGTCTGCGGATTCAGATCAGGGTTGAAGCCGGTTCCGCCCTCTGGAGTATTGGCCAACTCCGTGGTCGTGGGAGTGGCCAGTGACGTGGCGAAGTTGCCGAAGATGGACAGCGTGGGGCTTGCCTCCACGACAAGACCCACGGTGGGGCTCAGTTCGTCCATAACCCGATCACCGGAGTTGTTGGCCGGTAACCGATCATCGACCTCAAATTCGAATCGGTCGTAGCGCAGTCCTCCCATGAGGGAGACTTGCTCCGTGAGCGTGGCGGTTGACTGAAGGAAGACCCCTGTCGCGGCGACCGTCTCGAACTGGTCCTTGGTCNNGGNNCCTCTGNTNCCCGCGACGTTGCTGTGTTCCACCCGATCGTCGCGCTGGAAATCGAGGTCAAATCCGGCTCGGAGTGCGACCTCTCCCGGATCGCCACTGCTCTCGGTGGAGACCATCGCCCGGACGCCGAACGCGTTTCGCTTGAGGTCGATGATCCGCGGCGGNATAGGATTGTCCATCCTCCGGAAGAGCCCCCACCCGGTAAATTCTGCGTTGAGACCTCCGACAGGTCCCGACCAAGTTGCTCCAAGTTGNCCCTGATACAAATCCTTCCGCGCGTTTTTCGCGACGTTGCCAAATCCGCCGCCGCGCGCGTTGAGCGACTCATTGACGTACATGTCGGTCCGGTTGAGGCCACCGGCACTCTCTCCGGCTAGGTCGAAGAAGTTGGCCGTAATGCGGAGCTGTCCCGCACCGGCTTCCAAAGCTACCTGGCCGTTCACGTTCAGGCGCGTGGCTAGTCCGTACAAGCTGCTGTCGGCGCGCTCTTCGACGAACAAACTGCTGTCGGCGACGGTCCGGAATCCGTCGTACGTCAGATGTGAGATGTTCACGAGGTACGACGTCCCGCCTTGCGTACCGGATGTCGTGCTCTGAAATCGCATGAGCCCGTTTTCTCCTAAGACGGCTTTGGCCTCCTGGCGGATGGGGACGTCGGGCGCCGCCGCGGTCTCGAGGCTCAGCACCCCACCACCGCCATTGCCGTAAATAGCCGCGGCCGGTCCGCGCAAGACTTCGGCGCGTCCAAGTGACCCGATGTCAAGGTGGTCCAAGGTCGACTGGCCGTCCGCCATCGTGGCCGGAATGCCGTCCACGAGAATCTTGATTCCCCGCGCGCCGAACTGGGACCGGGCCCCGAAACCACGGATGGAGATCCGCTCACCCACCGTATAGTTGTATCGGTTCTGAATCTGGAGGCCGGGGATTCCCTGAAGGGCTTCGTCGAGCGAGAAACCGGTGTTGCCCAGTTGCAGCGCCTGGCCACTCGAGACCGATACGGCGTAGGGCGCGCGGTCCAATCCGACGGCGCTCCGAAGCACGTTGACCACGATGGAGTCCAAGGGAATGACCGAGTCGAGCGGCTCTTGCGCCGCAATTTCGGGCGTCCACGGACTCAAAGTCAAGATGGATATTAGGACCGCCACGACCCAATGGGCAACGTTCACCCGAGCCGGTATTGTGCACATTGATCTGCCTCTCATNGATCATCCCCNGTGTGTTCTNGAAGTCGNTACTANCTGANGAAACCCCACACTACTTCGACGCGGTCGAAAGGAACAGAGGACAGTCGCGCCGGCCTCAACGCAGCGTGATGTTTCGGCGGGATACGCGTTGCGTTTCCGACAGTCGAAACCGCTCGGGCTGCGACTTGAGTCCGTTCCACTCTACGGTGATATCGACCGCTCGGTCCCTCGGTAGGCCGCATGCGAGGAAGAATGCGTTGTCCGGCAGTTCCGGTGTCGTGAGCACCTTATAGACCATTCCGATGCTCGCACCTCGTTCTTCGACCTCNTCCCACGCCACCGAGACCCGAGCGCCGGGCAGCGGGTTGCGATTCTCGTCTAACGCGAATCCCGCNAGGATGCCCTCGAAACCGGAGGGCTCTACCGGACCGCACCTCTCCGTCATCACCGTCTCCACCGACGCGAACTGGAGGCTCGCCGAGGTTACTTGACCCGGACTCACGTCGACAAAAACCGGCNCTTCTGCCAGACCAAGTGAGTTCAGGTCCGGGTGGAACACCGTCAAGCCGTAATATCCCGCTGCCAAAGCCGTAAACCGGAAACGGCCATCCTCATCGGTTGTGACTCCCGTGCTGTCGTCCAATAGGACGACAACCTCCTGCACGGGATCCGCGCCCTCGGACGCGAGGACGACGCCCTCGATGATTCCCGTCCTCGAGTCGAGCACCAGATCGCCTTGCAGGTTGTTAACACTCATGACCGAGCTGCCCTGCTCCCTGAGCCCGACGAGCCGAAAACGTCGGGCCGGTGCTGGCCCGACCGTACTCTCGAGGAGCGGCATGCGGATGTACCAATCGCGTACGATCCACGTCCCGTTGGGTAGACCGTAGAATTGGATTTTGCCCCCGAGGCGCTCCGGGTTGGGAACGTCCAGGAACTCGTACCGATAATCCAACCACCGAAGCTCCGCGTCCTCCGGGTCCAGCCATAGAATGCCGCTGATATCCGGGACGCCACGATCCTCCGTTGGCTCGAACGATAGGCCGATCAGCCCCTCCGCTTCGTTNTCCCCCTCGGTCAGACTCATGCAGTGGCTGTCGAGGAATGGGTCCGACAGAAGGATGTCCGCGTCGGGCGCGTAGTAGACGAACCCGTCTTTCTCGGAGTGCATGAATCCCCTCTCGAGTAGAGTCTCGACGTCCAGACTGAGGAAGGGGTTNGCCATTACCCCGTTTTGGATTCGGCTCTCCTCACTCCTCACCTCGCGGCCTCGATCATCCAATTCCCGCTCATAGTGACGAATCACGTAGCGGTAGACGCCCATGTCGGCGGTTCGGGATGTGGCCTCGAGGGCTTTGCGTGCCTCCCCCCACACCACCGCTGTTGATGCGCCCCGTCCGGGCCTGACCTCACAACGGGAGTTGCTCGTCACGTCGATTCCGACCAACAGGATCGGCTCCACCGGAGTCTCGAGTCGATACACAACGGTCGCGCCGGGCTCCACGGTGATCGGATCCGACAGGACGCTGGCGTGGCCGATCCGATCGGCCCGCAACAAGTATGTTTCGGCTTGGATCGTTGGAAAGCTGAATCGTCCAAAGGCCTCTGTCAGNCGCCAATTCACTTGCTCACCGTTCCGGTNCAGGAGTACGACCGAGGCTCCTTCGATGGGAACACCCGTCTCGGCCTCGACTAGAGTCCCGACGATGGCTTGGGCGCCCAGGGGGGTCGCAACGAGTAGGCCTACGGTGAGGAACCCTGAGAAAGCGGTGACCAGGCACACCGTCCGCGCCAAGTGTGGAACCCCACTTGGCGTGCGTGCGGGTACGCTTGAGTCGCTGCTGTGACCGGTCATCCCCAACTTGTTCCTCCTCCATTCGGTGGCTTAGACCCATACTCTTACCGCGGCGTCGGTCCGGAGATCCAACCCGTGGTGCCGGCTGCGGTAGGACTCTGGCATCGCCCTTGCAGGTGGCGTGCCCGGGGATGATCGGATCCTGATGACGCCCGCCTTGAGGCAATTTCGTATCCCCCGTACCTTAACAAGTGCATCGGTTGTATAGGCACGGCGGGCGTTAGGCCTCCTAGACACGGAGACGATCTTGAGGGCGACACCGGCGAGAACGCTCGGACTGCTGGGTGCGGCGTGGGTGCTGTTGGCGACCACGCCTGGGCCGGCTGCGGCGCAGCGCGGACTTCAACCAGCGGATTACTATGATCTGGTCACTGTAGGCTACGTTGCCGTCGCTCCCGAGGGCGACCTCGTAGCGTTTACCGTGACCCGGGTCCTCGAAGAGGAGAATAGCCGCCGCCGGGAGATCTGGATGCAGGCGCTCGAAAACGGGCGTCCAGCCGGTGACCCTTATTCTTTCACCGCTCCTACAGGGGACTCGTACGCGCCGAGGTGGTCACCGGATGGGTCGCTTCTTTCGTTCACCTCGCGTCGCGGCGACGACGACAACACCACGTGGTTCGTCCGCGTCTCGGGCCCCGGTGGAGAAGCTTTCCACATTGAGGGGGTCCGGGGGGCTCCGGTCTGGTCGGCGGATGGTGAGTGGATCGCCTACCTCGCCCTCGCCGAAGACGCGGAGACCGAGGAGCGCGACGGCTGGATCGCTCCGGATGCTCTTTCGAACACGCTCGACCCCGAACGCTTCGATGGGCGTGTCGTAACGTCCACACGTTACAAGGCAGATGGTACGCTTGAGCTTCGTCCGCACTTCTCCGCGAACGAGTCCGCGGATCTCTATTTGGTCTCGGCCGGTGGTGGCGTTCCAAGAAGGCTAACGACGCTACCGTTCGACAAGTCAGGCGTTGCCTGGTCGTCCGATGGGCGTACCATCTACTTCTCGGGAGACGAGGACCAGGACGATGAGTCCAGCGAGGTACTGAGCAGGGACATCTGGGCCGTGCGCGTGACGGACGGCTCCGTCACGGCGCTCACGCCGAATCCTGGCTCGGAAACTTCGCCGTCACCGTCACCCGACGGCACGCGATTGGCATTCGTCTTCACCGCCGAGCGCGGAGCGGAAAGAGATCTGATGGTGGTGGACGTGGGCGGCGACGGGCGCTTCACCGCCGTGCCTGTCAATCTCACTCAGGGCTGGGACCTCGAGCCGGGCACCCCCCTCTGGTCGGCAGATGGAACCGCGATTCTCTTTTCGGCCTCGGTCAGCGGGAATCGCCATCTCTTTCGGGTCCCCGCCGCCGGTGGCCCGGTCGTTCAGGTCACCGACGGTGAGCGACAACTCACGAGCATCTCGTTGTCCGACCGTGGCCATATCATGGCCTACGCGGCCACAGATGCGGTCTCGCCCACGGAGCTATACGTGGCACGAGGCGACGGAACGGCCGAGCGGCGAGCGACCGGGTTCAACGAAGCTTTGCTGGACCGGGTGTCTTTGGTGCTCCCCGAGCGGCTCACGTGGATTGTGGACGACAGTGTTGAGGTAGAGGGCTGGGTCATCAAGCCGGTGGACTACACGCCCGGTGGTAAATACCCCCTCATCCTGAAGATTCACGGGGGACCGCACGGTGCGTACGGCAACACGTTCTTCCCGACGTTCCATGTGCTTTCCGCGGCTGGTTTTTTCGTCCTCTACTCCAACCCTCGGGGGTCGAGCGGCTACGGCCACGAGTTCATGTACGCCACCCGCGGCCAGTGGGGTGTCATGGACAGCGAGGATTTCCTGACCGGCGTGGACGCGACCCTGGCCCGCTACCCGGAGGCCGATTCGACCCGCGTGGGCATCTCAGGTGGCAGTTACGGCGGTTTCATGACGAACTGGCTGGTGGCCACCTCCGACCGTTTTCAGGCCGCCGTCACTTCTCGCTCGATTACCAACTGGGAGAGTTGGTGGGGTTCCTCGGACGCCCAAGCGTTGACGGAGTACGAGTTCTATGGTGCGCCGTGGGAGCGGAGGGATCTTTACCGTCGGCTGTCTCCGATCTCGTACGTAGAGAACGTCACGGCTCCCACGCTCATCATCCACAGTGAAAACGACTACAGGACCCCTATAGGTGACGCGGAGCAGTGGTTCATGGCCCTCAAGAACTTGGGTGTGCCGGTGGAGATGGTGCGGTATCCGAGTTCTTCTCACGGGTTATCACGGACGGGAGAGCCGTGGCTGCTGGTGGACCGGCTGGAGCGGATTCGTAGTTGGTTCGAGCACTGGCTGATCGAACGGACCCCGACCTTGAGCGGCGGCGGCGACTAGGTGGCTGCAGCCNACGCGTGAAGAAAAGCCCTGATNCGACGCGGGGTTTTTCACCCGAGATCTTCGCCGCGCGGCGCAAGCGCGTCCTGGCGGACCTGGACGGTTCTGCTCTCGTGCTGAGNTCCGAGACCGACCCTTCCGGGGGCCGACACCGGCCGGACCGTGATCTCTTCTATCTCACCGGCGTGACGGAACCCGGGGCGGTCGCGGTGCTTCGTGCAGATGGTGAGGACGGCGACTTCGTACTGTTCGTACNGGTACGGAACGCCGAAGAGGAACGCTGGAGTGGAGAGCGGCTTGGGCCGGACCGGGCAGGGGAGATGTTCGGGGCCGACACCGCTTATGGTAGCGACGTGCTTTCCAAGCGCCTGCCCAAGTTGCTCGCTGGAGCCAAGAGCATGTATTTCCGGATTGGGAGCGAGTCTCCCCTTCAGAGTTTGGTGGTAGGGGCGTTGCAGACCGCTCGGCTCCAGGGCGCCAGGAAGGGCGTCGGACCCTATGGGATCATCGATCCCGGGCAGTTGCTGGATCCGCAGCGGCTCATGAAACATCCGGAAGAGTTGGAGCGCATGCGGTCGGCCGCCTCCATTACGGTCGAGGCATTTGCCGAGATGCTCGGAGCCGTGGGCCAAGGGGTCGGAGAGTGGGAACTCGAGGGGATCCTCGACGGGGCCTTCCGTCGAAAGGGGGGCGGGGGCCCCTCCTATCCCACAATCGTAGGCTCGGGCGCAAACGCGTGCGTGCTTCACTACGTGGACAACAACTGCAGGATGGGTGACGGGGACCTAGTCCTGGTGGACGCCGGCGCCGAGGCCGATCTCTACGTGTCGGACGTCACCCGCACCTTCCCGGTATCCGGATCCTTCACGGCGGCTCAGCGAGCCATTTATGATGTGGTGCTGGAGGCGCACGATCGGGCTATCGAAGCCATCCAACCCGGTGTGACGGTCGAGTCGATCCATCACACGGCGCGAAACGTGTGCATCGACGGCCTCCTCGAGCTCGGNGTGCTCGATGGCGACAAGGAGAAAGTGATCGATACCGAGGCCTACAAGGCGTTCTTTCCCCATCAGACTTCACATTGGCTCGGACTCGACGTGCACGACGTCGGTGACTACGCCCACTCCGGTGTGTCTCGGCTGTTGGAGCGGGGCATGGTTTTGACCGTGGAGCCGGGCCTGTATTTCCAGGACACGGTCGAGGGTTCCGCTGGCGCGGACGACTACGTGGGCATCGGNATCAGGATCGAAGACGATGTGGTTGTGACGGCCGAAGGGCATGAAGTCCTGACGGCCGCATTACCTGTGTCCGCCGAGGAGATCGAGGGNCTTGTGGGAGGGAAGGGATGACTGNCGCGCTGGTGGACAGTCTGCGGCGTCCCGGGCGACTCATCACGGTGGAGCTTCGGCCACCTCGGAGTGGGCTTTCGGCCGCCGAGGGCATGGACAGNTGGATCGACCTGAACCACTCCATCCGCCATCTCGCTCTCAAGGACACCTTCGTTTTCCTGACGGATGACGCGGTCGGATCACGGGAGGAGGAGAACCTGGGGCATCTTGCGGCTAACGTCGGCTCCGATGTGCCGCTCTCGCGACTCGTTCCGTTTCTCACGTGTAAGCACACGATCGAGCATTGCCTCTTATACGCCGACCGTGCTCATTCCCTCGGGTTCGAGGCGCTGACCGTGGTGGGTGGAGACGTCTCGACTGGTCCTCCCCGCTGTGTGCCGCACTCCTACATGCTCAGGCAGCGGATTCGCGAGCGGCAACCCGGGCTGTCCCTGGGGGGGTGGGCGAATCCGCATCGCGACTCGAGCNAGCAGGTCGAATACATCGGATCGGACGATTTCTCGGCCGAATTCTACCTTACGCAGATCGTATCACACCACAGTGCGGATCGGGTCGAGGCATTCCTCGAGGAGTGCGATCGCCGCGACGTCTCCACCCCGGGAATATTCGGCGTCTTCTACTACTGGAGTGCCCAACCCGGAACGCTCGCACGATTGGGGGAGTTCTTCCCTGTACCGGCAGAGGAGTTGACTCGTGAATTCGACGCGGGTGCCTCGCCCGAAGAGGTCCTGGGGAAGACCCTGGACGCACTGCGAGCCGCCGGCGCGGAAAAGGTCTACATCAGCAACTTGGGCCATCGGCGCGTNCAGCAGAGGCTCGACAAGGCGCTGGCGCGTGCCGCCACGTGATTCGAGACCTCAAGGATAACTCGAGGGGATAGNTCTAGAGGATAGCTCGAAAAGTATCATCGCCTTCCTCACCGATGCTGTTGTAGTTTTGACCCATGTCTGATTCCCAGCAGCCGGTGTCGTCCAGCCCCTTCATTCGCCAGTGGGAAGACACGCGCTCCGACGCGTTGAACGCAGTCGAAGCGGTTGGTGAGAGTGGCTGCAGGGCATCATAAAGCCCCCGTTGGCGAACATGGGCCAGCGGCTCAGTCTAGAGCTACCGCTGCTCTATCTTCTGCTCTACCTCCTGGCCCTGATCCTCGGGCTCGCTGTTGCGGCTCGACAGCGGGCCGGGCACGAGGTGCCGGCCTCTTAGGCCGAGTCGCGTATCTCAGACAGGAGTTCCAACGCGCCGTCGAGGTTGCCATCCGCCACATGGATGTGGACGCCCGCGATGGAGTCGCGNACGGCCGCGAACGCCTCCATGGCGATGGAGACGCCTTCCGCTCGCGCTGCATCCTCACCATGGGCCTCGGCGGTGGCAATCCGGGCCAGGACCCGATCCGGGATTTGGATGCCTGGGATCTCATTATGGAGGAACTCAGCCTCGCGAAGCGAAGTGAGCGGCCGCAAGCTGGCGATGATGGGCACCGACAACTCGGGCACGCGCTCCAGGAAGGAGTGGAGCTGTTCCGCGTCGAACACCGGTCGGGTGATAACGAAGTCGGCCCCGGCGTCGACCTTCCAGTTCAGGCGCCCCGCTTCTCGGTCCTGGTCCACAGCGACTTGGCTCACTCTGACACCGATGACAAAGCGCGTGGGTACGCCGATCGCGTTCCCACCGGGATCGACTCCTCGGTTCAGCCCGTGGACCACGTTGGTGAGTCCGATCGAGTCGATGTCCAGTGAGGCGGTCGAGTCCGGGTAAGGACCCATCGCGGGCGGGCGGCCGGTCACGAGGAGAAGATTGTGTAACCCGGCCGCGGCGGCGCCAAGNAGATCGCTGATCATGCGAGTCATGTTCCTGTCGCGGCACGGGTAGTGTACGATCGTCTCGATCTCCACCTCTCTTTCGATCAGCATGGCCGCCGGCAACGCGCTCATCCGGGTGTGGGCGTGCGGGTGATCCAGGACGTTTACCGTATTGGCTTCCGCGGCCTGGATGCGCCGGCATTGCCCCAAGAGGATCTCCGCGTTCCAACCCTTGGGAGGGGTGACCTCGACACTCGTGACGAAGGTGCCCTCTGCGATCTGTCGTCCCCAGACGGAGCGCTCGCCGAGCGGCACCTCCGGCTGAATGGGCGTATCGTGTGACTCGGCGTGTGAGCCCGGGCGGGCTCGTGTGGACGGCGGGCGCACTCCACCGACCAGCGCACGGATGCTTCGGATGTGTTCCGGACTCGTGCCGCAGCACCCCCCAACGAAGCGGGCNCCCGCTTCGATCATGCGACGGGCGTACTGCGCCATGTACTTGGGGCTGGCGAGGTAGATCTTGCGATCACCTACGGCCCGGGGCAGCCCGGCGTTGGGCTGGGCTGAAAGGGGTAGATCGGTCACCTCGGCCATCCGCTCGACAGCCTCGAGCATGACGGCCGGCCCTACGGAGCAGTTGAGCCCGATCACTGATGCACCCCAGGACGCGACTTCAGTGGCGACGTCCTCCGGAGACGTACCGTACGACGTGCAGGCGTCGTCCCCCACCGTGACCTGGCAAATGACCGGCAGAGGCGATCGGCTCCGGACCGCCTTGAACGCTTGCTCCATCTCGTTCAGGTCGCTGAAAGTTTCGAGGACGAAGCCGTCTACGCGGCCTTCCACGAGCCCATCGACTTGCCGCTTGTAGAACTCTTGAGCTTCCTCACGGGAGGTGGGTCCGAGCGGCTCGATCCGGATGCCCAAGGGCCCGATGGCCCCGACCACCAAGGCCCTACCTTGGGCCGACCTTCGGGCAAGGCCCACGGCGGCGTGGTTGATTTCCTCCGTTCGGTCGGCCAGGCCATAGCTGGAGAGCTTCACTGGATTGGCACCAAAGGTGTTGGTCTCGATGACTTCGGCGCCGGCGTTCACATAGTTCCGGTGGACGGTCTCTACGACATCCGGCGTTTCGAGGTTGAGTCCGTCGTACGAAACGTTGACGAAAACCCCACTGGCGTAGAGTTCCGTTCCCATCGCACCGTCCATGACGTGAACGCGCCCGTCGTCGATGAGTTCCTGCAGGGCGTTCGTTCCCTTCGTTTCTTGCGCGTTCACGGTGCCCCCTCGTCCGGTTCGTACCCGAGGTTGGACTGAAGCCAACGCTCGACTTCCGCCAACGTCAATCCTTTCCTCTCGGCGTAGTCGGTCACTTGATCCTTCCCGATCCGGCCTAGGCCGAAGTATTGGGCTTCTGGGTGCGCAAAGTACCAGCCGGACACCGAGGCGCCGGGCAACATGGCGTAACTCTCGGTGAGGCTCACACCAGTGTGGCGCTCGGCGTCCAGCAGCGAGAACAAGGTCCTTTTCTCCGTGTGGTCCGGGCAGGCCGGATACCCCGGCGCGGGCCGGATTCCGGAATAGCTCTCAGAGATGAGGTCGGCGTGCGACTGGCCGTCGCNCACTTCGTAACCCCAGAGATCCCGCCGGACGCGCTCGTGCAGGCGCTCTGCGAACGCCTCCGCGAGGCGGTCGGCCAGCGCCTTCGCCATGATGCTTCCGTAGTCGTCGAGTTTCTCTTCGAGCGAGGCGCACAACTCGTCCAGGCCGAGCCCGGTGGTAACCACGAACGCGCCGATGTGATCGGTGAGCCCCGACTCTGTCGGTGCAACGAAATCCGACAAGCAGACGTTGGGCCGCCCATCCTTCTTCTCGAACTGCTGGCGAAGACCGTGAACCGTACGAGATTCGCTGTCGTTGGCGAGCACCTCGAGGTCGTCCCCGACGCGCTGAGCGGGGAAGAGGCCGACCACTCCGCGGGCAACGAGCAGGCCCTCGGAAACGATACGATCGAGCAGCTTCAGGGCGTCGGCATACAGAATACCGGCCTGCTCTCCCACGCTCGGATCATCGAGGATTTCGGGATACCGGCCCTTGATTTCCCAGGCCTGGAAGAAGGGGCTCCAGTCGATGTAGTCCACGAGATCGGCAAGTGGATAGTCGTCGAAGACATGGATGCCCGGCTCACGCGGAACCGTCGGCTCGAACGTGTTCCAGTCCAGCGGCACACTGTTCTTCCGAGCTGCTCCGATGGGAATGAGCTTGGATTTCGCCGCTCGGGCNGCGTGGGCCTCCCGCTCGAGGGCGTAGTCTTCACGCACCTTAGTGATGAACGCCTCCCTCCGGGACTCGTCCAGNATGGCCCGGAGTACCGGAACGCACCGGGACGCATCAACGACGTGAACCGTCGGGCCCGAGTACCTCTCGGCGATTCGGACGGCGGTGTGCCTGCGGGACGTTGTCGCACCACCGACGAGGAGGGGTGTGTCGAAGTCCAGGCGTTCCATTTCGGCTGCCACACGGACCATCTGGTCNAGGGACGGCGTGATGAGCCCGCTCAAACCGATCACATCGGCGCCCTGGTCCTGGGCCTCCTGCAGGATCGTCTCAGCGGGGACCATCACACCGAGGTCCACGACCTCGTAGCCGTTACACTGAAGCACGACCGAGACGATGTTCTTGCCGATGTCATGCACGTCGCCCTTCACGGTGGCCATGACAACAAGGCCTGCGGACTTCCTGTTTTGCCCAGTGTCCTGCTCGTTGGCGGCCTTCTCGGCCTCCAGGAATGGTTCTAGGTGGGCCACGGCCTGNTTCATGACCCGAGCGCTCTTCACGACTTGTGGCAAGAACATCTTGCCGGCACCGAACAGATCCCCCACCTCGTTCATGCCGTCCATGAGGGGGCCCTCGATCACATCGAGCGCCCGAGCCCGCTGGCTTCTCGCCTCCTCGGTGTCGTCCACGATGTAGTCCGTGATCCCGTGTACGAGCGCGTGTTGGAGACGATCCTCCACCGGACCGGATCTCCATTCCTGGTTGCTCACCACCTGCTTCTGCGTTGCCCCGGTGTACTGCCCGGCGAGCGCCGTCAGGCGTTCGGTCGCGTCGGGACGCCGGTTGAAGAGCACGTCCTCCACCGCCTCCAGAAGGTCGGACGGCACGTCGTCGTAGACCGAGAGTGCTCCGGCGTTGACGATGGCCATGTCCAAACCCGCCTGGATGGCGTGGTAGAGGAACGCCGAGTGCATCGCTTCGCGCACTCGCGGGCTCCCACGATACGCGAACGAAACGTTGCTCAGCCCTCCGCTCACGAGGGCGTGCGGAATACGATTCTTGATTTGCCGGGTGGCCTCGATGAAGGCGATGGCATAGGTATTGTGCTCTTCGATCCCGGTTCCCACGGCGAAGATGTTGGGGTCGAAGATCACGTCCTCGATCGGGAAANCNACCTTTTCGCTGAGCACCTGCGCTGCCCGNTNGCATATGGNGACCTTCCGCTCGACAGTGTCCGCTTGGCCTTCCTCGTCGAACGCCATCACGATCACCGCAGCCCCGTAACGCCTCGCCAGGTGAGCCTTTTCGATGAACGCGGCCTCCCCATCCTTGAGGCTGATCGAGTTCACGATGCTCTTGCCCTGCACACACTTGAGCCCGGCCTCTAGAACCTCCCAGCGCGACGAATCCACCACGAAAGGGATCCGACTCACGGATGGCTCAGAGCCGAGCAGGTTGAGGAACGTGGTCATGGCCTCGACCGAATCGAGCAGCCCCTCGTCCATGTTGATGTCGAGCATCTGTGCACCGCTCTCCACCTGTTGTCGGGCAACCTCCACGGCGGCCTCGTAGGCGTCCTCGGTGATGAGGTCTCGGAAACGTTTCGAGCCCGTGACATTGGTGCGCTCCCCGATGTCCGCGAAGAGGGAGTCGGGACCGATCGTGAGTGCTTCGAGGCCGCTCACCCTGAACCGGGGCTGGAGTTNGGGAATGGGTCGGGGTGGAAGGTCTGCGACAGCGTCCCCGATCGCTTCGATGTGGGCCGGTACGGTGCCGCAACAGCCACCCACGATGTTGACGAAGCCGGCCTCGGCGAATTCCCGGACGATTCTCGACATGACTTCCGGCGTTTCGTCGTACTCCCCGAAGGCGTTCGGAAGTCCGGCGTTCGGGTGACAGCTCACGGGCACATCCGCGATCTGAGACANCTCCTCCAGGTAGGGTCGAAGTTGGTCCGCCCCGAGGGCACAGTTGAACCCCACGGATAACGGCCCGGCGTGCCGGATGGAGTTGTAGAAAGCCTCGGTCGTCTGTCCGCTCAGCGTGCGGCCGCTGGCGTCAGTGATGGTTCCCGAGATCATCACCGGAAGGGACGTACCTCTCTCGTCATAGAGGCCAAGGATCGCGAAGACGGCGGCCTTGGCGTTCAGCGTGTCGAAGATCGTCTCGACCATCAGGATGTCGGCCCCTCCATCCATGAGCCCACGCGCCTGATCGGTGTATGCCTGCACCAGNTCGTCGAAGTCGACATTACGGAACGCAGGGTTGTCCACGTCCGGTGAGATGGATGCAGTACGGTTGGTCGGGCCCATGCTGCCGCACACGAAGCGAGGTTTGTCGGGCGTTTGGGCGGTCATCTCGTCGGCCGCCCGTCGGGCCAACGATGCCCCAGCAACGTTCAGCCGGTAGGCCTCCCCCTCGAGTCCATAATCCGAGAGCGAGATCGCCTGGGCGTTGAACGTGTTCGTCTCGATNATGTCCGAGCCCGCTTCGAGATAAGCGTGGTGGATCTCGTGGATCAGATGAGGCTGAGTGACGCACAGCAGATCATTCGCTCCGAAGAGCGCATCGGACTGATCGCGATACTCCTTCCCCCGGAAGTCCTCCTCCGCCAGTCCATGAGCCTGGATCATGGTGGCCATGGCTCCGTCGAGAACGAGGATGCGCCTCGCTAGAGCCGTTTGGAGCGCCGCGGTGCGGCTACCGTTGGGAGTGGATNTGCCCATGGATCTCGTATCTCGCCTCTGNANGGTGTAAGGGGAGGGGGAGATCCNAATTTCAAAACCTCGCCGCAATCCTTCNGCGTCGAGGTCTGGCTTTTTAGCGGTTTGTGTCGGGCCGCAATACGCCGCAAATCACCCCATCCAACTTCTCNAAAAAAGGTAGTACGTCTCCCGGGCNATTCCTAGGCCTGGTGAATTGTGGCCTTGAGGGAACTGTACTCCTTCAACAGCTTTCTGGACGCTATTGTCCTCNGGAAGGCCTGGAAGGCTATAGTCTTCATTCCTTCGGTTGCACATGAGCNGGAAAACGACCTCGGAGAGGACGGTGGGGAGTTCGAAGTGACACTCTCAGCACGCGACACGGCCCGCGCCAGCTCGGCGTTCTTCAGGGGGCATGGGCTCGGAAACGACTATCTCGTGTTCGAGACCGGCGACGATTGGGCGCTCGACGCAGAGGGGATCACCGCCGTCTGTGATCGCTGGCAAGGTCCTGGCAGCGACGGAATCGTGCTCCTCCTCGATCGGACCAGCCGGCCGTTTCCTCTCCGGATGTTCAATCCGGACGGGTCCGAGTTCGAGCGGAGTGGCAACGGCCTCCGAATTCTGGCTGCGTACCTGGCACGTGAGGGGCTGGTAGGCGGGGAGCCTTTCGACGTCTCGGTGGGAGGAGACACGGTGGAGTTACATGTCCTGGGTNCTCCGGAGCGAGGCCTCTATAATGTCTCTGCGGAGATGGGCCGAGCCGGCCATGGACCCGATGCCGTCGGACTTGATCCTGGTGCCTTGGACCCGGATCAACGACTCGATCTCGGGGAGTGCGGGAGCCCGATCGTATATCCGGTGTCGATCGGCAATCCCCACGCGGTGGTNTTTCCCGAGGAGTGGAAGCGCGAACTCATCGACGAGATCGGGCCGAAGATTTCCGTTCACCCTGCGTTCGCTGATGGTACCAACGTTCAGGTCGCCCGCGTACTCGCCGGCCGAACCCTGGAGGCGTTGATCTGGGAGAGAGGTGTGGGACCGACCTCCGCCTCTGGAACTTCGGCCTGCGCGGTCGCGGCCGCTGCAGTCAAGTCGGGACGAGCCGAGCCCGACCAGTTCGAAGTTCGTATGGAGGGAGGCAGCTTGGAGGTGAGCGTCACCGCCGAGATGCAAATCACACTNACCGGACCGGTGCAGGAAGTGGCAACCGGCAGCCTCACGGCAGGGTTTACGGAATTCCTCAGGTCCTCACGCGCTTGAACAGGACGAGTCCGCACGTCAGGAACACAAGGTTGGGAACCCAGGCGGACAGCACCGGTTCGATGGCCCCGGATTGGCCTGCGGCCCCGGCCAGCCGGAACATGAGCAGGTAGAGGATCACCGACGCGAGGGCCACGCCGATTCCGTAGGCCCTCCCGCCNCGCCGCGAGCTCGTCGCCAAGGGGCCACCGAACAGGATGATCACCAACGTCGCNGCTGCGATCGCCTTCCGTTGTCCTTTCTCGACCAACAACGCGCTGACGTCCCCGCCGGAGCGAGTGAGGTTGGTCACCATCCGGTCGATTTCGGAGTTGGTCATCTCNCCTACCTCCTCGGGTCGCCCCAGGAGACCCTCCGGTGGTTCGCCGAAGGTACTCGACCTGAGTGAGTCGAAGTTCAAGGTGAGCGAGGCCGCTCGGTCGGGAAGGATACGCAGATGCCCATCCACGAAGGTCCATCCCCGCACGCTGTCGAACTGCGCTTGCACCGCCTGAAGATACTGTGGCGCCTCGCCGGCCGATCCGGCGGGTACCTCCAGCGCCACCCGGGTCAACGTCGGTGGGACAATGTTCAGTCTTCTCACCGTCAACGTCCGGGCGTCGTCGGTCTTGAACACGAAATCGTTGCGCCATTGGCGCCCGATCTCTTCGCCTCGAAGAATCTGCCCGGAGCGCCTCTTGGCCACGGGCACGACCTCACTGAGGAGCAGTCCCGCTCCCGTCAGGAGCAATCCCAGCGCGATGAGTGGCGCCATCAGGCGGTGAAACGAAATCCCCCCGGCCTTGGCGGCCAGGACTTCTCGATGCTGTGTCATGGAGTGGATGGTGAACACCGTGGCGATCAGAGCCGCGATCGGGAATGACCAGGAGATGAATTCGGGGAGCGCGTATACGTAAGCGATGGCGAGGTCGCCCNCCGTGAGCCCGCGTTCGAAGTACCGGTCCACGTACTCCACGATGTCTCCGACGATGAACAGGAGGGGNGCACCGACGACGAACACAGCAAAAATACGAAGGAAGGTTCCCGCGATCAGGCGGTCCAGGATTCTGATCATGCCCTTTCCGATCACCCTCCNGGGGAACGGGTTGACATCCTGCGNCCCGAACTCGATAGCTTGAACAGCACCTCATCGAGGGCGCCCCCGCGATTCGAGCCGGCGGTTCGGCTCATGCGTGCCGCCAATACGATACCGAAACCGAGGAACACGAGGTCTACGGTCCACATTGCCCAAAACGGCGTCACGAGTCCTTTGTTGGCTAAGTTCTCTCCACCGATGAGGCCGGCCCAGTACACGGCGAAGATGACGACCGAGGTGACGATGACCATGCCGACCCCACCTCGGGGGAAGCGTATGGCCAGTGGGGCGCCGAGCAAGACGAACACGATACACGCGAACGCGATCGAGTACTTCTTGTAGATCTCCACGAGAAACTGGTCCGTCGATTGCTGAAGAGCCAATACGCGGCCGAGGTTTCCCNGGCCGCCCAACGCGGCTTGCTGAGTGAGGTCGTCCGTCCTGGGGCTGAGGCGTTGCCCGCGGCCCCTGCCCAGTATCGAGCCTTGTTCACCCAGAGCAGCTTCCGCTTCGTCGGCTTCGTCGGTGTGGCCTGCCTCGATCAGGTCCGGGTCGGGAGACGCCAGCGCACCCGCGATTGTTTTTTGAGCTAGCGTGAGGCTTCGTTGTCGAACATCGACGATCTCCTCAGTTCGGTTGAGGATTTCGGCCCTCAACATCGCGATGGACATCTCGCGATCGCTCCGCGAGGCGCCCCCCTCTCGGCGCTCGAGTTCGTCTCCNACCCCCCGTAGTGGAACGATCTGGCGCTCGAATTCCGATCGGTTGAACTCACCGCCCCCTTCCTGGCCGGCTTCGTTGGCGAAGCCGTCGTAGAGGGTCAAATACAGGTCGGTGCCACTCTCGCTGAACGCCATCGTTCCACGCTCCGCGTAGATCGTACGGTGAGCGTTCGGGTCGGTCAGATCGTAAATGACGACCTCCGTCATCTCGTTCGTGACGGCGTCGATGGTCNCCGCCTGAAGGTATACCGCTCCATTTCTGTCTTCGGTATCGATCTCATTAATGACGCGCTCGCGAAGCTCGAACGTGGGACTCTTCTGCGCGACGTCGATGATCAAGCTCTTGAGTCTGTGGTTGGAATCCGGGAGCACCTGGTCGTTGAAAAACAGCATCAGGCCTGCGAAGATNGTACCNATCCCCAAGAGTGGGAGAAGCATCCGGAGCGGTCTGATTCCCCCCGCNGCCATAGCCGTAATTTCGTTCGCCCCGGTAAGCTCGCTAAAGGTATAGAGTACGGATACCAGGATGGCCATGGGAAGCGTGAGGGCAACGGTGTGGGGGAGAGACAGAAGTACGAACTCACCGATCACACTCCAGGCGAGTCCCTTGCCGACCAGGTCGGCCATCCGAACCGCGAACGCGTTCAAAAACAGGAGCCCGGTGAGCGCCGTGAAAGCAAAGAGGAACGGTCCCATATGGGCGCGGATAAGATACGCGGTGATGATCTTCATAGCGCCCCCCCCTACACCGCACGCCGAGATCCGATCCCAGCGGAGCAGCTGATTTCATGGCCCCGACNTTGGCCATTCCGATCCTCNTAGGGGTAGNGGGCAGCGGTTGCATTGCTATGCCGAGCCGCCCTAACGCGGTACGATGCTGATGACAGACACGATCTTCGCGCAGATCATCCGCAGGGAGATTCCCGCGGATATCGTTTACCAGGACGAGTTGGTGACGGCGTTTCACGACGTCCAACCCCAGGCGCCGACCCACATCATCATAGCCCCCAACAAGCCGGTTGCGACCATCGNCGACGTGANCGATGCGGACGNGCCGGCACTCGGCCGCATGATCCGGGTGGCTGCCCGGCTCGCTGAGGAAGCTAGTGTCGACGAGGCGGGATACAGGCTCATCTTGAACTGTCGGGCCCACGCCGGCCAGGAAGTTTTTCACGTCCACATGCACCTGGTCGGTGGTCGCCCGCTCGGAAGGATGCTGTCGGATCCCTGAAGGCTGCTCCAGCAGTCTTATCCAGCGACCTACNCCTCTGCGGATCGCCTTGCACCGGCGACCCG
Source organism: Gemmatimonadota bacterium (assembly GCA_002712565.1). The sequence continues at coordinate 14,073 of PAUA01000017.1, read as the reverse complement.
ACCACACGATCTTCCTCGCTTTCGTCTNCCGACCTGGGCCCGCGGCATCCCGGATACCGTGCTGTAGCACGGGTGGTGGCCCACGGTGCTCCTTCAACAGATCCTTAGGGACNCGTAATGGAAACTCTCGAAACCGTCATTAGTGCCGTTAAGGGTTACGTATGGGATTGGGGAATTCCTGTGGGGGACTCGGNCATTCCCCTAGTGGTTATCGCCCTCATTGGGACGGGCGTGTTCCTTACGCTCCGCCTCGGGCTTATCCAGCTGCGGCATTTCGGCCATGGCGTCGCGGTGGCCACGGGCCGCTATGACGATCCCCAAAGCACCGGCGACGTCTCACACTTCCAAGCACTCACGACGGCACTTTCCGCGACTGTCGGTATCGGCAACATCGCCGGCGTGGCGTTAGCCATCCACTGGGGAGGCCCCGGTGCTTTGGTCTGGATGTGGCTGACCGCGATACTCGGAATGGCCACCAAGTATGCCGAGGTCACGCTGTCTATGCATTACCGCTCGGTGCACCAGGACGCGGACAAAGTCGTGGGCACGGTCTCTGGCGGGCCCATGTATTACATCGAGCACGGGCTGGGGGCGAACTGGAAGTGGATGGCCATGTTCTTTGCCGGGATGCTGGGGTTCACGGCCTTTCTCACTGGGAACGCGATTCAGGCGAACACGATTGCCGACACGCTCCAGACGGAGGTCGGGATCAACCCGTGGATCACTGGTGCCGTCTTGGCCGTGATCGTGGCCTCCGTGATTCTGGGAGGCATCAAACGCATCGGGCGCATCACGAGTATCCTGGCCCCTTTGATGGCCGCTATTTATGTGCTGTGCGCTCTGCTCATCGTCCTCTTGAACTTCAGCGACGTGATCCCGGCTTTCGGAACGATCTTCCGTGAGGCGTTCAGCCCCACGGCCGGAGTGGCCGGCACCGGGGTGGGCGCTATCCTCGTCACCATGACATACGGGGTCAATCGAGGCCTCTTCTCCAACGAGGCGGGGCAGGGCTCAGCGCCCATCGCGCATGCCGCCGCGAAGACGGAAGAGCCCGTGTCTGANGCTGTGGTCGCGTTGCTCGGCCCCTTCATCGACACCATCGTGATCTGCACCATGACCGCGCTCGTGATCGTCGTGACCGGCGTGTACAGTGAGCGTGTCCCCACTGAGATCACNCTTGGCGGTGGCGATCTCAGTTGGGTGTCCGGAGATGCGGGAGTGGGATACGAAGATGTCGCGGCACCGGCTGAGATCCTTATCCAGAACGGAACCCATGCCGNGGGAAGTGCTGTTTTCGTGGCGTGGCACGAGGTGGCCCTCGAAACGCTTTACACGGACGAGGGCAGGACACAGGCGTTCACGGGATCGGTGTTTCCGGCCAGAGGAGAGGCCGTGGATGATGAGGGTAACGTCTATGTGTCGCTCTGGGGNATGGCGATTGAAAGTGGGGCNCCGCTCACTACATACGCGTTCAGAACGGGACTTTCGCCTCTCGGCGATTGGGGTCACTTCGTTGTGATNTTCTCGGTACTTCTTTTCGGCATCTCGACNGCAATCGCCTGGAGTTACTATGGGGATCGTTGCGCGATCTACCTGTTTGGTGAGGGAGCCGTAGTGCCTTACAAGGTGGTCTACCTGATCATGCACCTCCTCGGGGCCGGGGTCGTTGGGGCAGCGGGTATTTCCCTCGTGTGGGATCTGGGAGATATCGCTCTTGGAATCGTGATTCTCCCGAACNTGATCGCCTTGGTTCTACTTTCNGGTAAGATCAAGGAGTTGACGGACGACTACTTCGAGAGAAAGCCCTGGAAGACGTCGGGGAAGGTCTAGACATAGCCACTCCCGTTTTCGTTTGACCGGNCCGTGGGCTCCGCTCGGGGCGGCNTTGGCGGCGTTCCACGATCGCGGAGAGGACGTCCCCGTAAGCGTCCGAAACGATTTCGGNCCTTCGGAAGAGATTCACGTATCGGTTTTCTTCCGAGGGGAGGAGGCCTTTGAGGACTGGGAGGCGTTGGCACTGGATCAGTGTGGCCGACGAGTTCTCGACGTCGGAGCATGCGTGGGCGCTCATGCCCTTGTCCTTCAAGAGCGCGGGCACCAGGTGACCGCTTTGGATCCGATNCCTGAGGCCGTTCGGATCATGCAAGAGCGTGGGGTGGACGACGCCAGGGAGGGGACCCTCTTCGAACTCCCCATGGGGGAGATCTACGATACAGTGATCCTCCTCATGAACGGCTCGATGATCGCGGAGACCCTCTCGGGTCTCAATCGCCTGCTTACGTCGGTCTCCACGGTGCTCGAGCCACAAGGGGCGCTCATCCTGGACTCGACCGACTTGCGTGACGCCGAGGACAAGGACGAGNGTCAGGACCAGGACGAGGACCGCTACATCGGTGAGCTACAGTATCAGTTGCGTGTCGGAGAGCAAGCGGGCGATGTCTTTCCGCAACTGTTCGTCGATCCGGGCACGCTGGAGGCGAGGGCCCGGCTCGCTGGGTGGGACATGGAAGTCATCTGGAGGGGCCCCAGTGGTCGTTACTTGGCCCGGCTCGGGAAGGCTGCTGAATGAGTTGGGGGGGTCTCCTAGGGCATTGTGTCAGTCACCGATGATGCGNCCGGGCAGGATTGCCCCGTCTCCAAAACGTTCACGTAGACCGTCCACAACGTGGTCGAGCGTTCGTTCACGCTGGCCTTCCGATCGATCTTCCTCCTCGAACAGACCGAATTGAGCGAGGTCACCTCCCGCACCGAGGTTGGTCAGGCCCACGCCCAGCAATCGCGCGGAGGTCCTCCGTCGGCTCCTCAACTCTGCAAGCAGTTCTCGGGCGACCCCGTAGGTGGNGCTTTCGGTTTCTAACGGTTCGCCCACCGTCCGTGAGCGGGATCGCGTCTTGAAGTCGCCGTCCCTGAGCTTGACGGTGATCGTTCGGGCCCTCAGACGGGCCTTGCGGAGGGTATATGTGACCGATCTGCAAAGGCGCAAGAGCGCACGCTCCAGGTCTTCATCCGACTTGAGATCTTTGAAGAACGTGCGCTCGGAGCTGATGGATCTACGGGGTTCCCGTGGGTCTACTTCGGACGAGTCCATTCCTCGCATGCGGGCGTAGAGCCAGCGTCCTCGACGGGCGCCGAACCACCGCTCGAGCCACTCCTGCTGGACCCCTAATGCCTCNTCGACCCGGACCAGTCCCCGTTTTCGCAGTTCCTCGACGAGTGCCGGACCCACCCCTGGAATCTGAGCGAGGTCCAGGCCCCTCATGAATTCGGCTTCGTGACCCNGGGGCACAATGTGCACGCCTCCGGGTTTCGCCACGCCGGACGCGAGCTTGGCGATCATTCGGCGCGTCCCGCCTCCGATGGACACGGAGACACTAGTNGCCTCNAGCACGGCAGCACGAATGCGATGGGCCGTGACTTCGAGGGGCTCGTCGAAGAGGCGTTCGGTGCCCATGAGGTCCAAGAAGAACTCATCGATCGATGCGGCCTGCACGACGGGTGCGAGCGTCTCCAAGCAGGCTCTGATCTCGCCGCTCTTGCGGTTGCAAGCGCCCCGCGGGACGCCCACAACCGTAGCGTCCGGGCACAGGCGGAGAGCTTGCGCTGTGGGCATCGCCGACCGAACGCCGAACCGGCGTGCGCCGTAGGATGCGGACGTGACGACCCCGCGCCCGGTGGGAGAGCCGCCGACCAAGAGCAGGTCCACCTTCCCAACACCCTCGGGATCCTCNAGCCGCGCCACCTGAACGTAGAAGGCGTCACAATCGACCAGAAGGATCCGTGGGGATCGACCAGACTCGTCGAGTGCCATGGCGTGTCNGGGAGGAAGAGTGGCGTTAAAGGGGTCCCGATAAGCTTACGACGNCTCNGATTGGAAGGCTATCTTCACTGGCCNTCGTTTGCGAAGAGGAATCGAAGTACGGTAGAATCTCGTTCGCCGTCCGACGATGGTGCCATCGCGGCGCCCGGGGCGGCGTGTGGAGCAACCCGCCGATCATAGGAGAGATAACGATGGGATATCCGTTCGAACTTCCTGAGTTGGGATATGACCATAGCGCCCTNGAGCCACACATCGACGCACGTACGATGGAGACTCACCACGGGAAGCACCATCAGGGCTACACCAACAACCTGAACGCCGCTCTCGAAGCTCATCCCGACCTACACGGTCATTCGGGCGAACAGCTCCTATCGGAGNTGGCCCACCTTCCCGAGGCCATTCAGACCGCGGTGCGAAACAACGGCGGCGGNTACGTGAACCACACCTTGTTTTGGGCGATCATGGCTCCTGGCGGTGCTGCTGCGCCGTCCGGAGAGCTGGCGGACGCCATCGACGCTGCCTTCGGATCGTTCGACGACCTCAAGGCAGCTGTCGGCGGCNGGGCTGCGAAGCAGTTCGGCTCGGGCTGGGGGTGGCTGACGGTCGGACCCTCCGGAGGCCTCCAAGCGACCGCGACCGCGAACCAGGACAACCCGCTCTCCGACGGCGTGATTCCTATTCTCGGCGTGGATGTCTGGGAGCACGCATACTACCTGAACTATCAGAACCGTAGGCCCGACTACATCTCAGCGTGGTGGAACGTGGTCAATTGGGATGTCGTTGCTGCCAACTACGCCGANNCTCAGGGGTAAGACGGNAACCTTGTGCTTCNTAATACATATGTTTACAAATAGGCTANCGNACGACTTCGACCAAAGAGGGTANCGATGGTGCGACGAATGGGCCTGTTGGTCGGGNTTTNGGTGTTTCTGGCACCCGGTATCGGCCNGGTCCAAGGGCAGGCGCTTGGGGGGTCCGAGGCCTCCGTCACACGAGCATACGATCGTGCGGAGGACCATGGTTTCACATTCCTCCAGACATCCGAGCAGGTTCAGCGGTTTGTCGAGGCGGGCTACCTTGTCCGCGTGAGGAGTCGTCCGGACTTCGTACTCCACGACGTGTCTTTTCCGTACGGCCGGCCGGAGGTGAAGCTCTTTATCGAACGTCTCGGGGCACAGCACCGTAGAGCGTGCGGAGAGGAGTTGGTCGTTACGAGTCTCACTCGTCCCTTGAGCGAGCAACCCCGTAACGCCTCTATTTTTTCGGTTCATCCCACGGGTATGGCCGTTGATTTTCGTACGAGTCTGAACTCCGTCTGCCGGCGCTGGTTGGAGAGTACGCTTCTCTACCTAGAAGGGATGGGNGTGTTGGAAGCGACCAGGGAACGATATCCGTCGCATTTTCATGTGGCTGTNTTTCCGAAACCCTACGCGGATTACGTAAGCAAACAGTTGGCCTCCGCCGGTTCCGGGGACCGGGTTTCCGCCGTGTCGCGTTACATGGTTAGAGAGGGTGATTCGCTCTGGGCCATCGCCCGTCGTCACGGAACGACCGTACCGAAGCTCACGGCCGCAAACGATCTCCGAGGCAGCCGCATCTACGCGGGTCAGCTTCTGACGGTACCCGGCCCGTGAGGCCTGTTGAAGGAGTACAGCAGGTAGCAGGCCCGTAGCTTGGCTGGCGACCCGGCGGGGCCCCTCCGGCATAGAGTAGTCCATACCGACGCGGTCGATGGCCGCGAACGCTACCAGCTTCTCACATCACTCGTGGTTCCCCGCCCGATCGGCTGGGTTTCCACCCGGAGCGCGTCAGGCGTTCCCAATGTGGCTCCTTTCAGCTTCTTCTCGGCGGTGGCGTCCTCGCCCATGCTCGTGAGTTTGTCCATCGGGACGCGGGGAGGCGTGGCCAAGGACTCACTACGCAACATCCTCGACCAGGGCGCCTTCTGTGTGAATGTGGTCACGGAGGCCCAGCTCGAAGCGATGAACCGGACGGCGGCTAGCTTGCCTCCGGATGATGACGAGTTCGCTTTCGCCGGACTGTCCGTCGCGGAAGCCGAGACCGTCGACGCGCCGTACGTGGCGGATTGCCCTGCCGTCCTGGAGTGTGAATTCCACAAACATGTCGACCTGGGTGATTCCGGTGGATTGGTGCTGGGCGAAGTGAAGGGGGTTCGTTTGGATCCCGAGCTCACCATCGTGGAGGGATCGGCCTTCGTGGACACCCAGGAACTCCGTCCGGTTGGACGGCTTTGGGGGCCTGCTTACATGCTTCTCGGAGAGGTCCGGGTCCTCCCGCGACCGTAGTGGTTGTCCCCCTTTTGCAAAACGCCAAAAGAACTGTTGCACTGTGCCATGCCGGGTAATAGCGTGGGATAGGCTTCCCAAGTTGTGGTCGACGCATCCTGATCGGAGTTCGGTTTGAGGCCGCAGACGACAAAGAGGCACGAGTTCGGCCGAAACCGAGTCCTCTGTTGGGTCCACGGAGGCCGAATGACGTTGGCGGAGCAGGAAGGGGAAAAGGTGCTTGGGACGGATGCGTTGCAGGCGTTGTGTGCCTATGACTGGCCCGGAAACGTCCGTGAACTCGAGAACGCTCTGGAACGGGCCGTCGTCGTGGCGGCTGACTCAGAAATCTCTGTGGACCACCTGCCGGACGTTGTACGGGCCACGGATGCGCAACCGTTGGTCACGAATGAACCACCGCCGAATCCTTCCATGGAAGTCATCGAAAGGGCGTACATCGAATTCGTCCTCACGTCCGAGGGGGGCAATGAGTCGAAGGCGGCGGAGGTCCTCGGCATCGATCCCTCAACACGCTACCGGAAGCTTAACCGTTACGGGATCGAGGTCTGATGAACACGCCGGCTTTTCGGGGAATGAGCGGGAGAAGGTATGGCGATCTAGCCTGGGACCGCGTGAGGCTCTCGGTGGTTATCCCCGCCTACAATGAGATACGGAGTGTCGAGACCCTGCTCAGGAAGGTCCGACAAGTTCGCCTGAACCTCGAAGTGATCGTGGTAGACGATGGATCCACGGACGGCACGCGGGACCTGTTGTCGAGTCTAAAGGATGAGGGGGTGATCGACGTCCTCGTGTTCCAGGAGGTGAACCAGGGCAAGGGTGCTGCGCTACGGGTCGGATTCGAGCGAGCCACCGGCCATATCATTGCGGTCCAGGATGCGGATCTGGAGTACGATCCGCACGAACTTCCGACCCTCATGGAACCGATCTTGGCCGGGAAGGCCGATGCCGTGTACGGGTCACGTTTCCTCGGCGGGCCTCACCGAGTGCTCTTCTTTTGGCACATGATGGGCAATCGTTTCCTCACCTTGCTGAGCAACATGTTCACGGACCTCAACCTCACGGATATGGAGACCTGCTATAAGGTTGTCCATGCGGATCTCCTGAAGGGGTTACCTCTGTCGGCCAACCGTTTCGGTTTCGAGCCCGAGGTGACCGCCCGCTTGGCTCAGGCGAAGGCTCGAATCTACGAACTCCCCATCAGTTACGACGGGCGCTCCTACGCTGAGGGGAAGAAGATCAATTGGAAGGATGGCGTGTCCGCCCTCTATTGCATCCTTCGCTCCAATCTCTTCGGCCCAAAGGTCGATGCCTGGCAGGCGCCCAACGTACAGCCCTGGGAGGGGNGGGNGNCTGAGACCACCGNCGGTGAAGCCGGCGCTGTCGACGCCAGCGCCGATGACGCGGCCCCTGTTGCCGACCGGGACTNATCNGGACNCGGAATCCNGGTGAGCTTTGCCATCCCGGGTAGACGCCCACCGGGGTTCCCTTTTATGGTTTCGGGCCGTTTCATGCACANTGATCCACTCCGGAGATTGAGAAACATTCGATGAAGCGACTGTCGTTCCGCACTGCGGGGGAGTCCCACGGGCGAGGTCTTGTGGCGTTACTGGAGGGCCTTCCGGCCGGACTGTCCCTCGAGATGGTCCGCGACGTGGATCCCGACCTCAAACGCCGCCAGGGTGGATACGGGCGTGGTCGGCGCATGGAGATCGAGTCCGACCGCGCCGAAGTCCTCTCGGGGATTCGCTTGGGGGAGACAATTGGATCTCCTGTGGCACTGGTCGTCTGGAACAAGGATTCCGAAAACTGGCTGGAGGCGATGTCGCCTCTGCCTCCCGATCCGGACGGCAACCCCAAGGCGTTGAGATCGCTCTACCTCCCGCGGCCTGGTCATGCAGACCTCGTGGGGCTATTGAAGTACGACCGGCGCGATACGCGGGACATTCTCGAGCGGGCCAGCGCCCGCGAGACCGCCGCCCGTGTCGCTTGTGGGGCGGTGTGCAAAAAATTGCTCGCCGATTTTGGAGTTGGGATCGGGAGCCACGTGACCTCGATAGGATCAGTCGAGACACAGGTTCCCCATGAGTTGCCGGAGGATCTGAACAGCGCGGTCGACGAGTCACCACTTCGCACTCTGGACGACGAGGCTGCCTCGTCGATGATCGAGGCGATCGACCAGGCCAAGGAGGAGGGTGATACGCTGGGTGGCATCTTCGAAGTGGTCGTTCGCGGCCTCCCCGCGGGCCTCGGCAGTTACGTCTCCTANGACACCAAGCTGGATGGTCGTCTGGCGGGGGCCATNATGTCGATCCAGGCGATCAAGGGCGTGGAGATCGGCGTGGGCTTCGAAGGCGCACGCCGCCCTGGATCCGAGGTTCACGACCCCATCACGACCGATGAGTCGGCCCCCAGGGCGGGCGGCATCGGGCGNTCATCGAACCGAGCGGGCGGGCTTGAGGGAGGCATAACCACCGGTGAGCTTCTGGTCGTGCGGGCAGCGATGAAGCCCATCTCGACACTTCGGAAGCGCCTGCCCAGCGTTGACATGCGTGATGGATCGGCCAAGGATGCGGCCGTAGAGCGTAGCGACGTGTGCGCGGTGCCCGCAGCGGCGGTGGTGGGCGAGGCCATGGTGGCCCTCGTCTTGGCGGACGCCTTTCTCGAGAAATTCGGTGGGGACGCGATGAGCGAGGTNCGGCGGAACTTCGAGTCGTACATCGCGTACCTCGGCGAGCGTGGATATGGTGCACGGTGATTTGCCCGAAAGGGTCTTGTTGGTCGGATTCATGGCCAGCGGGAAATCCAGCACCGGTGAAGAGTTGGCATCACGATTGGGCTGGGACTTCAAGGACTTCGACACCGTGATCGCAGCGCGTGCACGGAAGAGCGTCTCTCGGATTTTCGCNGAGGACGGCGAGACGGAGTTTCGTCGCCTCGAATCCAGCGTAGCNGAGGACCTGTTGGCCCGGGNCGATACAGTGGTGGCTTCGGGAGGTGGCTGGCCGGCCCAGCCCGGAGCTTGGAAGATGGTAGCGGAGGACACGATGACGGTTTGGCTCAAGGTGTCGCCGGCGGTTGCCGTTTGGCGGGCATCGAAGCAGGGGCCGACCCGACCTCTCCTGGATGGGGAGGACGGGACCGAGCAGGCCACGGTGTTGTTGCTGGGTCGGGAGGCCGCGTACGGTCGTGCTCAGTATAGCCTGAACTCGGAACGGTACCGTGCGCCGGAGATGGCAGATGAGATCCTGAAACTGATGAAGAGAGAGGATAAGAGGGACCGATGACGCGACAAGGAAGAATATGAAGCTGGTTATCGTCGAATCTCCCGCCAAGGCCAGGACGATCGGCCGGTATCTGGGCCCCGAGTACGATGTGGCCGCATCGGTTGGCCACGTCCGGGATCTGCCNAAGAAGGAACTCGGAGTCGACGTCGACAATGGCTTCGAGCCCAAGTACGAGACGATCCATGGGAAGGGGAAGATCCTCAAGGAGCTCAAGAGCAAGTCGAAGAATACAGAGGGTATCATCCTGGCGACCGACCCGGATCGCGAGGGCGAGGCGATCGCCTATCACGTCGCCCACCACCTGGGCTTCGACGACGACCGGAGTCGCTTCGAGCGGGTGATTTTCCGCGAAATCACCAAGAGCGCTGTCGAGAGTGCTATCCAATCCCCGGAGGCCCTGGATCTCAACAAGGTCGATGCGCAACAAGCACGCAGAATTCTAGATCGCTTGGTCGGATATCAAGTCAGTCCGTTCCTGTGGAAGCCGATCAGGCCCGGACTCTCGGCCGGCCGGGTTCAGACGGTGACGCTCAGACTGATCTGTGAGCGAGAGGACGAGATCCAGGCCTTCAATTCGGTCGAGTACTGGTCCATCACGGCCCGCCTAGAGAAGGAAGAGCAGCCGTTCGAGGCCCGGCTCCACAAGATCGACGGCAAGGCGTTCACGCTGGACAACGAGGAGCAGGCCGGGGCTGTCGTGGCGGCGGTTCGAAACGNCGACTTCACAGCATCGGAAGTGAAGCGCCGGGAGCGGCGAAGGAATCCGCTGCCGCCCTTTACGACTTCCACACTTCAGCAGGCTGCGTCCAAACGGNTTCGGTTCTCCGCCAAGCGGACGATGTCCAACGCACAAAGGCTGTATGAGGGGATTGATCTCGGCGGCCGTGGAGCCGTCGGGCTCATTACGTATATGCGAACCGATTCCACTCGGGTCGCCCCGGGCGCGGTAGAAGCCGCCCGAAAATGGGTCAACGGGGAATTCGGTGAGGACTATGTCAATCCGTCACCCCGGCTCTGGGCTGGCGGGAACCAATTGGCAGCCCAGGACGCCCACGAAGCGATTCGGCCTACGGATCCGACGCTCCATCCAGATGACGTACGCCCGTTCCTCGAGGAAGACACGGCGCGGCTCTACGAACTCATTTGGCTTCGCTTCGTTTCCGGCCAGATGTCGCCGGCCCTGTATGACACGACCACGATCGATTTTAGTCTGACCGCCGAAAATAAACCGGATGGGTCGGAATATCGTTTCCGTTCCACCGGGTCGATCATGAAGTTCCAGGGATTCAGGCGACTATACGTCGAGGCCACCGAGGTGGGTGATCACCGTCCTCTCGATGACGTCGAGGCGCTTCCCGATATGGCTGTGGGGGACACAGCGCTTGTGAAGGGCATCGACCCGATCCAGCACTTCACGCAGCCGCCTCCGCGCTTCAGTGAAGCTTCCCTCGTGAAGGAACTGGAGGCCCTGGGAATCGGCCGTCCGTCCACCTACGCTCAGATCATCTCGACGCTTCAGGATCGTGGGTACGTCGACTACGAGGATCGTCGGTTCAACCCAACTCCACTCGGCGACACGGTATCAAAGCTGCTCGTCCGGGTTTTTCCTGACATCTTCGACGTAGCGTTCACCAGTCGGATGGAGAGTGAATTGGATCGGGTGGAGGAGGGCGAAATCGGGTGGCGGGCCCTCCTGGCCGAGTTCTATCCGCCCTTCCAGGGCCAACTCGAAAACGGCGAGGCCCGGTCCGAGGAAATCATCAAGGAGATTCTGGCCGCCGAGGGGGAAACGTGCGACACGTGCGGCGAGCCGATGCAGGTCCGGTGGAATCGCTTCGGCCGATTCCTGGGCTGTTCGGCCTACCCGGACTGTAAGGGGACGCGGCCGATCGACGGCGCATCCGAGGACCACGTAGTCGGGGTCGACGAGGTGACCGGCCTGACCGTGTACGCGAGGGTCGGGCCTTACGGGCCCTACGTTCAACTCGGCGAGGTACAGGACGACTCGAAGCCCAAGAGGGCCAGTCTACCCAAAGGTACCGAGCCGGAGACGGTGGACCTCGCTCATGCGTTACGCCTGCTCTCCTTGCCACGGACGGTGGGTACCGATGCGGAGACCGGAGAAGAAGTCGTGGCCGGGCTGGGCCGCTACGGGCCCTTCGTGCGGCGAGGCAAGAAATTCGCGAGCTTGGCGAACGAAGACCAAATGTTCACGGTCTCCATCGACGAAGCGGTCGTGCTCCTCAACCAGAAAAAGGGTGGGCGGACGGTCCTGAAAGAACTCGGTCCCCACCCGAAGACCGGGGTTGATGTACAGGTTCTCTCAGGACGTTATGGCCCCTATGTGACTGACGGGACGGCGAACGCGAGTCTANCCAAGGGCATGGAGCCCGACGAANTCACGATAGTTGAGGCGGCGCTGATGCTCCTCGACGCGGCAAAGAGGAAGAAGTCGAGAAGCAAAAGCAAAGCGAAGCCCAAAAGCAAAGCCAAGCCCAAAAGCAAAGCCAAGCCCAAGAGCAAAGCCAAGAAATAAAGGGAACGAATGAGTCGATGAGCGATCGCGTTGTTGTGGTCGGGGGTGGCCTCGCCGGATGCGAGGCGGCGCTCCAACTCGCGAACGCCGGGCACGATGTCACCCTGCTTGAAATGCGCCCGGTGCGTGGCACCGAGGCGCATCAGAGTGAGAACCTGGGCGAGTTAGTCTGCACGAACTCCTTCAAGAGCGTCCATCCCAAGAACGCACACGGCCAACTGAAGAGAGAAATGCGGGCTCTCGGCTCCATCCTTCTCGACTGCGCCGATGAGACTTCGGTGCCCGCCGGTTCGGCGCTGGCGGTCGACCGGCAGCTCTTTTCCGGAGCGATGACCCGTGCCGTCGATTCTCACCCGCGGATCGAGGTCGTACGGGCCGAGAGCGAAGAGCTTCCCGAGGGTCCGGCGATCGTCGCGACGGGCCCGCTGACCTCCGACGCGCTGAGTTCTGCCATCCAACGCGCTCTGGGCGACGAGGGCCTCGCGTTCTACGACGCCATCGCGCCGATCGTACATCGTGACTCTCTGGATGAGAGCGTTGTTTTTTCGGCTGGGCGCTTTGAGGAAGACAGCGACTACCTCAATTGCCCCATGGACAAGGCGGAGTACCTCGCCTTCATCGAAGCTCTTCTCGCAGGAGACGTGCGCGAGGGTCCCGACTGGGACGCCGTGCCGTATTTCGAGGGCTGTCTTCCGATCGAGGTCATGGCCTCACGAGGGGAGGACACCCCACGGTTCGGCCCCATGAAGCCGATCGGGCTCATCGACCCGCGGAGCGGGGAGAGGCCCTATGCGGTCGTGCAGCTCAGGCGGGAGGATCGCGCTGGGCAAATGTGGAATCTCGTGGGTTTCCAGACGAGGCTACGTACCGGAGCGCAGAAGAGTGTCTTCCAGTTGATCCCCGGCCTCGAGCACTGCGAATTTCTCCGGTTGGGCTCCATCCATCGCAACGCCTATCTGAATTTTCCCGCCTGCTTGACAGCTCACGGATCGCTCGAGGACCGGCCGGACCTGATCTTTGCCGGCCAGCTCACGGGGGTGGAAGGGTACACCGAATCGGCGGCCAGTGGCATTCTGGCAGGCATCAACTTGGGACGGGTCCTGCGGGGAGAGCGCCCCGTCGTGCCTCCGCCCACCACGATGCTCGGCGGGCTGTTCCGGTACCTCAAGGAGAGTGCCCCCGGCCACTTCCAGCCCATGAACTCGAACTGGGGGCTCGTCGACCCGCTCAACCGGCGCGTGAAGGACAAGGTCAAGAAGCGGGAGATGCTAGCCGAGCGCGCCGAGACGGGCTTCAGAGCCTGGATGGAGGCGAGTGGGATTACGGGGCCGGTGGGCGGCCCGGGGGGCCGGACGTAGACGCAGTGGACATGGACGCCGACGTCTCCCGTTTTTTCGAGCATCTCGAGTCGGAGCGACGGCTGTCCCCTCGGACCGTGGTGGCCTATCGCAAGGATCTCGCGGACCTGCGGATTTTTCTCGACGACCACTACGGGGCAGGGGAATGGGCCTGGGGGACCGTAGAGCGGATCGATTTTCGGGCCTTCATGGGATGGTGCGACAGAAAGGGTCTGGGCCGCCGAACCGTCGCCCGGAAACTGTCGGCCATACGTACGTTTTACCGGTTTCTCCATCTCGAGGACCGGGTGCCGAGTGATCCGGCGAGGAGACTGAGGTCCCCTAAGGTGGAGAAGCGCCTTCCGGGGCACGTGACCGCGGCAGATATCGCGGGAATCTTCTCGGGGGCTGAGCTCCGAGCGGCGGAGAATACGTATCGAGGGACAAGAAACCTGGTCATCCTCGAGCTTCTGTACGGGAGTGGTCTCCGGCTGTCAGAACTGCACGGCCTCGACCTCCGAGCACTCGATCTCCAACGAGGACAGACCAAGGTGTTCGGTAAGGGAAGCAAGGAGCGACTCGTACCCGTCACCGGATCGGCAAGGAGGGCCATCGGCCGGTACCTGCCTCGTCGCCTCGAACTCCAGGCGGCGTCGATGACGCCGGATCGTGAGGCGCTCCTCCTCAATCCGGCGGGGAAAAGGCTTTCCAGGCGGTCCATCCAGACCGTTGTGCGACGCTTCCTGGATGACGCCGCCCCAGGCTTGGGACTCAGTGCGCACTCTTTGCGGCA
>PAUA01000016.1 GCA_002712565.1 Gemmatimonadota bacterium | reverse complement strand
GGGATTCGAACCCACGTGCCGGTTACCCGACAAGACGCTTTCGAGGCGCCCCCGTTACGACCACTTCGGTACCTCTCCGTTGGGTCAAACAATCAAAATTAACGTTGCCAATCAACTGAGAGGCGTCGTAAACACGTTTGCCTCTCGACGTCGCTGGAAGAATCCCTGCAGGACCGCCGAGCATTCGGCCTCTAACACACCAGTGATTACAACAACCTTGTGGTTCAACGACGGATGATCCAGTGACCGGCACATAGACTGAACCGCTCCGGCCTTGGGTTCGGCCGCACCGAACACCAACGTGCCAATCCGCGCGTGAATCAAGGCGCCGACGCACATCAAGCACGGCTCGACCGTGACATAGAGTGAGGCACCCGTGAGACGGTAATTACTACACGCCAATCCAGCCGCGCGCAGCGCTACGATTTCTGCATGGGCTGTCGGGTCGTGCATCGCAATCGGCTGATTGAACCCAGAGCCGACGATCTCGCCGTCAACAACAACGACCGCGCCAATGGGAACCTCGCCAACCGCTTCAGCCCGATTTGCCTCGGCCAACGCAGCACGCATGAACGGTTCACGCATCGTCGACGAAAATCGTTTCGACCTTATAGATTCCATGGACCTTAGAGGCGTTCAGCAATTACCGCGTAGTCCAAGTGTGTAAACAAGAAGCTGTTGATCTTGTCAGCGGCATCGTTAAACGCCACAGTGAGGGAAGCTAGTTCATCCGTATCCTTAGCTTTCTTGGACCGGTCCGATACCGCTACTCTTTGCAGCTTGGCATGTTCAGGATATGGCGCACTGTATCGGATAGTAGCGCCTTGAAACCCGGTTGCATGCAATAGATAGGTCAGTGTATCGGGATGTAGAGGTTGCGCATGCGTGATGTCACGAATATAACCGTCGAAGAACGCGACCCAGCACGCAGGATTAATCGTTTCGAGCACGATTTTAGACCTTGGTCTTAGCTTTTGGTATGACAGTTCAAGCAGGCGTATTAGATACTCTGGTCGTAAGTGCTCGACGACCTGGGCCGAGAAAAGACCGCCGAGTGAACCATCATCTAAACCTTCCAGATAGCTGACCACGTCACCTTCTACCACGTCGAGACCGCGCATTCGACAAACCTTGACCATTTCCGGGTTGATGTCGAGGCCTCGCGCCGGCACACCGTTTGCCTTGAGCACATCGAGGAACTCACCCCGGCCGCACCCTACATCCAACACATCAACCGCGCCGGTAAAATCAGGTGCGTATTCATTCATGCGTGCCCGAATTTCTTCGGGTGCTCCACGGAATTGATCTTCGAAACCCACGTACTTGAATGCACCGTCCGCAGTGCTCAGTTGGCCTTCAGTCAATCTCGACCTGGGAGAAGCCTCTGTATCAAGCGTGGCCTGTCGGCGGCTGCTTCGACTCTTGGTTGACGTCATAACCTTGCCCGCCTCCTGTTGTTCTAGTTGCCTTGTCAACAGGAGTAACTTCTGCTGCAGTGCACCAACGGTCGCCCGAAGTTCTTCGACTCTTGCTTCAAACCGTCGCTCCCTCACGATATTTGCCTCGGCACGTATCTGGATTTCATCACCAACCGCATCAAGACCCGCGGCAAGGCCTGCCCCAAACTCGTGCACGCTAAGCGGCATGATTGGCTGCTTAGTGTTTACATAGGGAGTGATTTGCTGCGCATACAACATAAGCTTGTGTTGAAAGAACGCTTGGGAAGCAAATGAGTCGCGAATCGCCGTCAGTACCTTGTCGAGGGCATACGCCCTCTGGCGAGTGGGCTCTATATTGCAATTAATGTGGTCAATCAAGGCAAGGTTGAAGTCATGCTGTCGTTGAAACACCGGTCCTATAATTCGCCATACGAAACGCCTAATCCGTCCTCGCCACCCGACACCGTAATCTACACCCCCCTCAGGAACTAGCCGGGCCAACTCGTTTAGTCTTGTGATAAGCGAGTCGTCAGGTGCCGCCGGTGACGCTGGAAGTTCAGGAAACTGCTGCAGTGCAAGATCGAGAGCCGTCAACGCATCGTTGTATTGACGATCGATTCTTTCCCGTTCGAGCTTCAGACGCTTTTCGCCGGTAACGGACAGTGGATCATCGCTCATAAACCATCCCACGCATCGGGGCAATTGACAGAAAAGGGGTATTGACCGTATTCAGCATAATCACCACATCAGACAACCTTAACGTGAACAAGCCTACTAAGACCACTCGACTGAAGTCAAGGCTAAGCCATTGTTTAACAGCAGTTTACAAACGTTACCTCATCACCAACAACACAATGGGGAGGTCAGGCTCTCCCGAGGATATCAACTGACATCCCCATATCCTTGAGGATGTCACGGGCAGTCTCCAGGCCATCTGGCCGCAAGTGAGGGAGCGGTGGCGTGATCCCTGAGGGGCTGTCCAGAGCAAGGCTAATGACCCTTAAATAATCAGCCTGCATGTGCTTCAGGGTGTGGCGAGCCGCCCAGAATCTTTTTGCTCGGTTACCTAGCTCTCGTCGTAGCGTCCGGTCACGTGCCAGCCGCTCCATTGCCACCTGCAACGAGTTTTCCTCGTCCATTATGTCGATGCTGACACAGAGAGGTAACCCAGATGGTCCGCCAGTCGGAGCCGACGCATTTTGCTTGATCGGTGCGACCTCAACTGACGGTGATGGCGTCCAGGTGCCTCGCGTTACGAGCGCTGGTACATCGATCGTGTGGTGCAGGTCAGTAACAATTGTGGCACGGCCCCCTGCTAAACACCGTAACCACGACGCGGATGTTTCACCAGACGATGGCCAGCGCATACACAGGCAGACATCAGCGCACGCAATGTAATCGTCCAGATCGCGATCTTCCACGTAACCTGTAAACGTGACACGGTCAGCAACACCCAGACGCTGGGCCTCCGCAATTGCGTCGTAGTAGGGAACTGGTTCACCGACGATGAGAAGGTGTACTTGAGGTGTGCGGCTGACCATTGCTGCAAGTGCTCTGAACGTGTGGGCAATTCGCTTCTCAGGCGTGACCCGACCGAACGCAGCAAAAACTACCGTCTCGGGAGAAATGTTGTGTCTGGTCCGGATGTGCTCTGCTCTTGAGGCATCGGCCGCATTCGGCACACCCATTCGGATTCGGTCGATACGTGCCTCGGGAAACCTGTCCTGTAACTCTCGAACGAGTACCGTATTATGAACAGCCACCATTCTCGCTGAGTTCACAACGGTTCGTAACATGGGCCAGAAGTAGTGTAGTGACCCCAGGAGTCCGGCGATTCCAAGATAGGCAATGTCGGCTCTAGCATCAGGATGGTTGTATTCGAACTCAGCACGGTAGTCTTCATAACGCTTCTGCTGGAGCAATAGGCGGGCCCGGGCCTGGTGTAATTGGCCGTCGTGTAAAACTACAAGGCCTGGGTAACGAAACATGTACGGCCAGATGTAGTCATGACATTTTGCGTTACCAAGCTGGTAAACAATTAAATCGTAGGGATGCTTAATCTGCCGCCATGAAAAATCATACGCGCTGATATGTCGATCATCTCCGTTACCTTGCAACGGTAACGAATCGACAATGATGTCAATATCATAGACGTCCGTGAGCAATCCCAGGATCTCGGAACTGTAGGTCGCAATTCCAGAACGTTCGGGGGGCAGTGGCGTAAACCAAGCGAGCCGTTTCATTGCGTGGCGGTCGGTTAGATTGGCGCGCCCTGCAGGATTCGAACCTGCGGCCTCCTGGTTCGTAGCCAGACGCTCTATCCAGCTGAGCTAAGGGCGCCCGTCGCATGTTACGGATCCGCGGGCCTGTTACCGATCACGGGAACCCCGAATTATAGCATGCACGTATATCCGTTAATGTCGCTATCGCAAACGCATTTGCCGGTCTAAGCCATGACCCCGAGGAAACATCTCAGGTAGGCTGACCGGCAGCCTCCCGCCGATACGTGACTCGCCAGCCAGCGCACGGACGGCATTACGCTCTGCCCTATCATAGAAATCGTAGGTCAGTAAAAGAGCAGGGACCGAAGGAAGCGCCAGAGCCGTGTAGGGACTACCGAATAAAACTACTGCGTAAGGCTGATGTCGCACCTCGGTCATACTCCCCAGCCGTTCAAGTAGTGATACAAGCGAGGGCGCAAGGTCCATTCCTCCGTCTCGGGGCGTCGTTCGTACAAACACCGATGCGACGATCGCATCGAATTGCTCAGAGGTTGATCGCAGGAGGTCGATTGCCTGGCGCGAGGTTTGATTAGAGAGTTCCACAGCCGTGACATTCGGCCAACGGTCTCGCAACTCCGTGATGAAAGTTCGACTAGGTGCAGCGATCCGCCAGCCAGATGGGCGATCAAGAACCGACAGATAGAGAATTGTGGCATCTCGCGGTAGTCGGAACGGTATATCACCACGAGAATCGGAAAGCAGAGTCATCGCTCGTTCGCTCACCTGGTCGGCAACACTTCCATGTTCACGTCCGCCAACCCGTTCCGGCAGTCTCTCTGAATCAACGAAGCGACTTCGATGAAGTCCCAGGCGTGCCTTCATTTCGAGCACCCGTGTCGCCGACTCTCGGATCCGTTCAAGCGACACTTCGCCCGTCGCCACCGCCGCGCGAATGCCGTTTATCGCGACCACGGCGTCGGCTGGGTGCAGAATAATATCGTTCCCTGCCAAAATTGCTCGGACTGCCGCGTCTTCTGTCGACCAATGGCTACTAATCGCACCCATCTGCATCGAATCCGTAAAAATTAGTCCATCGAACTTGAATTCATCGCGTAGAACACCCTCAACAACCGTGCGGCTAAGGGTGGAAGGAACCCCTTCCTCGGGATCGAGCATCGGAAGAACAATGTGCGCGGTCATAACACCATCCACCCCCGCTGCGATACTGTCGCGAAACGGGGGCCACTCGAGCATCTGCAAGCGCTCTCGTCCGTGTGGAATGATTGGCAGACCAGCATGGGAATCGATGTCGGTATCACCATGGCCTGGAAAGTGCTTAACCGTGGCAAGCATCCCGCCGTCGTGCGTACCACGAATGTAGGCACTAGCGAGCCGCCCTACCAGCGCGGGGTCCTCGCCAAAGGACCGGATATTAATCACAGGGTTGCGTGGGTTGTTGTTGACGTCTACCACCGGTGCGAAGTTCACGTGTATGCCAATGGACCGAGACTCAATTGCTGTGATCCGGCCAGCCTCATAGGCCAACTGTTCGTCGCCCGCTGCCCCAAATGCCATCGCACGGGGGAATACCGTGCCGCCACCGATCCTGAAACCGACACCGGCCTCAAAATCACTTGAGAAGATCAAAGGTACTCGAGCGATCTTTTGCAGCCGATTGATAAGCGACATCGCTGACATTGGCTGACCGAGTGTAACGGTGCCGTATGTTGGATT
This sequence comes from Gemmatimonadota bacterium, assembly GCA_002712565.1. The sequence continues at coordinate 121,649 of PAUA01000016.1, read as the reverse complement.
AAGCAGTACGTCTGGTGCCAACTCGCGTCCGCCGAACACCAGAAAGCCGCCCACTTCTTGCTCGCGAGTCAGTGCAACCAGCGAATCGAAAGTCTCAGTGTCGCTGCCTGTGTAGGTCGACAACAGGGATGGCATAATCAGTTGGCCAATCTGTTGGTCGACACTCATGGTTCCGAGCGTGTTCACGACCCACGTTCGAGCTTCTGGATCTAGCGTGGACGCATCTTGTTGGCCGTAGATGGGCAGGCCGGGCGATACGACCATCGCAAGTATGGCGAATGTGATTGCACATGGCCTCGTACGCAGGCAAGGCAGCATATGCGCCGATGGTAGTTTGAAAGGCACCGGTCCGCAACGTCGCCTTGTATAATCTATTCGATGAGTCATTTAGAGCACCGTGCACAAGCGCCCACCCACGTGCGCTGCTACGTGCTGACCGTGTCGGACACTCGTACCGAAGAAACCGACGGAGGTGGGCGAACCGTCATTGAACTGCTTACTGCGGCAGGACACACGATAGTCGATCGGCAGATCGTCAAAGACGAACCTGATCAGGTCCGCGCCACTATCGCCACGCAACTCACGAAGCATGAAATCCAGACAATTATCACGACAGGAGGCACCGGTATCTCCTCACGGGATCGCTCCTACGAAGCGGTCACTGAACTACTGGAGAAACGGCTCACAGGCTTCGGTGAGCTTTTCCGCGCCTTAAGTTTTGCAGAGATTGGTCCCGCTGCGATGTTGAGCAGAGCCTTCGCTGGCACAGCAGGAGGTAAGATTATTTTCGGTTTACCGGGCTCGGAGCATGCGGTCCGGTTGGCGTTAACGAAACTCATACTCCCGGAACTCGGACACCTCGTTCGAGAAGCTTCCCGTTAGTTCGTCCGTGATTCACAGCCACCATGGTAACAACGAACATGCGTCCCATTCGGGAAACGATAGGACTTGATGAGGCACTTGCACTCATTAACGAAGCTACAAAACCCTTAGAGCGAAGCGAGCGTGTCGTGCTCTCCGAAGCCGGCGGCCGCGTTGCTTCGCGCGATGTAGTATCGGACCAGGACGTTCCTCCGTTCGATCGCGCGGCGATGGATGGCTTCGCGGTCGTCGCTGAAGATACTTTTGGTGCAACTCGTTACCAACCTAAAGTGTTGAAGTGCGTGGAAACCGTTTTCACTGGTCAGATACCCAACCGCGGTGTCGGTCGGGGTGAGTGCTCTCAGATTGCGACGGGTGCTCCCATGCCTCAAGGTGCAGACGCTGTGGTCATGGTCGAAGAGACCGATCGTGGCGACGGTAACCAGGTTCGGATTTTCACACCAGTCTACCCGCGCCAGAACGTTGGTCGCCGAGGCGCTGACATCGTACCGGGCCAGACACTCGTCCAGCGTGACGACCACCTGAGCGCCGGACGTATCGGTGCACTCGCGGCCATCGGGGTCGCTGACCTAGAGGTATACGCAAGACCGTCACTGGCTCTGTTGTCGACAGGCGATGAGATTATCTCACCTGGCCAGTCGCTCGGGCCCGGACAAATCTACGATATCAACCGTTTTACCTTAGAGACCATCGTGCGGAACCACGGCGGATTGGCCGTTGGGCAACCCACTCCAGCCGACACGGTCGACGCACTAACAACCGCCGTCCAAGCGTGCACCGGTCACGATTTACTGGTGTTTTCTGGCGGCAGTTCGGTCGGAGAGCGCGACTTGATTCTCGACGTATTGCAGCGCCAAGGCGAGGTGCTGTTTCACGGCATTGCCGTTAAGCCAGGCAAGCCGACGGTCTTCGGGCGGATTGGAGACACACCGGTGCTGGGGATGCCAGGCTACCCGACGTCGTGCCTATCAAACGCCTACATGCTGCTCATACCAATTCTTCGCCGGTTAGCGCACCTACCACCATATCGACCACGAGAATTAACCCTCCCAATCGCAGCGCGAGTCGTATCAACGACCGGGCGTCACCAGTTTTATACAGTTCGGCTTAGCGATGGCTTTGCCGTACCCGCCTTTAAGGCATCCGGTGACATTACGAGCATGTCGCTTGCCGACGGCTATATTGAGATCCCCGCTCAGACCGACATCGTGGAAAAAGGCGAAGAGGTCGTTGTGAAGCTCTTCTAAACTGCTCAACGAAGATTAGATCGACAGAGAGAAAGAATCGCCGAACCGCTAACGGCCCGCCTGTTTAGCGTACTCTGCCTCCAATACGTCCGCGGTGTGTAGGTCGAAGCTCTCAGCCATTTGCTTGAAGTGTCCTCGGAACTCGGCCTGGCAACGGTAACAGATGGTCACGTCGCCGAGCCGACGATAAACCGCTAGGTCAACAAAGACCGCCACGGCCAGTACCCCGTAAGCGGTAAGGTCCATGCCGAAATAGTAGAAAACCGCACTGACCGTAGCACCCAAGATGACAAAGGCCAGGCCAACCTTTGGATCGAAATCCTTGCGGATATAGAAATCCTTGCCGGTACACATTGGGCAGGTGTCAACCGATGTGTCCGTTGCAACAGCAGGAGTTATCGTTAGGGCAATAACCTTCTGACAACTTCCACACGCGATTTCGTTCAGCTTTTCGGAGGCCTTAACAGGTAAAGCCGCATTGCAGCTGGGACATTTCACGATAACTTCCATGCGACACATCCTCAAACCGCAACCGAGGTTAATAGATACAGATACTTAGCCAAAATCTCGCCCACAATCACGGTGAAGAAATCCACATACAGAATGCCTGTCGCTGACTGCGTCGAGCGAATCTTTGCCGTCTCCCACGTGAGGTACGACAGCACTGCTGGACCGAGTAGACCGAACAGTACACGCTGCCAGAAAAATACCCCGGCACTTGAAAGTACATACCGCTGGAAGTTTGGCTCTAGGCCAGGTTCCCAGCCAGAAATCGCGAGCCAGACAGCCACGCTAACAACCATAATCCGCACGATGACGGAGCCGATGTGAAATTTCACCATCGATTGAAGGTGTGTTATATCCATCGACGGCAGCACGAGATACCAGTGCCCGAGAATCATCGCCGTACACGATCCACCAAGGAGCGCTGCTGAGGACAAAAAACTCGCAATAGCCAGCACAGGAGAAGCCATCGCCAGTGACGAACTAACCGCGACGGCCTGGGCGATGAGCGTAACGGCGCCGGCGGCCAAGCCAACCCAGAGCAGCCCGCGCCGCAGTACAGCCATGACGCGCCCGATGGTCGCCCAGTAGATCAGGAATGCGCCAGTTGCCACCGCCAGCGTTATGAACGCAGTGCCAGATGCCACACCGCCCAATACCGCCAGGTCTGGACGAAATGCCATTCCCACAACTAGTATCGCGACCACCAACCCAGCATTAAAGCGAAAGAATTTCACCCCGGCAGACCGCGGGACCAATATCAGCGTCCACGCAATTCCGATACCCAGATGCGTCAGAAACAGAAAAAGGATTGCAGAAAGCGACATGAATCTGGCGCCGGAACCAGTCGTGGCCGATTCCGGTATGCGGAGGGAGCCAGTTGCTGCTGGCTCCCGTGAGGTTGGACCTAGTTAACCGAGCCGCTTGTTAACTTCCACCCAGTTGACGACGTTCCACCACGCTTTGACATAGTCAGGACGCCGGTTCTGATAATTTAGATAGTAGGCGTGCTCCCAAACGTCGAGTCCAAGAATCGCGCATTTACCATCCATTAGCGGATTATCCTGGTTCGGTGTGCTTACAATCGACAGCGTACCGCCATCGACCACGATCCACACCCACCCGCTGCCAAATCGACCCACCGCCGCCTTGGCGAACTGATCTTTCAGACTGTCAAAATTACCGAACGAAGCCGTGATCGCTTCGGCAGCCTTACCCGTTGGGTCTCCTCCAGCATTCGGTCCCATGACTTGCCAGAACATTGAGTGGTTCCAATGCCCCCCGCCGTTATTGCGGACCGCTGTGCGAACGTCCTCCGGCACACTGGCGAGGTCGCCCATAAGTTCGTCCAGACTCTTCGACTGCAACGCCGGATGCTTCTCGAGCGCTGCGTCCAGGTTCTTAATGTAAGCGGCGTGATGCTTGTCATGGTGAATGCGCATCGTCTGCTCGTCCACGTGAGGCTCAAGTGCATCGTACGCATACGGAAGTGGCGGCAATTCGTGGGCCATCGAAAATCCTCCTTACAGTGAGATCCAGCGTCCGATTGCGCACCCGCACGGCCGCAGCGGATCGGAGACCTTGGAGTTTACTGGATAGAAAGCATCCGGTCGAGAGCCACCCGGGTCCAATGTTTCTGGTCATCGGGCACTACGACCTGGTTATGAACTTCGCCATCGATCAGAGATTCGAGCACCCAGCAGAGATGGTTCGGCGACACACGGAACATCGTGGAGCACAGGCACCCGAGCGCATCAAGAGATAACACCGTTCTATCAGGCGCCATCTCCTTAGCAAGCCGGTTCACTAAATGAATTTCGGTACCCACCGCCCACACCGAGCCTACCGGGCTCTCCCGAATGTGTCGGATGATCGTTTCGGTAGAGCCACTCGCATCAGCCGCCTGCACGACCTCCCAGGTACACTCGGGATGGACAATCACGCGCGCCTCAGGTTCAGCCAAGCGCAACTGCTCAATTTGGGCGACCGAAAATCTAGTGTGGACAGAACAATGGCCATTCCACAGGATTAGCTCAGCAGTCGCCACCTCGTCTGGTCGCAAGCCACCCATCGGCTGCTGTGGGTCCCAGACGACCATCTTGTCGAGCGGCACACCCATGGCGTATGCGGTGTTCCGACCTAAGTGCTGGTCAGGCAGGAAAAGAATCTTCTCACCACGCTCCCAGCCCCACCGCAGCGTGGCGGCAGCGTTACTTGAAGTGCAGACAACACCACCCTCACGACCACAAAAGGCCTTAATGCCAGCGGCTGAGTTCATATAGGTCACGGGCACAATATCGGTAACACCTAGCTCCTCGAGCTCGCGCCAGCAGACTTCAAGTTCGTCTGGCTCCGCCATGTCGGCCATCGAGCAACCCGCAGCAAGGTCAGGCAGAATGACCCGCTGATGTGGAGCGCTGAGCACATCCGCGCTCTCAGCCATAAAGTGGACGCCGCAGAAGATGATGAACTCCGTGTCGGAACGCGCGGCCGCAACCTTAGCGAGCTTGAACGAGTCACCGCTATAGTCGGCGAACTTGAAAACCTCATCCCGTTGGTAGTGATGGCCAAGGATCAACAGCCGGTCTCCAAGCGCCGACCGCGCAGCCGAAATTCGGACGTCCAATTCTTCGTCAGATACACCCAAATAACGCTCCGGGAGCGCCTGACGTTCACCGATCTGCTGCTTTTCGTACCCGTTCAAAACTTCGAGTTGTTCGAGTTGCATGAACCTACACTCATCGCTTCAATCGATGCCTACGTCCATTGATTGTGAATTTTTTCTCAATCACAGGCCTCGAAAAAGCCAAGTCCCCGCACCCAACTTGACCTCGGAGTGGAGCCTGGCGCTACGGGTATCCTAGCACAGCAAACATAGTGTTTGGGTGACCAGTTGGCGTCGTCAAGCAGACATCGACAAGACGTTGTAAAGTGTGTCGCGCTCAATTGGTTGTCGGCCAGCAGCACGAATGAGCCGACCGATTTCGTGCGTCGTCATCACCTCAGGAGTCCGTGCTCCAGCCATGTGGTAGATGCGCTCCTCGTGCACGGTACCATCAAGATCATCTGCTCCAAACCAGAGAGCAGCCTGCGCCACGCCGACACCGGTTGCGATCCAAAATGCCTTTATGTGCGAAACATTGTCGAGCATTAACCGTGCGACTGCGTGTACGCGTAGAGTGTCGGCGGCTGTCGGTGCTGGCAACTTGCGCATCTGGTTGTTATCGGGATGAAATGCTAGTGGGATAAATGCCTGAAACCCTCCCGTCTCGTCCTGTAACTCACGGACACGGAGCATGTGGTCCAAACGCTCAGCTAGTGTTTCGATATGGCCGTATAACATGGTGACGTTTGACCGCATCCCTAATCGGTGTACCGTCCGGTGAATCGCGAGGTAGCGCTCCGTTCCACACTTATCGTGGCTAATCTTCCGCCGTACTCTTTCGGCAAATATTTCAGCTCCACCACCGGGCAATGAGTCAAGCCCAGCGTCCATGAGTTCTCGTAAAACCCGCTCGTCGGACATCCCGTAAAGATCGGCAAAAAAGGCGATCTCCACCGCCGTAAAACATTTGAGATGCACGTTTGGACGGATCCGCTTAAAACCCTGCAACAGTTCAATGTAGTAGCTGAACGGAAGATCGGGGTGAAGTCCGTTGACGACGTGGACTTCCGTCAATGCCTGATCCTGACGATCACGAATCTTGTCCCAGGCCTGCTCTAACGACATTGTGTAGGCACCCGGGTCGCCGGGCTTCAGCCGCGCGAAAGCACAGAACAGACAACTCGCTACACAAACGTTCGTGGCTTCAATTCTGATGTTCTGATTGAAAAAAGTCTGATCCGCGTGCCGGCGTTCTCGTTCGCGATTGGCCAGCCAGCCCACAGCTAGAAGATCAGGCGCTTCGAACAGCCGGACACCGTCGTCAAAACTAAGCCGTTCACCGGCCTCGAGCCGGTCGGCGATGTCCAATAGACGTGAGGCCTCAAGTCGAAGTCGCATGGATCAAACAAGTACTACGTCGGCTCAACGCCGTTAGTGCAACCTTGAAAGAAAGGTTCTGGCGGCCTGCCGACGAGTTCGTCATTCTCCCATGCTATACTCCGCCGCACAACCGACGCTTCCCAGTGGTCATGCGAAGTGGGTGCGAATCCCACACGGTACCGCCACTGTAAGCGGGGAGCGAAGCGACTCGGTGCTGCAAATGTTGTAGCCACCACTGTGCTCGTGGAGAGCATGGGAAGGTGCTGTCGCTTCGTGTCGATCCGCGAGTCAGGACACCTGGCTTCTGGGCTCGTCTTCTTCTGCATGCTCCGGCTCATCCCCGTGGGCAATTTTGGCGCGCGATTACGCCAAAGAGGAATTCAGTGTCCTGTTTCCCGCACGTCCCTTGGTTCAGTTTCCTCCTACTCGCTCTAGTCGCTTCTTTCCTTCCGGGAACGGCCTTTGGAGATGACCTCTCCGGCACCGTCGTCGACCCGGCCGGGCAACCGGTTCAGCTTGCGAGCGTGTTGTTATCACGAGCGGGGACAATAAGAACCACTACCACGACTGACACCGCTGGTCATTTCAGTTTTACCGGACTTACAAACGGGCAGTACAAACTCCACGTGTCGATTCCCGGCTTCCGCAGTGAAGTGATGCCGGTCTATCTAGAAACCGACGTGGTGCAATATGTGACGGTCTCGCTGCGCATCAGCGCCATCGCTGAATCGGTAGTTGTATCCGCGGCACAAGTCAATCGTCCGCTGTCCTACACACCGGATAGCGTGACGGTAATCGACGCCGAAGACCTTCGCGCACGGCAGGTTGAAACCGTTTCCGAAGCGTTACGCCTCGTTCCTGGGCTTACCGTTACACAAGGCGGGGGTAGGGGCGGTGTCACTTCACTGTTCCCACGTGGCGGCGAATCGAACTTTACGCTGGTAATGATTGATGGCGTGCGTGTCAATACTTTCGGCGGTGACTTCGATTTCGCACACCTACCGACCGTCGACATCGAGCGCATCGAGGTCGTGCGTGGGCCCCAGAGCGCCTTGTATGGGTCCGACGCTATCGGCGCCGTCGTGCAGGTCATCACAAAACGTGGCGGACCAAACCGCACCTCGGGACTCGTTGAGGGAGGTAGCTTCGGGACTTCCCGCGCTGCGGGGGCCGTTTCGGGGTCGCATGGAGCCTGGCATTGGGGGGCCAGCGGCGAGCGCCTTGCCACGGACGGCTTCACTGGCGTTGCACTAGCCACTGGTGAACCCGTCACGAATGACGATTACCAGCGCAAAAATGGTTCGTTCAGGTTTGGGTGGGACGGTACCCGAGACATTCGTATTAGTGGTTTTGGGCATTTGAGTTCCTACGAACGGGGTTTTCCTGGACCGTTTGGAAGCGACCCGCGCGGAAACGTGAAGGCGATCGACACAGTATCGCGGGGCAAGAACGATGTGCGGCTGTTTTCAATGGCCGCCGCGGTTCCGCTAAGTGATCGCATTACGGAGCATCTGCATGTTTCATGGAGCGGTCTCGATGGCACGTTCACTAGCCCGTTCGGAGTCTCGGAATCTGAGTCTCGCCGCGTGACAGTTCGCGGGCAGACCGACGTGATCATTGCACCCAACCTTGGCTTATCGGCTGGCGGTGAGCTGCACCGCGAGAAAGCCGAAAGTAATTTCATTACCGGTCCGGACGCCAACCGTGTGCCAGTCAAACGCCGCATGGTTGGTGCTTTTGGCGAATTGCGTTACGAAGTTGGTGAACGCTTCTACGTCACTGCTGGAGCGCGTGCCGAGCAAATCCACCGCGATTTTTTGAGCCCTGACCCGAACGCATTCTCGCCAAGGCCGGTCTTCGACGCAGTGTCGACCGTGTCAGTTAATCCGAAGCTCTCGGTTGCGTACTTTCTTCAACCTGAGAGACAGCAGAAACACTATTGGACTCGGCTGTATGGTAGTGCGGGTACGGGAATCCGGCCACCCGACGCGTTCGAAATTGCCTTTACTGACAATCCGGCTCTGAAGCCCGAGCGCAACCGCAGTCTTGAACTCGGCATCGAACAGGCCATCGCTGGAGGTGCCATTATTATCGATGGAACAGGATTCTTGAATCGCTACGATGATCTGATCGTGGCGGTTGGCCGGTCCCTCCAGGACGCGAGTCAGTTTAGGACGGACAACATCTCAAACGCCCGTGCGCAAGGTCTCGAACTAGCGGTCTTTGCGCGCACGCCCTGGGGATTGGAGGCGACGCTGACCTATACCTGGCTCAACACCAAGATCCTTGCAGTCGACCAATTCTCAGACCAGGCGCCACCGCCATTTCAGGTAGGAGATACCTTACTGCGACGACCACACCATCAGAGCACCGTTGATCTGGTTTACCGGAAGGGCCCTATAACAGCCTTCGGCCAGCTTCTCGCGCGCGGCCGGAGCCTTGATGTTGAGCCGTCGCTCGGTGCGTTCGACGGCCTATTCATAAACCCTGGCCACAGCGTAGTCAATCTCGGCGGCACGCTAACCATGCTGAACGGCCTTGATCTCTTTGCACGTATCACCAACCTGCTTGACCGTGGGTACGAAGAAGTTTTCGGATTTTCTGCGCCTGGACGAAGCGCGATCATCGGAGTACAAGTTGCTACAGGTCGCTAACGTCTCGTTCGCCTACGACAAACGCCTCGTTCTGAGTGATGTCTCTTTTGACCTGGCTCCAGGAGGCTTGCTGGGCATCCTCGGACCGAACGGCTCGGGTAAGACAACGCTGTTGCGTTTACTTGGGGGCTTACTACGCCCGTCTGCGGGTCAGGTCGTGCTCGACGGCCGTGACCTCGGTAGCATCACCAAAGCTGGACTGGCGAAACGGATGGCAATGGTGCCACAAGAAACCTACGTGGCATTTGACTACTCCGTTCTTGAGGTCGCCATGATGGGACGTTATCCCCATCTTCGGACTTTCGAGGTTGAGGGACCCGAGGACATCGAGGTGGCCCGTGCTGCACTCGCTGAGACCGGCACAGCCAATCTCGAGCAGCGGTCGTTCATGACGCTAAGCGGAGGTGAAAAACAGCGTGTAGTCATTGCCAGCGCCTTGGCACAATTCGGACGGCGCGCAGCCGACACCGGCCGCCGACCCGTTGAGGTGCTCCTCCTCGATGAACCAACCGCATCGCTCGATCTCGGTTACCAGTTGGATATAGCATCGACCATCCGCCGTTTGAACAACGATCGATCCACAGCGATAGTGATCTCAACTCACGACCTTAACTTCGCCGCCAGCGTTTGCGACCAAGTCGTCCTTCTTCGACAGGGGTGTGTCCTCGCTGCCGGGCCCATCCACGAAATTCTCCGGCCTGACACGGTCAAGGACCTTTACAACGTGGACGCCGTGGTCGAACAACACGCCACGGCCGGACATCTGACCATCGTTCCATTGGCACGGCGTGCCACCGACACACCTTAATGGGCACAATGAGTAACGAACCGACCGGCTCTACGAAAAGACCATCGCGCCGACTCTCGGCGTCTGCCAATAAGGCACCCATGGTGCCACCGGCAGATCGAAGATGGAGTCTTCGTCGCAGACTGACAATCGCTCTTGGCGGATTCGGCGGACTGGCGATTGCCACACTCGTTGTCGCTCCACTGGTCGGTCCAACGCCAATAACCTTGGCACGGGTTTTCGACACTTCAGTTCCTTTCACAGAGAACGTTGACGCCCAGATTTTCTTTATCGCAAGGTTGCCTCGGGCATTGGCTGGCGTCCTTGTTGGAGCATCATTGGCTGTGGCAGGTGTTGTGTTTCAAGCCTTATTGCGGAATCCGCTCGCCACACCATTCACTCTTGGCGTGTCAGCTGGTGCATCACTCGGTGCAATGCTGGTAATTACACTCGGACTACCCGTCGCGCTGGGTGGAATCCCGGCGGTACCGATCGCGAGTTTACTCGGGTCACTCGGCGCGGCCAGCGTTGTCTACACAATGGCGACGCTCCGGCATCGAGGACTATCAACGACTGTTTTACTACTCGCGGGTGTAACGCTTAATTCTTTCTTTTCGGCAATCATAATGTTCGTACAATACTCGTCAGACTTCGCGCAAACGTTCCAGACGGTACGATGGCTGATGGGCAATCTCGACGTCGGTGGATTCCAACCGATCTTTGCCGCGCTGCCTCTGCTAGCTATCGCCTTCGTGATGTTCGGAACTCTTCCCCGCGCACTCAATCTCCTAACCCTCGGCAGCGACAGTGCTGCCGCCAGAGGCGTGGATGTTCTTCGCGTTCAGCGCGTGGCATTTCTGAGCGCTTCCCTCGCAACCGGCGCGGCTGTCTCACTGAGCGGCCCGATCGGTTTCATTGGTATCGTGATCCCCCATCTTATTAGGTTGGTCGTTGGAGCCGACCATCGGATTGTCATGCCGGCTTCTGCGTGCCTCGGAGCTGCGTTTCTGGTTGCGTGTGACGTCGCTGCGCGCTCCGTCATGGCACCGCTTGAGCTACCGGTCGGTGTTATCACAGCACTAACCGGTGGACCGTTTTTCCTATGGCTACTGGTGCGACGACGATGACGGGAGCCAGGGGGGTGTTTGTTATCGTTGCGTGGCTTGTGCTCGTTGCCGACCTACAGGCGCAGACACCACAGCGGATCGTTTCGGTTATACCGGCAATCACTGAGATTTTGTTCGCCATCGGTGCTGGCCCGCAGGTCGTAGGAGTTGGGAGCTACGATAATTACCCGCCAGAGATTGGCGATCTACCGCGTGTTGGTGGCCTGATTGACCCAGATGTTGAGGCCATCATCGCACTGCGTCCAAACTTGGTCGTCCCCTATATCACACAGGTCGACCTAACGACCCAACTGACAAGGGCGGGGATCCCACTATTCGCGTACTCACACGGCACACTGGCTGATATTCCCACAACGATCCGCCGGTTAGGCAACCGTACTGGCCACGCGGCAGAGGCGGGGAAGGTGGCCCGCAACATCGAAGACGGCTTAGTAGAGATCACAGAAGCGGTGTCTGGGCGTCATCGTCCGAGAACACTCCTAGTCATTGCAAGGGAACCATATTCGCTCCGCAACCTCTTCGCCAGCGGTGGCTCGGGGTTTCAGCATGACATGCTTGAACTAGCCGGGGCTAAGAACGTGCTCGACGGAACTACGAGACGAGCGGTGCAGGTGACAACCGAGATGATTCTGCAGGCTGCTCCGGAGGTCGTAATCGAAGTAAGGACGGTAGAACGTCTTTCACGCGACGAAATCGAAAAAGAGATCGAGGTGTGGAACGCCTTGCCTTCTCTACCAGCCGTCCAAAACCAGAACGTTATTTTCCTGACCGGAAGTGAGCTCGTGATCCCTGGACCGCGTATCGTTCAGGCTATTACCCGTTTCGCCCTTGTCCTACACCCAGACGCACCACTGCCGACTCAATAACTAATAATGAAGACACTTGTCTTGTAGACTGCCGATTGAAAAGCAATCAGCTAACGAATTCAATCGGGATCTGGTTCGGGATCAGTTTTCGGGCAAACGCGTCGTCGAAGAGCCGCGCCACAGCCGCCCGCCCACGTGCGCCATAGTCCAACGTCAACTCATTCACGTACATTCCAACGAACCGATCAGTGCGTGCCGTATCAAGTCCACGGCCGAACTTTCCAGCATATTCGAGTGCTTCTGAACGGTGTAAAAGTGCGTAGGCGATACTTTCGTGAAGCATCTTTGAAACACGCCGCATCTTCTCTTTACCGAGGTCTCGACGAATAATGTTGCACCCCAAGGGCAGCGGTAACCCGTCGGTCTGATGCGCCCACCATTCTCCTAAATCAATCAACTTGCACAAACCGTCGTCTGCATAGGTGAGCTGCCCTTCATGAATTAGCAGGCCAGCTTCAGCTTCGCCAGCAAGTACCGCTGGCTGGATCTCATCAAACGGCAAAACCGTGTAATCAAAATCTGGCTCGAAGAGTTGAAGAACCAAATAAGCTGTTGTCAGAGTTCCAGGAATCGCGACCCGCGCTCCCTTGACTTCCTTGGGACCGTCAGGGCGCGCCACAACGATCGGTCCGTAACGATCGCCCATGCTGGCACCGTGCGGTAGCAGCGCATAACGGTCGATCAGTTGGGCGTAGGCGTGAAACGACACAGCGGTAACCTCATAACGGCCTTCAAAGGCGGCGCGGTTCAGCGTCTCAATATCGGCAAGAACCTGTTCCACTTCAAACCCGCCGGTAGCAACTGCACCACTAGCTAGGCCATAAAACATGAACGCATCGTCAGAATCTGGGCTGTGTGCAACAGTAATTTTCATCGTATTAAAGAATTGAGTTCACAGACCGACTAAAGATCGTCGTCCTCAGGCTCTGGATAGGAATCGGTGATACGCCTCACAACGATCGTGAGGCCAAACAAAATGAGTACGGCGGAAGCTGCAAGGCCAACGTAGGCGCCGATACCAGTCAGTAGAACCTGCGGTTCCGTAAGCGGTCGTCCCGCAATGATTTCGGTTGCTTGCGCGATGGCCCACGCTTCTTCGGTGGCCACTCGTTCGAGAAACTGCTGCCCCACGAATAAAATACCGAACGCAGTCAGTCCGATAAGCAATAGAGGGTGTCTGGAATTCTTTCGTGTGATCAGACTGAGAGTCGCCAGCACCATCGCAAGCACGCCCAAGCCGAGTATCCAGAAGCCGGCGACCCCAGGGACTCCCCCGAGCGTGCGTTCTCCGACGTATAACCACGGAAAGAAGGCGCTCACCACTAATCCAACGCCTGCTGAAATGGCAACGTAATATCCGCGCATGACGTCTGTTTTCGCCGCGCGCAACGCGCCCAACACGTTCATCGGCGTGAGTGTAGCACAGCGATCCTTCGGGAAAATGGACGCCGGAGATCAAACGGGTGGGTGGAACAAAACGAAAACAAAAAGTGATGAGTTCCCTTAGACGCTAAAAGACGAACCGCAACCGCAAGAGGTCGAAGCGTTAGGGTTTTTGAACACAAGGGACTGGCCAAGCATGTTTTCGTCACAGTCGAGAACCGTCCCCTTAAGAAACGGATAACTCTTGGGATCGACAAAGATTTTCAGCCCATCACTGCTCTCAAACACCTGATCGCCGTCACGCTCGTCAGACGCCCAGTCATAGACGTAACTCAAACCTGAGCATCCTCCCGCCTTGACACTAATGCGGAGTCCACCACCAGCGACACCTTGATTTGCCATGAGGGTCCGAATGCGCTTAACCGCAGCTTCGGTTACCTGAATCATTAATTTTGCTCCGATATCACGTGAGTCTGAGTGTCTTGCTTTGTTTCGTAGTCAGCAACCGCCAACTGCATTGCATCGCGGGCTAACTCAGCACAGTACCGCTTCGTAATAGGCAGACTCAGCGCCTCATTGATTTCGTCCAACGTAACTGCCAATGCTGACACCATCGTACGACCGATCACAAGGTCGGCGATGAAGCTCGCACTCGCAATCGTGAAACTACACCCATAAGCCTTAAACCGAGCATCCCGAATCTCACAAGAAGACTTATCGATTCTGACTTGGAGCCGAGTCACATCGCCGCTCCGGACGTCCTCAACCCGACCGGTACCAACATCAGTATCACCCGGCGGCAGTGAACCGGCATGCTGGGGATTCCGAAAGTGTTCATCAAACCAAGTAACGGGGTCGATGTCCATACTCAGTTCGTACCCCTACTAGTCAGGCATCGGCGCAAGCACAATCGCAGCACCGTCGGGCTTGGCTTTCACAACCTCCGGCAAGACCTCATCCTTCATCGAGTCAGTCGCCATCTCAAATATTGTGCAGGCTGAAAGCGCAGCAATAATACGGCCCTTAATCCGCCACAGCGGATCCCGCACGCTACATTTTTCGTACTGGTCGCAGTCAGGCGAATCCTCTGAGCATGCGGTAACCGTGACTGGCCCATCGAGCGCCTGAATCACATCGGCCACCGAGATAGCCTTAGCGGGCCGTGCCAGGTGATAACCACCCCGCGTACCTTGGTGTGACACGAGCAGGCCCTGACGCGATAGCCGCTGGAGTACTTTGGCGAGGAGTTCAACCGGAATATCGTACTGTTCGGCAATTTCACGAGCACTGGACGCTGTTGTTTCTGGTAGCAACGCCAGATGTCTCATTGCGATCAGCCCGTAGTCAGCTTTTTTCGATAGTCTCAGCACCGTTCTGACCGCCTTAAATGCTTAATGAGAGGAACACAACAACCTGAGCCGACGAGTAAGGCCGTAACGAAGACTTCTTCTAAAACCATTCACATCCTACAGTTCGTCAGTACTTCGGCAAAGAAGGGTCAACATTTTCAATCCAGGCTAGAATGCCGCCTTTCAAATTAGCTGCGTCAGCAAAGCCAGCCTCTTGGAGGAGCTTCACCGCCTTCGCGCTCCGAACGCCAGACTTGCAGTGCACTACGATGTCCCGGCGCCCTTCGAGTTCAGCGAGACGAGAGGGAAGATCCCCAAGTGGAATCAGTGTTGAGCCCGGAATGGAGCAGATCTGGTGCTCCTGCGGCTCACGAACATCCAATAGAAGAAGATCGTCTCCCGCGTCGAGACGACACTTTAGACCCTCAACCGAGGTTTCCTTAATCGACACCGCTGGCTGCGGGGCAGGTGTTACACCACAAAACTGCTCGTAGTCCATCAACTCTCGTACCGTTGGCTGATCGCCGCAAACCGGACAATCAACGTCTCGTCGGAGTTTGAGTTCGCGGAACCGCATACGCAAAGCGTCGTAGATTAGGAATCGTCCGACGAGTGGCTCCCCCACCCCAATCAAGATCTTAATCGCCTCGGTGGCCTGAATCGTACCGATTATTCCTGGCAGCACACCAAGTACTCCGCCCTCGGCACAGCTCGGCACGAGACCTGGCGGCGGGGGCTCGGGGTAGAGACATCGGTAGCAGGGCCCATCCTTCATAGCAAAAACTGAAGCCTGCCCTTCAAACCGGAAGATGCTGCCATAGGCGTTCGGTTTGCCAAGCAGGACACACGCATCGTTCACCAGATAGCGTGTAGGAAAATTATCAGTACCATCCACGACAACGTCGTAAGGCTCCAAAAGTTGAAGAGCGTTCTCAGAAGATAGCGCTGTTTCATAGGTCTCCACGTGAACAGCGGGGTTGATAGCCTGTAGACGGTCCCTTGCTGACTGCAGCTTCGACCGGCCGACGTCTGGTGTGCCATGAAGAATCTGGCGTTGCAAATTGCTGTAATCAACGACGTCAAAATCCACAATGCCGAGTTGTCCAACCCCGGCGGCCGCAAGATACATAGCGGCCGGCGAACCCAGCCCCCCAGCACCAATACACAACACCCGTCCACCCTTAAGCTTTCGCTGCCCGTCCACACCGACCTCTGGCATGATCAGATGACGACTGTAGCGCTGCACTTCCTCATTGCTTAGCTCAGGGGTCGTACGAGATTCGGCCACCATCGAACCAGCACCACCGGCGACCGAAGGCACAATGCTAACCGTGTCGCCGCTCTTTACTACCGTCTGCTCGTGTTCCAAATACCGAATGTCGTCGTCGTTGACATACACGTTGACAAAGCTTCGTAGTCGACCCTCGTCTGTGTATAAGTGCTTGCGCAGTTCCGCGTACTGTTCTGTCAGGTTGGACAGCAGCTCACCGACGGTCGCACCCTCGACCGATACAACATCCTGTTTACCCGTATATGGGCGCAGTGGCGTCGGGATAAGTACTTTAATCGGCATGGTAACCAGATTACACCAAGTTCACGTGCGATGGCGACCTGGTGCGCCATAGATCACATCAACGACGCCGAACGCCGATCGATCGTCTAGTAGCCGCCAGGCCGTTAGTTCGGCAGGGTCTCCTTCTTGAACCGCGAGAATGACGTAAACAAAGAATGGCCAGGCGTGCGCGAGGTCGTGTTGGGAAGGACGAGCCGGATGATCGGGATGTGAGTGATAAAAACCCAATAGCTCATGCTCCGTAGCAAACGCTCGCTCTTCGGCAAATCGGTAGTCTTCTGGACGGACAAGAAATCGCCGCCGCGGTCCTTCTGCGGTCGTGTTCGGCAGGGAGAGTGCCTCAACGACGTTATGCTCTCGTCCGATCAAAGCCCCGCAGCACTCGTGTGGGTAGGCCTGACGACCGTGACGCCTGATCGCTTCAAGAACCGGCTGGGCCAACTCGACTCGCCGTAGTGCGGCCCCGGCAGAGACAGTAGAGTTCATACTTGGTTCGTATCTTCCCAAAAGCGCTCGGTTAGGTACCGTTCGCCTGAGTCGCAGAAAATGGTGACAAAGACTCCCTCGCCTACCTGTTCAGCCATCTCGAGGCACGCTACCAAAGCAGCTCCACTGGACACGCCGACCAAGATACCTTCTTCCCGTGCAAGGCGACGGACCATCCGATACGCTGACTCTGTCTCAACCCGAAGGTCACAATCCGCGAGTTTCGAATCGTAGATGCCAGGAACGATTGCTGACTCCATATGCTTTAGGCCTTCGAGACCATGAAGCGGCGAACTGGGCTGCACCGAAACCAGAGTTATTCCTCGACCTTGTTCGTTCGCATACTCACGGAGTCGGCGTCCTGTGCCGACGAACGTGCCGCTCGTGCCAAGACCGGCGATAAAGTGAGTCACCCGGCCTGAGGTTTGTTCGATGATTTCACAGCCGGTTGTGTAATAGTGCGCTTGCCAGTTTGCAGCGTTGTTGTACTGGTCGGCGTAGTAATACGTATCGGGGTCCGAGGCATAAAGCTGGCGCGCCTCGCGGATCGCACCGTCTGACCCTTCAAGTGGATCAGTCAGCACCAACCCGGCGCCGTACGCCTGTAAGACTCGCTTTCGTTCAGGCGTCACGTTTGTTGGTACACATAGCTTGACACGGTAACCTCGTGCAGCGCCAAGCATCGCAAAGGCGATGCCTGTGTTACCAGAGGTGGCATCAAGCAAGACCTTTCCAGGTGTCAGATCGCCCCGTTCTTCGGCCTCCGACACAATCCGGTATGCCGCTCGGTCCTTCACTGATCCTCCTGGGTTCCGCCATTCCGCTTTGGCGTACAGCTCGATCCCGGGTAGGTCTCGCTCGAATAACCGTAGCCGTATGAGCGGCGTTTGCCCGATCAGATCAGGCATCAGCGGTATCTTTTTCTGCTGTAAAACAGGGCTCATTAATATACGACCGTTCCAGTCGGAATTATAGAAATCGGCCTGACTTGCTGTCAATGGAACAGGTTCGAAAGAGGGGAGGGCCCCTGCATTTCTGGTGACTAATTGGTAAAGAGACCGTTGCCCATCCTCGCCCACAGCAGTCCCGACACCGTTTGACAGGATTTCTTTTGAGCCAGTACCCTGCCCAAGATGTCATTCGTTGAGGTAACTGCACTATGGGCGGTCGCTATTAGCCTTAGTCAACCCTCCCAATTACCTGACCGGACCCTCTCAGGAAGGGTCGAAGACTCGCTTGGCGGTGGAATCCCAGGCGCGACAATCACCGTGGAGTGTGACGACCAGGTCTTGGAAGGCATGACAGACGAAGAGGGCCAGTTCGCCATGCTGGGTCTCCCTCCCCTTCAGTGCCTTGTAGCGGTCGACATGGAACACTTTGCCAGGATGAACGTGGACGTCGACCTAACGGAGAACTCCGTATTCGACGCCAAGCTTACATTGTCGTTGGCAGGCCTCGAGGCCGAGGTTGTAGTAACACCGGCACTCGGCACAGCCGAGCAAAGTTTCAGTGTCCCCGAGGCCGTAGCGGTAACCACTCGTGNNGAGATTANNTCNCGCCCGCACCAGATCTTGCCCCAGGTGNTACGNGAAGAANCCGGCGTCNTAGTCCAGCAGACCACNACAGCACANGGNTCCCCTTTTATTCGNGGNTTTAGTGCNCANCGTATTGTTTATNTACTNGATGGNGTNCGCTTCAACACNTCNACCTTTCGNNCCGGNGCCACCCAATACCTAGGGTGGATCAACCCGNCACTCGTTGAACGATTGGANGTCGTGNGNGGACCGTCATCNGTACAGTACGGNAGCGANNCTATNGGGGGCACNATCAACGTCTTAAGCATGGNNCCAACGCTCTCTTCNGTAGGCCGTCNNGTGACCGGTGTCGTAGAGGGCGNTTTTGGCTCAGCAGACCTGAGTGGNANNAGTAATGCCACNGTTNTGGTTCAAGANGACACGTGGGCNGTCCGATTAGGCGGTGGCGGCCGGCGTGTGGGNGAGTTGCGGACNGGCCGAGGACGCGATTCGCATNCCGCCGTNACTCGGTTTCTCGGTCTACCNTCGAAGACGCTCTATAACAAATTACCNGACACTNACTTCTCNCAGANCGGCGCCCATCTCGCNGCNACCTTTGACGCGGGCGATNATGCTTCACTCAACNNATTCTTTCTCCATGAAGAACANTTCGGTGTCAGCCGACATGACCGANGCCTAGGTGGCGACGGTCGATACCGGAGCGAATTTNAACCNCAGCNGCTCGATTTTGGCTACATCCGCTATCAGNANGGACAAANGGGCTGGCTNGACGGATGGTCGGCGAGCCTCTCACTGAACCGGCAACAGGACGGGAGGCTTGAACAGAGTCATCCCAAGTCAACAATTGAGCGACAGGAGGGTCGGGTCCTAGCCGTCGGATATCAAGTGCGGGGAGCTCGGGTCATCGCGGACCGGCACGCTTTAACCTTCGGTGGCGAGTTGTATGATGAGTACATCGCGGCAGCCCGGACGCTCCAAGACCCTGTGACTGACCTGCTCACAACGGTTCGTCCACGGATACCCGATGGGACGCGTTACACGAGTAGCGGGCTTTTCCTGCAGACAGCATCCGAAATCGTACCTGGGCGCTTGACGCTCCGCGCCGGTATTCGCCACGGCTATTTTCTTTTTCGCACACGCTCAGTTCCAAAGTTTAACGTTCGCTCGCAGCGCATTCCGGTCAACGCCCTGACGTTTCATTCCGGAACGGTTCTTGGCTTGACGGATGCCNTGAACGTAACGTTCGTCGTCAGTCGCGGTTTCCGAGCCGCGAACGCATTCGACTTGGGTTCGATTGGCATCAGCGGTAACGGTTTCGAAATCACCTCCGAGGTGGCCAGTAACCTCGGAGGCCTTATTGGAGACAGTGATGGCGCTGATGCAAGGAGCACAGGCCTCCCTATCGCCGACCTCAGACCGGAATCTGCAATTAACATCGAAGCAAGCATCAAACTGAGGACACCGCGGTTCTCGGGCTCGCTGAATGTTTTCAATCTTGAGTTGCGCGATATCCTTCAACGACGGACGGCCATCTTTCCTAGCCCTATCGTTGGCACAACCGTTGCTGGGTTCACGGTTATACGGCAAGATGCAGCCGGACGTGCTTTCATTAAAGACGATCCACGCCCAATCGTTACGCGCGCNAACGGTGACAGGGCCCGCGTGATCGGTACGGAAGCCGACGCCCAAATGCAGGTGGCGCCTGGTTGGCTAGCTGCAGGATATTTCTCGCTTGTCAACGGGCGCGAACTACACAATAGCCACTACCTCCGACGTATGCCACCCCCGTTCGGCGGTCTTCGCATCCGGTGGGAACCAGTCGAACAAAGCTATTGGATCGAAATTACATCGAGCCTCGCATTCGCTCAGACCAGGCTCAGCCCAGGGGATGTTACCGATGCTCGGATTGGGGGTTGGCGCACGCGCGCTTCTATCGCAGAATTCTTCACCGGTGGTGCTACTAATTTGGGCCTGGTGCAAAATGNAAGATTGACGGCGACCGGTGAAACCCTAGAAGAGGTCCAAGCCCGGGTCCTCGGCGGCACCGAGGGCATTCCACTGTTCGTCAAGACACCGGGATTCCTGACATTCGGGGCACGTGCGGCCTGGCAGGTCCACCCTCAACTCGCACTAACGATAATCGTAGAAAATCTTACCGACCGCAATTATCGTTGGCACGGCTCTGGCGTGGACGCCCCAGGCTTCAATCTCCAATTAAATACCCAATTCACGTTCTGATTTCGAGAACCCTTACAATTGAGACAACGAGAGCAATTGTGGCCTCAATACGTGCCCGTACCAGCCGCTCGGAGACCAACGCGTCCAGCAGTCTGCCTCCGACCGATACTCCTGACTCCTGCAAGATGCTGCCACGAGCAACACCGAACCGTAACTAATGCCTGAACGTGATCCGAAACTCGTCTCGTTTGATCTCGCTCTAATAGGTTTCGGCAATGTTGGACGGCGTTTCGTGAAACTACTCGAGCAACAACGCAAAGCTCTTCTGCATGATCATCACCTTGACTATCGTGTCATTGGAATCGCAACCAGTCGACACGGCACAGCGATGCGGCGCCAGGGACTCGACCTTGATAGTGCGGTCAAGCTCGTTGAGTCTGGCGGTACGCTTGACGTGCTACACGACGCTGGCGCTGAACCTTCTCCAACTGACACGCAATCGTTTATCGAACGGTTTGCAGACCTTTCGGACGACAAGCCCAGAGTGGTGGTTGAAACCACCACACTTGACGTTGCCACGGGTGAGCCAGCAATCAGGCATGTCCGCACGGCAATCAACTCTGGAGCCCATGTCATTACCACCAACAAGGGCCCTGCCGCCTTCGCGTATCATGCTCTCCGCGATGAAGCAAAAGCAGCAGGCGTCTCGTTCTTGCTGGAGGGGACAGTGCTTGACGGTATCCCAATTCTTAATTTGGTTCGCGAAACCCTACCAACAGTCGGGATTACTGGCTTCCGAGGCGTGCTTAATTCGACAACAAACCACATCCTGACGGTAATGGAGCAGGGGGGAAGCGCGGCCGAGGCATTGGCGGAAATGCAAGCTCAAGGCATCGCCGAGGCTGACGCCTCGCTCGACGTTGAAGGATGGGACGCAGCCGCGAAAACAGCTGCACTCGCTAACGTAGTGATGGACGCCCGCCTGACACCGCGAGCCATTGCACGAACCGGGCTCTCAGGACTAACTGAGAGCACCGTCCGAGAAGCGTTTCTCCACGGCCGGCGGTTTAAGTTGGTAGCGTCGGTCACTAGGCACGACGGCACTGTCAGTGGCACCGTGGCACCAGTAGAGCTAAACGCCGATGATCCACTAGCTCATCTTGACGGCCAAGCAAACGCGGTCGTACTCATGACGGACCTTCTAGGTGAAATTGTGATTACTCAGTGCGAAGGTGGGTTAACACAAACGGCCTTCGGTTTATTGACTGATCTAGTGACGATTCGAAGAGGAATGTCCAAACTCAACCAACTCAATTAATATCCCAACTCGCAGAACAGAATCATGGGTTCATCGCCGAAATCACGCACACCATCGCCAGGCCCCCTCGACGGCTTGACCGTTCTCGACCTCACGCGTGTTCTCTCAGGTCCGTACTGCACGATGATGTTGGCTGACATGGGGGCCCGAGTGATCAAGATCGAACATCCTGAACGCGGTGACGACACGCGTGGGTGGGGACCACCTTTCGTTAGCGGTGAAAGCACTTATTTCCTAAGTGTGAACCGAAACAAGGAAAGCGTCACGCTCGACTTCAAAACCCCCGAAGGGCGAGAAGTGCTTGACGCTCTGATTGAGCGCGCCGACGTGCTCGTCGAAAACTTTCGTCCCGGTACGCTCGATCGACTGGGATTGGGCTACACCGATGTGAGGTCCAGGAATCCACAGCTGGTGTACGTATCAATCTCTGGCTTCGGCCAAACAGGGCCCAGGCGGCAGGAACCTGGTTACGATGCAGCTATTCAGGCTGAAGGTGGCCTGATGAGCATCACCGGTGACGCCAACGGACCAGGCTACCGGTTGGGCGTGGCTATCGCTGACATTACGGCCGGCATGTTTGCGGCCTACGGGACATCACTCGCTCTCTTTGCACGCCAGCGTAGCAATCAGGGACAACTCGTCGACNTTGGCATGCTCGACTCAGTGGCAGCACTCTTGACCTACCAGGCAGGTATCCATTTTGCCACTGGAGGCATTCCAGAGCGGCTAGGTAATCGTCATCCAACCGTTGTGCCCTACGAGACCTTCGAGGCTACCGACGGCGAGTTTGTTCTCGCCGTCGGTAACGATGCACTGTGGCGAAAGTTCTGCATTGTGGCCGGACTCGAAGAAATCGTGGCGGACCCACGATTCGCAACCAATCGCGCCCGAGTGCAAGCATACGATGAACTTCGACCGTTGCTAGAACGAGCATTACGAACGCGATCCCGGCAGACCTGGATCGAGGACCTGACAGCCGCTGGTGTGCCGTGCGGTGACGTTCGTAACATCGCTCAAGTCCTAGCTGACCCTCAACTCGCCGCACGCGAGATGGTGACCGAACTCGAGCACATAGTCGCTGGTAAGATTCGCGTTCTAGGGATTCCCACCAAGCTCTCCGAAACACCGGGCACCGTTAAAAACCCACCACCAGCGCTCGGAGAACACACGGACAAGGTTCTCGAAGAGCTACTCGATATCAATCAGGCCGAGCGATCCCGACTCCGACAGTTGGGGGCCATCTGATCTTCTGGACAACCGCCGGACAAATTTCACCCCTACACTGCGTAAATCCGTACGAGTTCCACGAGTTTGTACCCCCGTGTCTGGTACGGTGGTACGATCCGTTCCGTACGGAGGTACTGCATCATTCCATCATCGATATAATCAGCATCACCCACTGCCGGTGATTCGGATAATAACCGACCCAAATCAGTGAGCGACATGCAATTTTTATCAACCACTACGGTCGTTGGCCAAAAGCCGAAACGTCTAATTCGAGTTTGAACTGCCTGTGTACGAAACCCAACATAGATCTCGTTGCTGATGAACTGGTAACCAACATCAACCCTTGTCGATGGCGCGTCCTCGACACGGAGTAGNCCTANNNCGTCGATCGACGTCATAGCATCAATCAACGTCTGNGTGAACGTACCCTCACCCGACCATTCNGANGTTTCAATNTTGGTCATACANCATCCATCAACCGTTCTTTCAATCCCNAATAAAGAGTCCTCAGCACACCGAGNAATCGANANCTATAACGCANCGATGCTNTGCACGTGAAGGNAAGAAAAGCCTGGCNGANGTGAAACCAGCNGGTTCACNGAACGTCGACAACCTCAATCGTACCCCGCATCATNGCNCTGTGCGGGCTGCANTCGTAGACATAGTGNCCAANCGCTTCGGGNACCTNGAAAACAANGGAGTCGCGCTCACGGCCNCGGAGNCGNGGAGTTGCCANNTGCCATGCACCGATCAGCGAANNCATGTANGACGCCAGGCTGTTNATTCCACAGTACGAGNCTTACTGTCTCGCCGGCCTCCANNCGGATTCGNGGATTCGCTTCAGCNTCNCCATCGACGTAGAACGCCATGTCCGACGCCACCACNACTATCTCACGNGGCCCGGGTNGCNNCTCNGTNAGANGNGGCATANANCCNGCCAGAGACAGCCCAGTCAGACCAAGAAACANAACTAAGACCGGCTNNCCNNNTANCNCTCGGAAANTTGCCATNGTNATCCCACCAGCATTCCCGTGGCGTACATGAGCACNAATCCAACACTAAGACCGCTTAGGGCGGGTGCGGTNGACATAAAACGCATCACCGGTCCGTCGGGNACTAGCTGCCGGACGATCTGTACGACGACCTGAGCAATCGCTCCGACTCCAATACCCAAAAANATTACTGCCCAAAGCGGCGAGTACACTAACCCGCCCAACCATGCCCCGNCGATTGTCGGTGCACCGCCNACCACGCCAAGCTTGACCAGTTGGCCGATTTTGGCGCGGTCACGCGCTAGGGGAGCCACGATCGCCAGCCCTTCTGTAGTGTTGTGCAGTGTAAAGCCAACGATAAGGAGGGTNCCAAGTCCAGCTTCTCCCAGCGCGAACGCAGCGCCAATCGCTAGCCCTTCACCAAAGTTGTGCAGCCCNATGCCGATGGCTACCAACAGCGCCAAGGCCCATCCGCTNGTNGCNGTGGCTTGCCTCTTNCCNCGTAGCCATCCGCCNAGNAACTCAAGCCCTAAATAAGCACCAAACACGCCAAATCCGAACAGCATGACGCCTTGGTAGGACTCGGGTAGCACGAGAGCCATCTCCAGCCCTTCCTGTCCAGCATCCACCATGAGGAACAGTAGTAATCCAACGGTAAGCGAAAGCAGAAACGCCAGCCCAGTCCGACCAAGGCGGGCAACCAACGGAAACCACAGCAGCCCAATGGCTACCGGGATNACGCCGACATAGGTTCCAATCAGGGTAAACGCGAGAAAGTACCGTAGATCAGGCTGAGGGGTCTCTACTGCAACGGAAATTTCGTGGTCAAACGTCGCACCCGTTGAGGTAACCACACGCACGGTGTGCTGTTCACCTTCGACCCACGGATACGGAATCGTNAACCGNGCGCTCTGNAGATGACTCAGTATTGTGCCCACATCCGAAGTGAAAGCCCAATAAGCGTCATCGACTTGGATTTGACTGATCGTTACCGTGTCGGGTCCATCATTGAAAACACTGAGTGAAATCTCGTTCGGTCTCAATTTCGCAGCACTAAAGGATAGTTCCTCGACCGGCGGATGCTGACTGACGCCGATCGCATCACCTGGCCACGTTTGAATAATGACAACGAGCAGCACTCCGAGTAGNACCAATGGCGCCAGGGCAANNAAACAAAGGCGGCCTATCGGGTTTGGAATCTCAGCTGTCACGCCGATCCTCCTCGGCCAAGAAAAGCCCCATCCAGCCAAGCTCGGCAAACTCGCTCTGATGTGCATGGAACATAAACTNGCCGGGATAACGGAACTTTGTCTCGATAATCGCACGCTCCCCTTGACACAACATCAACGTGTCAGTTGTCTCAGTCGGTTTTAGCTGCGTACCTGTGCGCATAACGTCGAAGAACATGCCGTGCATATGAATACTGTTAATCAGATCGAACTCAGTCAGGTTCACAAGATAAATACGGACGAGTTGTCCTACCTTCACGCGGATTGGGTCATGCATATGATGATGAGCCACCGTGTTGACCGCGTACACCTCGTTCTCAGCATCGAAGTTGGTATCGAAGCCATTCATTACCATGACAAGCTCGTCCGCTGGTTCGCGGTGAACCATACCGTCCACTTCCTTTGGGTCGATGATGAACGTGCCGTACAGNCCTTTGTGGATGTGACGCCGCAATGGCGTGGCGTGACAGTGGTAAAGGTGTGTGCCGAACGGCTCAGCATCAAATTCGTACACGAANCGCTCACCGGGCCGCACCTCGTGCTCGGGCAAGGAACCGTCTACTTCAGGAGGATGCCAGCCGTGAAAGTGAATCGTGTGTGGGTGGGAACCCTGATTGAGAAAATTGACCCTAATCCGATCGCCTTCGGTTGCGCGAAGGGTCGGACCAGGCACCTGCCCGTTGTAGGTCCAAGCTGGAAAGAAGACCCCCGGGGCGATTTCAATTTCTCGGTCGACCGAGAACAATTCGTACTCNCGCAGCATCGTACCGTCTTCGCGAGGCGTCTCACGATAGAATCGCCGGCGTTCCACTTGGGATAGGTCGGAAAAGTTCCAGGTCCGGAGAAACACGCTAGGATCAAAGGATTCCGTTGAAACACGGCCAACGGCTCCCATTTGGTGAGAACGCTGGGGGACATCGTCTCCGGCCTCCTGTGCACTGACCGAGCGTGAAGCAATGCGTGCCGTGCCCCCAGCAAAGGAGCCCAGACCTGCTACTTGAAGCCATGAACGACGTGACAATCGCTTCATCTGACCAAACTATCTAGGAAAATTAGAAAATCTTTCCACTCGGAATAAATATTTTGACATATCAAAATTAAAATGTCTATCGTTAGAAAGTGAGACTGCAAAACCGGAGAAATATTCCATGGCAACATCCAGCACAGTCGAGAACTACCTGAAGGCTATCTATCAGGCGCAGGCAGCNGCNGAGGACAANCAGGCACTTGTTCCGATGGGNCANCTCGCCTCNGCGCTNGGNGTCGTNCCGGGAACCGCNACAACNATGGTNAAGACTNTGGTCNGGTCAGGGTTGGTCNCTTACGANCCNTANTCAGGTGTCCGNCTGACTGANGCNGGNGAGCATCTNGCNGCNATGGTGCTCCGCCGTCATCGGTTAGTNGAATTNTTCCTCGTGCAGATNATGGGAATGAGNTGGGCCGAGGTNCACGAGGANGCCGANCAACTCGAACATGCAGTNTCNGACCGACTTATTGACCGGATCGACGAACTACTNGGNAGGCCGGCCGTTGACCCACACGGNGATCCAATTCCAGANCCNGAAGGCNTNGTNNCGNANCATCTGCACAAGAACTTGNTAACCTGNCCCNNCGACACTNNCCTGGTCGTNACNCGGGTCATGAATCAGGATGCCGATTTTCTTCGTTTTCTCGANCAGCACGANCTGAAACCGGGTCAAGNNATCAANGTCATCGCNCGGGACNCNTCAGCCGACAGCGTNAGNATCTTGAGCANNGGGAACCACCAAGTGACTATCGGNACGCGGGCAGCATCAAAATTNCTNGTGGAANTCTAANGGNTGAGGAAATCTATGCTTTGGNAGAAATNGCNTCGGGTTCATAGGTNGCCGACGACGTNGGCGTCTCCCAGACCTTGACCCGGACTACCGGTAGCCCAGACTGCTGCACGTGCTCATAAATNAGGCGTGCTATCCGTTCAACCGTCGGATTGCTCTCGACTAGAAAAACCGGNTCGCCGAGTTCACGAAGCGGCTTNACNAGTGGATCNTCGCTTCTCANAATCATCTTGTGATCNATCTCNCGNTCAATCCAGCNCTTCACCAAACGCTTGACGTCGCTAAAATCACACACCATGCTTCGCTGGTCGAGTGCCGCTGTTCGGATTTCTATCTCGGCGACGGCGTTGTGACCGTGAGGATGCTTGCACACACCCTCGTAATCGAGAAGACGATGCCCGTAGCAGAAATCCACACGCTTAACAACAGAATACATAGAAGACCTCAATGGGTTTATACCAGAACATCCACGCGCAATGTGAAACCATGATCCGATGATGGTAGCGAAAAACTCAAAACTGGGTCAAGCGACAGCAGTTTTGTGTTCGGCCGGTCTCGACAGTGCGGTTCTTCTCGCTGTCGAGTCGTCGGCCGGTGCCGAAAGGGTTCGCCCAATTTACATCAGCGTGGGTTTCGCCTGGGAAACCGAGGAATTCGCGATGCTCAAGCGATTAGTAGCTGCGCCGCCCTTTGCAGCCATCGACGAAATCAGCGAACTCCGCGTCGACATGCACGATATCTACACAACCTCTCACTGGGCAGTGCGTGGTGACCCGCCAGCATATGACACGCCAGATTCTGATGTGTATCTCGTGGGGCGAAATGCGATGTTACTGGCAAAGGCATCCGTGTATTGCGCGCACCATGGTTTTGGTCGGATCGTCCTTGGCACACTCGCTGGTAATCCATTTCCTGATGCCACGCCGGGCTTCATGAATGCGATGGCACAGGCGTTGTCATTGGGGCTGGCGCATGGGATCACTATCGACACACCACTCGCCGCGTACAGAAAATCAGACGTGATCAGGCTCGGTGTGAAGCTCGGCGTTCCGTTTGGGCTCACGTTATCGTGTATGCGGCCAACACGAGACAAGCACTGTGGACTTTGCAGCAAGTGCCGGGAGCGGCGGGACGCGTTCGGGGAGACTGGCATTCCCGACCCGGCGAAGTACGCTGCTAAGCCACCTCGCTAGGAAGAGTCGTTGCTTATTGCTCGTCCCATCACGGATGAACGTCGATCTTACGGCCTTCGAGTGGAATCGTTGACGTCGCAAGCGCCTTACAGCGTTCGTGCTGCACTGGGCCACCAAAGATATTTCGGTCAAGGCTTTGAAGGAGGCGCCTGCGTGTTCGTTGATCAGGCACGGACATCACGACCACTCCCCCGCTTTTGGAGGGACGGAATCGCTTGTTCTCCAAAAAGTCACGGTCGAAAGTAATAAGTGTACGGAGAAGACGGCGCGCAACACGGTTGTGTTCTTGATCACTCGCGCGNCNTAAATCGTCGTGCTCGATGACGAAAAGGACGTCCCAGCGTAGCCGGTCTCGCATGAACGCAACGAGGCCAGCGGCTACGTTAGCATCAGCGTAAATTCTTGATTGTTCAGTAACCGCCTGAAGACACGACTTAAACTCCGAAGATAGCGTTCCCATCATGGATAGGCGTTCGCTGCACATGCGCAACTCGCCAACACCCAAGGTTCACTTACTCCCTGCATCACGCTTCGCGACTCGAGCTTGTTCTGCCTGCTGCTTTAAATCAGCGACCAACTCGTCACGTCGCCGCATCAATCCCTTACAGGGCCGACGACCGTGCTCAGACCCGATCACATACTCACAGAATAGTGGAAACGCCACGGTCGAATCGCAGTAGGCCACAACGGTGTCGGGCAGTACGCCTGGATTCACTTTGCCCCAACTCACGGCCTCGGCCGGAGTGGCACCTGAAAGTCCGCCCCAGACAACCTGATCGGTCGTGATCTGAATGAAGTAGTCGTTGCCACCTTTCGGAATGCCGTAGACTTCCCACAACGTCGGCTGGCCTTGCAGGTAGAAGTTCTTAGGCGACCCGCCACCAAGAATGACACACCCGTTTTGATGCCCCGAGAGAATGATTGCACACACCTCGTTGACATCACGATTCGGATCGATCATGAAGGAACTGCCCTCGAGCAGCGCATTTGAGGCAATGTTCATACCGATGGAACTGTCGCCGGGTGAGGACGTGTAAACCGGAACGTCTGCGGCGGCTGCACACGCTACGACCGAATGCTCTTCGCACCCGGGAAACCGCTGGAGCAGATCCTGCCCAAGACGATGATGGAACTCGGCGCTCGACATCGGTCCCTTGAGCCGCTGCCGCACGAGAAAATCCCTGATATACGAATCGGTTTCGAGTAGAACCGAGGATGGGAACAGCACGTCGTAGATGCGGATGATCCCCTGTTTGTAAAGCTCGACATCGTCGAGAAATGGTGAGCCTCGGTGCAGCGTGAAATTCATGGCGTAGTGCAGGTCGTGATAGAGATTCGCCCCCGTACTGATGATGAAATCTGCGAGACCTCGATTGATAAATTCGATCAGACAGCCACCGAGACCTGCTGGCGTTAACGCACCGGCCACGGTCAATCCGATCGTTGTGTCGTTCTCCGGCGCAAGCATCTTGTCCGTAAAGATGTGGCAGGCCTCAGACAAACGGCCAGCGTTGAACGCTTGAAATCCATCATCGATCAACCTGCGGATGTCATCACTACCCTTTGGCCGGTAGTACCGAATTGCTGCTCCGTCGAGGTGGTTTTGACCGTGAGAAGCTGCCGAACCGGGAGCACGATGGGGCACGGGGGGTTCCTCCGAATACACGAGGACATCCACGGACCCTAATTCAGTCCGCGACCGACGAAGCCGCCCTGGAAGAGCGGTGGCCGGGTAAGCTTAACACCTCTTCTCCAGCCCGATGGGCGAGATCGTTATTAAGTGCTACGAGAGAATTGTCCGAAGCAGGAACTCACAGATAGGCCGGCTTCTAGCACGGATGGTGACACTAAACGGGGAGACGACCAAACCTCACTAACTCGGTGTACCTTAGGGCTCGGGGCCTCCGAGAAGGGAAATCTTCCCATCAGTCGTCGATCCGGCCCGGGTCGACCCAATCGGCTCGGCGTCCTGAGAACCCTACGACGAGTAAAGCAGCGCCCAGTGCACCCGTTAACAGCACAATGCCGTCCGTGACCCACGACTCCCACTCAAAATCGGCCAGGCTGAGCACCGTCGTAGGCAGCACAAGCACTACCCCAATCGAAGTCGCAATGCGACGGGCAAGTGTTAACCGTAATAACGCTCCCCGCATACGCCTGATGGCTGGCAATTTCATGCCTCAAACGTCTCGGACGAGAATGACACGATACCAAGCGGATATTTCCCGTTGACGACAAGCGAGACCATTTGCGTCAAGGAGTAAAGAGACCGGCCTATTGATCGTCGTTACGAATCTCCCCAAGACCCATAGCGTGATAGCCAGCGTCTACAAACAGCACTTCACCCGTTACAGCACGCCCCGCATTACTCAAGAGGAACAATGCCGCATCTGCTACTTCACCGGCATCGATGTTGCGCCGAAGCGGCGCATGAGCACGGTAAACCGACAGAATATTGGAGAAACCCGAAATGCCGCTCGCGGCTAACGTCTTGATCGGCCCGGCAGAAATGGCGTTGACGCGGATTTGCTGTGAACCGAGTTCGCTCGACAGATATCGGACGCTGGCTTCAAGCGCGGCCTTCGCAACCCCCATTACATTGTAATTCGGAAAAACTCGCTCACTGCCGAGATAGGTCAGCGTGAGAAGGCTACCGCCTCCTCTACGTGCCATCAACGGTGCAACCGCTCTCGCCAAAGCTACGAATGAATAGGCACTGATATCAAGCGCAACCCGGAAATCCCCTCGGGTCGTTTCTAGGAACGGTTGCGTGATCGCCTCGCGTGGGGCGAAGGCCACGCCATGAACTAGAAAGTCCAGACCACCAAACTCCTGCTCTAAGCTGGCCGCTACTGCTTCGATTTGCTGGTCCTGAGCGACGTCACACTCCAGAACTAAGGGTGGTTGTGTCAGCGTCGCTGCGAGCTTACGCACATTTCGTTCGAGCCGCTCGTTGACATAAGTCAACGCGAGCCGTGCGCCAGCCCGATCGGCCGCTTGAGCAATCGCCCAAGAAATAGATCGCTTGTTCGCGACACCAACAACTAGACCCTGTTTCCCCGAGAGATCGATCATGTCAAACATACCTCCAACGGACGCTAGCGAGCGTGCCCGCTTAACCTTCCGTCTCGACCGAGCAGTAAAGTTCTTTAAGATGGCTTTTTTTCGCGCCGGGCTGACCGCGACAACCGTGACTTGGAGCGCCCTGACGAACGCCCTCGACGGCGGTTACCCGGTTCAGTTCGGTCCTGGAATCGATCCTGCTCACGAGAGCGCTGCTCAAAGCCGTTACCGTTCGCGCGACCACCGTTGCCCAAGTGGCGTTTTCCAGATGACCCCCTGCCGTTATCGTCGCGCCCGTTCCCATTTCGCGCGTTCGACTGACGGATGGTGAATTCAGGACTTCGCCGCTCCGGCACCTGTCCCTCAACGCGCGGCAGTGTCGCGCGAATCAAAGGCCGGTGCACTGAACCAGCACCACGTTTCGATATGGACTCAGACACTAGTGGAGTCTCGTCGGTGGCAGATCCATTGAGCGCGGTTGCTGGAGTCGAGCCAGCTTCGGCTGTTACCTCGGTTTCACTAGACCGCTCAGTATCTGTTGCAGGCAGCCTGGGCTTGCGAAGGCGGGGCATTTTTGCAGCCTTGTACTCATGCTCGGCATCGCACGTTGTACAGCGAGTCTGTCTGATTTCGTCAGACACCATAGCTACAACGGCATGATCCGTGATGCGGCGCTCACGCGGACAATAATCATCCACGCTATCACCAAGCCGAAGCCGACGCTCTTGCATCAAAGCCTTACCAAGACCAAGGAATTCAAAAGGAGTACTCGTGCAGGTGGGGAAAGTTTAGCAGAAGAGTCCGCAAAAACGCAACTGCCGCGTGGCTAGCCACCAGCGCCCTCTGCTGGGCTATCAACCATCAAGGCTTTCGACCCGCGCATCCTCGAGCCAAGCATTTATACAAGAGAGGGCATGCTCAACAGCAGCTGGGTTTGTTGACTGGGGTGTCTGCCGTGCATCAACCGCCGCCTGAGCAGTAATCTTAGTCTGAATATCACCCTCGAACAAATCGCTAAACACCTTCCATTCGGCCATCGATAGCGACTCAAAGTCGCGACCTGATGTCAGCAAGTCACGCACCATTCCACCGACCAGGGCATGTGCGTCCCGAAACGCCATTCCGCACGAGACCAGATAGTCAGCCACCTCGGTGGCGAGTAACAGCCCCGACGCAGCTGAGTTGGTGCGAGCGCCTGATACGACCAGCGTTCGTACGACGGTGGTCACGGCTGCCGTCGAAGCCAGCACGGTATCCTCGGCGTCAAACAGCGCCTCCTTATCCTCCTGCAGATCCTTGTTGTATCCGCTGGGCAAGCCCTTCATACTCGCGAGCCACCCAGCCGATCTTCCGATCACCCGCCCGCTCTTTCCACGGACGAGTTCAAGTGGGTCGGGGTTTTTCTTCTGAGGCATGAGGCTGCTGCCCGTGGCAACCGAGTCGGACAGCTCAAAGAACCCAAACTCCTCGCTGCTGAAAACAATGACGTCCTCGCTGAATCGACTTAAATGAATCATCGTCAACGCACACGCGTGCAAGAAATCAGCAACGAAATCACGATCGGCGGTTGCGTCAAGACTATTAGCTACAACCTTAGAAAAGCCTAAGCGGGACGCTAGGGCCTCAGTGTCAATAGGATAGCTTGAACCAGTAACAGCGCCGGAACCAAGTGGCATGGCGTCGGCTTGGTCGCGTACATTGCTGAATCGTGCATAGTCGCGACGGAAACCTTCGGCATGGGCCAGAAAGAAGTGCGCGACAAGCATTGGTTGTGCGCGACGTAGATGCGTGTAGGCTGGCATAAGAATCCCATTTGCAGACGCCGCCTGCTCAGAAAACACAGAGACCAAGTTAAGTAAACTGCGCTGAAGCTCTCGGGTCCTACGACGAACATAGAGCCGAAGGTCGAGCGCTACCTGGTCGTTGCGCGACCGCCCGGTGTGTAATCGTTTACCAGCCTCACCCACACGGTCGACGAGCTTACGCTCAACAAAGGCATGCACATCCTCGTCAGGGCCAGAAATGAAAGCCGAATCTAACTGACCCGCTTTGAGAATTTCCTGTAGCGCAATAGAAACTGCTTCTGACTCATCGGCACTCAGTACACCCACTGCCTCAAGCGCGTCGGCCCATGCGAGACTCCCTTTTATGTCGTCCTCGAAGAGCCGACGGTCAAAGACGAACGACGACTGAAACCTAAAAACATCGGCGTCCGGAGCATCGGAGAAACGCCCTGACCAGAGGTGCTTAGTCATGCCATTGTGCCTGAGTCAGGCATCGCCCTTCTCGGCCTTGGATACCATCGACACGCTTGGTCGCAGCGCAGCTGGCCCTTTTCGTGCCGCCGTCTCGACCGGTAATCCAAAAATTTTGATAAAGCCCTCTGCAGCGGTGTGGTCAAACTGATCTTCCTCGTCGTAGGTCGCCAGAGCGTGATCGTAAAGGGCGTAAGGTGATTGGCGGCCTACCACCCTGCAGTCACCTTTGAACAACTTGAGTCGGATTGTGCCGGTCACACGCGACTGGACGTACGCGACCAGCGCGTCGATCGCTTCACGTGTGGGCGTAAACCACAATCCGTCGTAGACGAGGTCGGCGTAAGTGCAAGCTAGATCACGCTTCACTCTATCAAGGTCACGAGGAATGACCATCATTTCTAACTCGTGATGTGCCATGTGCAGAACAGTGGCAGCAGGCGCCTCATAGATCTCTCGAGATTTGATACCGACGAGACGATTCTCCAACATATCTATCCGACCTACCCCATGGGATCCGGCAATTGTGTTCAGGCTATGGATAAGTTCGACGAGCGGCATCCCGACACCATTTACCGTAGTCGGTACACCATCAGTGAACTGGATTTCAACGTAGGCTGGCGTATTCGGACATTCCCCAGGCGGGCGGGTGAGGGTGTAGATGTCCTCCGGTGGCTCTGTCCAGGGATCCTCGAGCACACCACACTCAATCGACCGCCCCCAAAGATTCGAATCGGTGCTGTAAGGACTGTCAACCGTTGCAGGCACAGGAATGCCCCGTTTCTTAGCGTAGGCGATCTCTTCAGGCCGACTCATCCCCCAGACGCGCGCTGGTGCAATCACCTGGACCGAGGGATTCAAGGCACGAGCTGACACGTCGATCCTGACCTGGTCGTTACCTTTACCGGTGCAACCGTGGGCGATCGCTCCGGCCTTCTCGATTTCCGCGACCTCGATGAGATGCTTCGCGATTAAGGGCCGTCCCAGCGACGTCGCCATGGGGTATCGTCCCTCATACAGTGCACCGGCCTGAAGAGCCGGGAGGAGATATTCATGGACAAACTCCTCACGTACGTCGATCACATGTGCGCGGACGGCCCCGACTGCTAACGCGCGCTCACGTACGTCGTCTAGCTCTTTGCCTTGACCCATGTCGAGTGTTACAGCAACAATCTCTGCATCATGGCGCTCGGCTAACCACGGAATCGCGACCGAGGTGTCGAGACCCCCTGAATACGCAAGTACGATCCTTTCTGTCACTTTATCTCCTTCCCACCTCAGGCCCTGGCCCAGGTCTCGAACCGCTTCACCATTTCAGCCGCGGCTCGGTGGTGACGGGCGATTACCAATATCGTGTCGTCGCCTCCAACGGTACCCACCACCTCGTCGTAAGTGGCCCGGTCAATCGCTAACGCCAATAGCTGTGCTTCACCTGGGTTAGTCTTGAGAACGATCATCTGGTCGACCTGTTCAACACGTTTCAAATAATCGGCCACGGCGCGCTGAGCATCGGCGCGTGGACTCCGGGTCTGCATCTGCACCACATCGGCTCGCTGATAGGCACCGTCCGCTGCGCGCTTGACGAGTCCGAGCTCCTTAATGTCACGTGAAAGTGTGGCCTGAGTAGCATCGAATCCCCGTCGCTCGAGACGTTTTCGCAGAAGCTCTTGACTGTGAATGGCCTCACTAGTCACGAGTTCAACGATTGCTGCTTGGCGAAATTGCTTCATAGCTATTCGTTAACAAAAAACAAAAATCTGCTGATTTTATTGACCGTGATGGTTACAATTTGGTATACATATACACTCGTCTGTATAAATATACATCACTTGGATGAATATGCAAAGAGTTCTGGTTGGGTTAGCTGGCGCCACCGGCTACGTGGGTCAAGAGTTGCTCGCACTTCTGGCACGACATCCGCGTGTGACACTGACAACTGCGATGTCCTCTGGAGCAGGGCGAACATCACTGCCCCGGATGGCGCGCGTTTGGGACGGTGAACTTGTGCCCCTTTCGGTCGACCAGCTTGCCGAAAAAACTAACGCTGCCTTCCTAGCGCTGCCCGATCCAGTCACCGCTGAAGTTGTGCCTGCACTGGTTGAGCGCGGGGTACGGGTATTCGACCTCTCCGGCACATTTCGCTTACGTGATTCAGAACAGCGCGCCAAGTGGTATCCGGCGGCTTCAGATACCGTGGCTAGCACAGCGGTATATGGTTTACCGGAACACTGTGGGGATGCGCTCCGTGATGCGACGCTCGTCGCATGTCCTGGTTGTTACCCAACAGCAGCTCTTTTAGCGCTCCGGCCGCTGATCGCAGCCGATCTATTGGCTGACGATCTCGTCATTGATGCAAAATCTGGACTTTCTGGCGCTGGCAAAACACCGAGTGAACGAACCCATTTCTCGGAATGCCACGGTAACGTTGCGAGTTATGGCATTTTTTCACATCGCCATGCCGCCGAGATCGAGCAGGAACTACAGAAGACCGTCACCTTCGTACCCCATCTGGTCCCGTTGGACCGGGGCATTCTGGAAACGATCTACGGCCGATTGAGGCCAGGCCGCAGCGCCGACGAGGTTGGTGTGGCACTCCACAAAGCGTATCGGAAGAGCGCCTTCGTTCGGCTTCGTGGCACGACGTTGCCGGAAATCAAGGATGTTGCCTACACCAACTTCTGTGACATTGGATGGTCAGTCTCCGACGACGGTCGACTGGTCCTTGTAGCCTGTTTGGACAACCTAGTTAAGGGTGCAGCTGGCCAGGCCGTGCAGGCTTTCAATCTCGCGTTCGGCTTCGACGAGCGCGATGGGTTGCTCTAACCGAGGTTACGGTGTCCAAGTCCCTTTCAGGTGTCGACGTGGGACCGGTCGTGCTGAAGCTTGGTGGAGAGCTGATCGACACGAACGAAGGGCTGGATGCCATAGCCACTCTGATTGCCCAAGCGGCAGCTCAACGCCCGGTCGTCGTTATACACGGTGGTGGTCGCGAGATCGACTCCGAGCTTGCGCGGGCGGGCCTTGATAAACGGGTGGTGGACGGTCTACGCATTACGGATCAAGCAACGCTCGATGTCGTTGTTGGTGTGTTGGCCGGCCGGGTCAACACCCGGCTCGTGGCAGCAGTTACCCGAGCCGGCGCTCCCGCCGTCGGGTTAACCGGAGCAGATGACCGAATCGGTCTCTGCCGTCGCGCGAGTCCATACCGCGCGCTTGACGGGAGTACCGCAGACCTTGGCTTGGTGGGCCAGCCACTACCAACGGAGGCTCCACGATTGCTGGACCGATTGCGACGAGCGGGTTACACGCCAATCGTGGCGTGCATTGGCGTCACTCAAGATGGACAGTTACTTAACGTGAACGCCGACATGCTCGCCGCTCAACTTGCGGTGAACCTGGAGGTCAGCCGGCTCATCATTTTGGGTGCGACGGCTGGTGTTTTGGATAGTAATGGCCACTCATTGACAAGGCTTGACGATGCCGACGTTGAACAACTTGTGGCGAGCGGTGACATCACTGCCGGGATGGTGGCTAAACTTGACGCATGCCGGCTGGCAAGCCGGAACGGTGTCGATAGCGTCATCATTGCTGACGGTCGCCGAGCCAGCGACCTCGACCTCTTACCAGGAACGGTGATTACCGCGAGTGGTGGGCCTACGAATCCGCAAGCGTCTGCCTTGACTGAGAAAACGGACAAAAAGGGGAGCGGGTCGTGACGACTAGAGACGTCCTCGACACTGAAGCGACTCACATTTTACAGACTTATAAACGTACGCCGATTGTGTTCTCACGAGGTCGCGGTATCCATCTGTATGACGATGAAGGCCAGGAGTACACCGATTTGGTGTCCGGTATCGGAGTAGCCTCCCTAGGACACGCACATCCAAGGCTTGCTGCCGCTATCGACGAACAAGCCAGGGCGCTGCTCCATACATCGAACCTCTACTACCATCCACTTCAGGGACAGCTGGCAGCACGGTTGACCGAACTCTCGGGACTCCCTCGATCGTTCTTCTGCAACAGTGGTAGTGAGGCGGTAGAAGCGTGCCTTAAGTTCGCGCGCCGCTACTGGTACACCGAAGGTGATGCGTCGCGGACCGAGGTCGTAGCACTTGAGAACTCGTTCCACGGACGAACACTCGGTGCACTGTCAACTACGTGGGAGAAAAATTACCGGACGCCGTTCGAGCCCCTCGTGCCAGGCGTTAGGTTCGTACCCAGAGAGACCACTGCGCTGACCGAGGCNATCTCGACCAATACCCAAGTTGTCATAGTCGAACCACTTCAGGGTGANGGGGGTGTNCNNCCGCTCTCGAAGAACATCGCTCGNNCCATACAGANAGCCTGCGATGANACNGGCGCNCTACTCATTACCGACGAGGTGCAATGCGGTCTTGGCCGAACNGGCCGNCCCTTTTACTTCCAGGCGTTANATCTNCNGCCTGANCTAATCTCGGTCGGGAAGGCACTNGGAGCTGGCGTTCCTATNGGNGCAGCGCTNGTGNGNGAGCGCGTTGCGGCNGCNGTNGCCTACGGCGATCACGGGAGTACTTACGGAGGAAANCTCNTNGCTTGCCGAGCNGCTCTCGTTTTCCTTGAAGAGTTGATGGANCGAGGTTTNCTCGGGCACATNGTAAAGATCGGNGCTCTCGCCCACCAGCAGTTACAAGAGCTAGCTAACCGGCACACCTCTATCATCGACATTCGTGGTGAGGGCATGATGTGGGGTATCGAGNTTGACNGNAATACTGATGCAGCCGCNATTGTGACGGCCGCNCTCAAACGCTGNCTCCTCATAAATCGGACTGCGGGAAGCGTCATTCGCCTGCTNCCGCCACTCACGATTACCGAAGATGAACTTTCTACGGCGCTCGCTACNCTTGAAGCGGCGTTCNNCGAGGCNGAAGCTAGGGCNTCATGATTNAAACGACGACCCTTCANACAACTCTGTAATGNGTACCAATGATTGGATTGCAGGTGGGGTCACTGCACCAGCCGGATTCCGCGCGGCTGGCGTTGCCTGTGGCATTAAACCCGTTGGCTTGGACNTTGCAATCGTCGACGCCGGAATCCCAACGTCCGCNGCAGCGGTTTTCACAACGAATCTCGTGNCAGCAGCCCCCGTTCTNGTTTCCAANTCNCATCTTANAACCAGNNGTGGCAGNGCCCGNGCNGTCATCATCAACAGTGGCTGNGCGAACGCNTGTACCGGCGAAGAGGGGCTGGCGGTTGCTCAGTCGATGGCCAACGCGGGCGCGGAGTGCTTGGGGTGNGATCCGGTGGANGTTCTCATCGCGTCCACAGGAGTNATCGGNGTCNACCTTGATGNCCGNCGGGTCGNTNACGGAATCGCAAACGCAACGACAGCACTTAGCCGGGANGGTCATGACGATGCCGCTCGGGCCATTTTGACGACGGANATCGGCCCTAAGGAATCGGCCATNCGGGTAGNNCTGGNCACCGGTGAGTTTCGTGTCGGNGGTATGNCGAAAGGTGCCGGCATGATCGAACCGAATATGGCGACNATGCTGGCCGTNCTNACAACAGATGTCCGAATCACCGNNCCGGACCTNCAAAAAGCNCTGACTGACGCGGTCGCAGACACTTTTAACGCCATCACCGTGGATGGTGAGTGTTCGACCAATGACTCGGTCTTCGCACTCGCGAGTGGTGCTGGCAACATTGAGATTGACAAAGATTCTTTTCCCATATTTGTGGACACGCTGAAAACTGTGGCTCGACAGCTCGCCNTGGCGNTNGTCCGGGGTG
The DNA here is from genome assembly GCA_002712565.1 of Gemmatimonadota bacterium. The sequence continues at coordinate 82,230 of PAUA01000016.1, read as the reverse complement.
CCGAGGGCGCCAATAAATTAGTCACCATTCGGGCACACGGTGCACGAACACCTGACGAGGCTAGACGTGCCGCGAAGACACTCGCCAACTCTCTACTAGTTAAAACAGCATTACATGGCGGTGATCCGAACTGGGGACGTCTCGTCGCTGCAGCAGGGCGAGCGGGGGTTGCTTTCGATCCAGCGCGTGCCACAGTACAGATCGGCGACACTGTCCTTTTCGAACATGGTCATCCATTCGACGAGGCTGCGCCCACAGCGGCCGCATACTTACGCGGGGCGGATATCAAGATTCAGGTTGGCCTCGGGGTTGGAACGTGCGAAGCAACTGTATGGACCTGCGATCTCAGTGCTGAGTACGTACGAATTAATTCAGAATACCGGACGTGATTATCCGACGATGAAGAAAGATTTTCTCTCGATTCTTGACCTGACCACTGCCGACNTGGANCGTTGCCTTGACGTAGCCGCAGAACTCAAGCGGAGGCGCGCGGAGGGGCAGGGTGCGCCTACGGCAAGCCTGCTGGCGGGCCAGCATGTCGCGTTATTGTTCGACAAGCCCTCACTCCGTACCCGCGCAACATTCGAGATCGCGGTGCGTGAGTTAGGCGGAGAAATTATCAATCCCACCGTCGACGAAACGTTGGGCAAGCGCGAGACTATGGCCGACGTGGCAAGAAATCTCGAGCGGTGGGTAGCCGCGGCAATCATCAGAACNTTTAAGCAGGAACGCCTCGTAGAAGCCGCCCGCGCAACAACTCAGCTTCACATCATCAACGCGCTCAGTGATACTGAGCATCCCTGCCAAGCACTTGCTGACATGATGACCCTACGCGAGCACTGGGGCACTCTGTCTGGGCGGGTCTTGACCTTTGTCGGCGATGGCAACAACGTCGCAACTTCANTANTGCAAGCCAGCGCCATGCTCGGCATACAGATCCGAGTCGCATCACCAGATGGGNATGGTTTATCTAATCGCGTCGTTGATGAGGCCATCGGCCGTAACGCCTCAGCCTCGGTCGAGCAATTTATCGACCCACACAAGGCAGTCTCCGGCGCCGACGCAGTCTACACTGATGCTTGGACGTCGATGGGCCAGGAAAATGAATCTCGTTTACGGCAAAACACATTTTTACCCTACCAAGCGAACGCTGAACTGATGGCCAAGGCGAAGCCAGGCGCGCTTTTTCTCCATTGCCTGCCAGCGCATCGCGGCGAGGAAGTCACAGACGAGGTCATCGAGGCGCCAACGTCGGTGGTTTTTGACCAGGCTGAGAATCGGCTCCATACTGAAAAGGCCCTCCTCGCTATGCTCTTGGCCGGGTAATCCTCGACTGCGAACCCTCACACGTTACAGGCATCCGGAAAGGTGGGCTGGGATATACTCACCCTTCGGAAGGACACCCTAAACGATGCTTGAAACGATTGAACAATCCAACACCTGGTTAAACGGCTATGTGTGGGGCACGCCTATGCTCATCCTTCTAATGGGCACGGGCGCAGTGTTGACGGTTTTAACAAGAGCCGTCCAGTTCAGGTATTTGGGCTTCGCGCTTAAAGAGGTGCTGGGAAAACTCACGGAGCGGACTTCGGGAACCGGTGACGTAAGTCCGTTCCAAGCGGTGTCCACCGCATTGGCATCGACCGTCGGTACTGGCAACATCGCGGGCGTAGCTACCGCTCTGACATTGGGCGGTCCCGGTGCACTGTTTTGGCTCTGGCTGTCCGGTCTACTTGGTATGTGCACGAAGTTCGCAGAGATTGTAATCGCGTTGCACTATCGGGAGCCTGATGCCACTGGCACCATGCGTGGCGGCGCCATGTATACACTGCGTAAAGGACTCAAGGTGCCATGGCTAGGTGGAATCTTTGCGCTGCTCACTTCAATGGCTGCGTTCGGTATTGGCAATATGGTGCAGGCGAACTCGGTGGCCGACAGTCTGCGATCTGGCTTTGGTGTCGATGAGAGGATTACCGGTATCGTCCTCATGACACTTACAGGAGCAGTTATCCTTGGTGGAATCAAGCGAATCGGCCAAGTAACACAGGTNCTTGTCCCATTCATGAGCCTGCTCTACCTCGGCGGCGGTTTAGTTATCCTTCTGCTCCACTATGCCGACCTCCCTAGTGCGGTCGCACTCGTTTTTGAGAGCGCGTTCAATGGCGCAGCCGCGACTGGTGGTTTTGCCGGTGCGACCGTGCGCGCCGGGATGCGGGCTGGTATTGCACGCGGACTTTTCTCTAACGAGGCGGGCCTAGGTAGCGCTCCAATGGTGCACGCGGCCGCTAAGACTGACCACCCTGTGAGACAAGGACTTTACGGTATCTTCGAGGTATTCGTTGATACGGTCCTCGTTTGCACCATTACCGGGCTGGCCATTCTGGTTACCGACACCTGGCAGATCGAGGGCTTGACTGGCGCTGCACTTTCGGGCGAGGCGTTTCGCTCTGGGTTACCGGGCATCTTCGGCAACATCATTGTTACCAGTAGCATCATGCTGTTTGCATTCTCGACAGTGATTGGATGGAGCTACTACGGCGAAACTGGCATCGTCTATCTGTTCGGCACCAAGGTCGCCCTACCTTATCGGATTCTCTGGCTAGTCTTTATTTATCTGGGAGCAACCGGTTCACTAGAGCTCATTTGGAGTGTCGCCGACACACTGAACGGCCTCATGGCTATTCCGAACCTGGTATCAGTGCTGTTCTCAATTCCGATACTGCTAAGACTTAAGAAGGAATTCTTTAAAGCCTGACTCGACCAAGGTTTACCAAAGCGCCATTAGCGGACTTCAGTCGGCCGGTTGAACGTCATCGCGTTGCCGCTCGGAAAGTTCAGCTGTAGCCGATTACCGTTGCGTACCACTTGACACGGTTCCTCAGGTGCGCTGGTATCCGGCCCGCGCGCCACCATCCGTAGTTCGCTCGCCGGCAGCCCTAGCATCGCCTCACCAGCCGCCAGGTGGTATCGGTGTGTAAGTACCAACCGATCACCAGTCAAAGTGAACGTACCACCTTCTCCTGAACCACGTCTCGTGACCCCGGACTCGTCGAGAACGAAAAACAGTACGGTCCAGTCGTTTTCCGTAAAGAAGATCTTGCCAACTACCGGATGCTCAGTGCCATCCATGAGGATGTAGTTCTCGGCTTGCCAAACACCCGCTAGATCGACGTCATCACCAGAATCAATCTGATGCTGAGCGACTGTCGGATGCGAGGTTAGCGCGACTATGGTTAATATCCGCACAACCCACTGAAACTGCCACCTAGATTTTCTCAGTCGTCGTCTTGTCGGCATCCCAGAACTCCTCAAGCGGTACACCCAAACCGCCGGCCAGTCGGTTTACAAATGCGTAGTAGCCAGTCACTAAGTTGACGTCCAACACCGCACGGTCACTAAACCCAGNAGCTTGCAGACGCTCAACATCAGCCTTCCGGACCGCCCAAGGCTCGCGTGTTAGTGCAACTGAATAGTCGAGCATAGCGCGATCAGCTCGGGACAAGTCAGCTGCACGATAGTCGTCAGTTAGCTGTTCGACCAAGCTGTCGTCATGCATGAGTCGACGCAGACCCGCTGCGTGATGGCGAATTCAATAATGGCACCCATTTTCGGATGAGACCACGACAGCAATCATCTCCCGTTGAATCCTGGTAAGCGGTGATGAACCTAACATCATCAGTTTGTAGAACTCATAATGCACCTGTAGTGAAGCAGGGTGAAGGCTATGAATTTTTAAGATGTTGTCGACGTGACCACGTGGATCCCGTAACTTGTTATAGAGCTCACGAAGCGCTGGCTCGAGGGCAGGCGTGTCCTCGTCGTGCATTTCAATCCAAGGGCCGGACGAACTCTCGGTCATATCGGCAGACGGTACGTGATCATGCCAGTGTAACGCAAGGATTCACACTGAACTCGCATCAGTGCCTCAGCACACTACCGGAACACATCAAAGAAGTGACTGTACTTCAGGGTAAGGCTGCGTCCTGCTNCTTCTGGAGTNACANTACCGAGACCATGNGTATCGTTATACACAAGAAACAACCCAGTATTGGCCTGTCCAAGAATTCCAAGGCGTAGGTTGCTCGACCACAAATCAGCTTTGTCGTTGTACTGGAGCAGACCCTGGATAAACACGCGAGGAGTGAACGAGTATGAGGTGCGGGCAATCATGAGATTCGTCACAAACTTGCCGCCGGGTAGATCATAGGCGTTCCGACTGAGACTGAATTCGGTATTAAATGAGTCGCCTACCCGATAGCGGACCGACGGCCGGATCGTGACCCGTTCACCACCAAAAGCGCCCCCCACCCATGAATACAGCTGCCCGCTCAACGATGAACCTTGGTTCGTCATAACGACCAGCTGTATTTCTTGGTGATTGTATGTTCCGGGTGGAATCACGACACTAGGCATGATGTTAAAGGCTTCCGTGACACCCTCAGTCGTGAGGTTGACACCGCTGTGTATTTCAGTCCCGTTCTTGAACTCCCAATGATTATCGATGTGCGTACGACTACTCTCTAGGAATCCGTTGAAGTCCCAAAAGAAATACGAACTCACATGCGGTCGAAGTTCGTGTAGATTGAACGGTGCGTCTGGGCCGAGCCGAAAAGTGTAATTCACACGGGTGTTCAGGTTGCGATAGTCCGAGCGTCTGAGAAACCCAACCTCAGGATTAAAGTTCTTTCCGACCTCGCTATAACTGTAGTCGTGCTCCCACGCCTGCGAGTTGTATGCATATCTCACGCTATAAGCATGATTGAGCCCAACTAGTCCTGGCGTTTCTGTGCGCGCCGCGAAACCATTAACGGTTGCGTTCTGCCCGATCCCCCATCGACCATCAATCCCAAACGTTCTGTTGTAATCGTCCGATTTGGCTAGGTCGCCAGAAGCCTGGCGGCTGACCAGAATGGCTCCGATATTCGACCGGTTGGGCAGGTCCTTGCGAACTCGCGCTACCGTGAAGTTGTTCGATGGTACGACACCAGAAACTTCTTCGGTCTGCATACTGAGCAGCCCGACATTCACGTTCCCACCCACCTGACCTGACAGTCGTGCACCACCAAGAATAGGGAGCGCCATCCCGTTCGGACCGATACCGATTCGACGACTAAAAAACAACTCTGTCGNTCCGGCGTTGCCAACTCCGAACAGCCCCGCATTCTCTAAAAAGAATGGACGTTTTTCAGGAAAGAACAGGTTGAATCGGTCTAGATTGATCTGTTGGTCGTCCACTTCCACTTGTGCGAAGTCGGTGTTATAGGTCGCATCTAGCGTTAGACTTGGAGTAACGCTGTATTTCACATCGATCCCGAGGTCGCCAACTATTGGCGTGCCGTTGGTAGCACCAGCCGAGCGTGCGGCGTCGCCAAGCAAGTAGGGCACAATGTTCAAATTTCGTTGGGGCGGCACCTGCAGCTGGGTCAACCTACCAGCCATAGACAGACGGTAAAGATTGTACTGGCGAGGTAAGGGCGACCAGAACACTCTCTCGTTTCGCTTTCTTATGTTACGTTGAAAGTTTAGTCCCCAGATCTGAAGCGTCTCCTGCGGGTATCGTAGTGTTCGGAATGGAATCGCAAATTCGGCACTCCAACCGAAGTCAGTGACCTGAGTACGAACTTCCCATGAACCGTCCCAGTTGATGTTAAGGCCCTGCCCCGAACCTTGCTGCTGCCGACCGCCGCCGCCGCCGCTTCCGCCCCCAAACCTTCCAGTGCCCTGACCTTCGTTTGTAACTTGACCGTCGTACTCGAGACCGGAAGGATTGGTACCAAATACAAAACCGTTCTGCTGATCAAGGTAGGTATCAAGAATGATTTGNAAGCTATCGGTCTCACTGAGCGGCGAATCCCGACGACTATCCGAAACAATGATCGTCGACGGATCACTGTCGTAACAGATCACTCCAAAAAATAGCGTGTCGTTGGAATAGGCGATGCGGACTTCAGTGCGTTCAGATGCTGGTGCACCTTCTTCTGGCGTAGTTTGGGTAAATCCGGTGACCGGCGCGATGCCAAGCCAAATTGGATCTTCGAGGACCTGGCCATCGATCACCGGTCCATCGTCAATCGATTTGGCAATTGCATCGGACAAAGCCTCCTTCCCGTTGCCATTGCCACCCTCAAATGGTTGTGCTGCAACCGATACTTCTAAGCCTATTCCCGTGACCACTACGAACAAAACCGCCGCCAACCGTTCCATCGCCGTCTTCAACTCCCTTTTTCGTCCTTGTCCACGCCCTGCCCACGAACACTTCTCCTTGCCGACACACTCTCCCACGCGCACTGCAAAGAGCCGATCGTTCTATGTTAATTGATATCGACCGACCCAGGAATCTGCAAGTTGAGACCTAGGGGAGTGNTGGTGTCGACGATGGTGGTCGTCGATGCTTCGTACCCTGTTCGAAGGCGTAAGCGAATTCGATAAGTTTCGGCTCGGTAAATCGGCGGCTAAGCATTTCCAATCCCACCGGCATGTCGTCAGAAGTGAACCCAGCAGGCACTGTAATCGCTGGGAGACCGGATTGCGCACTCAATCGGCAGTTATCCCCGCCCTGCCGCTCACCGATGCGCGCCGCCTGTTGGCGCAGCGTAGGATAGATCAGTGCATCGATCTCAAATTCGTCCATAGCGGTAAACACGGCGAGACGCAGGACTTCCCTCCGACCTAGCGCCTCCCGATATTCATCAGTGTCAAGCGACTCAACGGCGTTCGACTGTTCAAGCCGTTCGCGAACGGATGGATGATGGAGTTGATCGGCGAGGATTTGCGTCAGTGAACTGACTGGCGAGTCAGGGATTGCTGCGAGATAGGCCTCAAGGTCAAACTTGAATTCGTGACTTAACACCACATAGGTGTCAAGAAGATCGGACAGACCATCAATATCTACCTCAACCACCGTCGCACCCAGCCGCTCCAGGTCGATGACGGCCGAGGCAATGACATCCGCTACGGTTTGGTCCTCGGACTCCTGTGCAACAAGCGTCGTTAATAACCCAAGCCGGGCACCGTCTAGGCCATCAGCGTTGAGTGAGGAGGTGTAGGTGGAGGGGATCTGGCTGTCAGCATCAAGGGTGGTCAAGTCGGCAGGGTCAGTTCCCACAGTTGCATCCAGCATAACGGCAAGGTCGGTAACAGTACGCGTGAGGGGACCAGCGATATCTTGGGTGTGCGAGAGGGGAACAATGCCATCGCGACTCGATAGACCCTCGGTCCCTCGAAGTCCAACAAGATTGTTATGCATCGATGGAATACGAATGGANCCACAGGTATCACTGCCCATGCCCGCCGCTGAGAAGCTTGCGGCTATGGCCGCTCCCGTGCCACCGCTCGAACCACCTGGATTTCGCGACGTGTCGTATGGATTCCGGGTTTGTCCCCCAAGTGAACTGACAGTCGTGATTCCACGCGCGAACTCATGGAGATTGGTCTTGCCCAGAATCACCGCCCCGGCCTCCCGCAATCGACGCACCTGGAAAGCATCGTCGGGTGGCCTCACGCTGGCCATTGCAATCGAGCCGTTCGTTGTCGGTAGGCCCGCCATGTCGTAGTTGTCCTTGATTAATACCGGAATGCCGTGGAGGGGGCTACGAGTGCCAGAGACCCGCCGCTCTTCGTCGAGCGCACGTGCTGTCTCGGCGGCTTCAGGATTTAGAACAATGATGCTGTTGATCACTGGACCACGTTGGTCGTATGCCTCAATTCGCGCCAGATACATTTCGACGAGTTTCTCTGACGTCACGGCCCCGGTCTCCATTGCCACCTGGAGCTCCTCAATCGACTTCTCGGTGACATCGAACAACTCCACCGGCGGATTCTCTGAACATCCTGTCCCACCGAGCAGGAGAAGCCAGACTACGAGCAGCAGCCTAAACAGCGGAAACATATGGGGTAGTCGTACCGTCATAGTGGTGCCTACGGGGCCTTGATGCTAGCACGAAATACCCTAGAATCATGGTGTTGCAGGAGCGCGCCCATTCCTTTAACCAAGCAAGAATGCATACGTAGGACCAGAAGAGCCTCACAGTAAGCCAACTATCCCAGGCGGTTCAGTAAGGTCTCAGCCTAAACGGTCGGGGTATACTTCCAGCCCTTCGGAAGGAGACGAGATGAAACCAATTCTCGCTGTGTTGGTCTTACTGGCAACTCCGGTGCTCCTAGCCCAGCAGGAGGCCCCTCAGAACGATTCGATTCGTCAATCCGAACTGCGAGCTGACTTGTTCTTTCTAGCCTCAGACAGCATGCAGGGACGGCTCGCCGCCACGGCGGAGAACCGGTTGGCGGCAGAGTTTATTAAGTCTCGGTTCGACCGTCTGGGCCTGACCCCGGTTGGCCAAAATGGCTCCTTCTTCCACGAGTACAACCTGACTACAGCATCGCTCGCAGATAATAACCAGTTGCTGGTCTCGACCGATAACGGCAACTCCGAACGCAGTCTTCGACTGCTCCAGGACTACTATCCACTCAACTTCAGCGCCAGTGGCCGAGCACGGGGTGATTTGGCTTTCGCTGGATTCGGTATTGTGTCTCCAGAGCGCGGGCACGACGACTACAGTGGTGGCACGGTCGCCGGTAAAGTCGTCCTCGCCTTTGACCATGAGCCTGGTGAGCGCGACCCAGACAGCGTGTTCGACGGTGTCGTCAGGTCGGAAGTGGCTCGTAACTTGCGGAAGGCACTCTTCGCTCAAGAGCAAGGTGCCGTGGCTCTACTGATCGTCTCAGACGTACACAATCACACTGGTCCTGACAATTTCCAAAGACAGGCTAACTCCACTTGGCCGGTGAATCCGCGGCGAGTACCACGCTACACGTTGTCGGCCTGGATGGACCAGGTCCGTATTCCGGTCGCACAGATTTCTCCGGCCGTGGCCTCAGCACTAATTCATGGCTCTGGCTACACCCTCGAGAAACTGAGCGAGGNAGCAGAAATCGACGGCGGAGTGACACCGATTCCAATGACCGAGCGAACGGTAGAGATAACTGCCACCGTGGACCGCCGCGTGATCCCGGACCGTAACGTAGTCGCAATGCTTGAGGGCTCTGACCCGGAGCTGTCCGACGAGTTGATTATTATCTGCGCACACTACGACCACGACGGAGTCGCTAATGGGCAGGTTTTTAATGGTGCCGATGACGATGGATCTGGCACGGTTGCACTTTTAGAAATCGCTGAGGCATTCGCGCGAGCTGCTGCTGACGGTATGCGACCACGAAGGTCGGTACTCTTTGCGGCTTGGAATTCTGAAGAGCGTGGCCTGCTTGGCGCCTGGGCTTACACTGAACAACCAATTGTACCGCTCGAGCAGACCGTTGCAGTCTTAAATATGGATATGGTGGGGCGCAACGAGGAGGTGCCTGTCGGTGGTGGTCGACGTTTCAATGGACTAGAAATTCAAACCGCCGAGTCCAATGAGAATTCCGTCAACATCATGGGCTACACCTATAGCCCTGACTTACAAACCGAAGTACAGGAGGCAAACGAAGCTTACNGACTCAGATTGAAGATGGAGTATGACAACAATGCCTCAAATTTGTTGCGCCGCAGCGACCAATGGCCATTCTTACAGAATGGGGTCCCGGCGATTTTTTTCCACACGGGACTCCATCCCGACTACCACACACCCTACGACCGGCCTGAAAAAATTAACTACCAGAAACTCGAAACCATCGCTAGACTCGTGCACCAAGTCGCCTGGAATATCGCACAGAATCCCTCACGTCCGCGCTACGCAGCAAGAATTCCTTGAAAACCATCTTTGAAGTGCTTCCGGAACCGTTTACCAATATGACCCTTTCACGATGCGGCCACCGCTGATGACGATGTCTTCTACATCTACTAATGTCCAGGGCGACACGGATCTAGCCAACCTTGAGTACTCGGCCGATGAGATGCGGCAGATGGGTGATGCCACGCTGGCGCGCGCCATCGAGCACATCACGAGTTTGGCATCGCAACCTGCATCTGGTGAAGTCGACGTGGAGACCTATTGCCGGACGTTACTCGAACCAGCACCCGAGAAAGGTAGTGCGTTTGAACCAATTCTCGAACAGCTGTTCCGCGAGTGGATTCCCAAGTCCTTGACGACCCCTGGCCCTGGCTTTTTGGGTTACATCCCTGGCGGTGGCCTGTATCCAGCTGCTATCGCCGATTTCATCCAGAACACCACGAATCGGTTCACCGGTATTTGGCGGAGCGCTCCAGCGCTTGTTCAATTGGAAGCCAACGCACTCGGTTGGATTCGTGAATGGATGCAATTTCCCGAATCAGCAGGTGGACTATTCACAACCGGCGGCTCCATGGCGACCTTCAACGCCATTCTGTGCGCGAGAGAGAAGCACCTCGGAGCGGATATCAGACCCGGCGTCATTTATACGTCGGCGCAAGTTCACCATTCAGTGGCCAAGTCGGCAAAGCTAGCGGGTATCATGCCCGATCGGGTACGCCGCATCGAAGTCGATGAACAGTTCCGAATGCGCACTGACCTAATGGCCCGCGCAATCGAGGCAGATCGTCGTACAGGGCTCAACCCATTCCTCGTAGTCTCTTCGGCCGGTACAACCAACACGGGTGCGATCGACCCACTCGAGATAATCGCGAATTATTGCGCCCAAGAGGGACTCTGGCATCATGTCGACGGCGCCTACGGCGGATTCTTTTACATGTGCCCGCAACTTCGGCCACTGCTTACTGGTCTCGATCGCGCGGACTCGTTGACGCTCGACCCGCACAAGGGTCTTTTCTTACCCTATGGGACGGGCGCCTTACTGGTACGCGACGGCGCCGCTCTACGTCGCGCTCACACTGCCACTGGCGACTACATGCCGGCACTGCCAGACGATCCGGATAATTGTTACGACCCAAGTCAACACGGTCCAGACCTGTCGCGTGGTTTTCCCGGTCTACGAGTTTGGCTTTCCGTGCAACTCTACGGCACCGAGAAGCTTCGCGCCGCAGTGTCCGAGAAACGCGAGCTGGCCTTGAAGGCAGCTAGTCGGATTAGTCGTCTTCCTGGCATCGTCATGGATGCGCCGCCGCAGTTATCGTTGTTCGCCTTTCACTTAGAATGGCCCGGGTCAACGCTGGACGAGCAGAATGCGGCGACGACTGTTCTCCTCGATCGTGTTCGAGACCGAGGGAAAATCCTGATGACTGGCTGCACCGCTGGTGGCCGATTCTTAGCACGAGTCTGCGTACTTAGCTTCCGCACCAGGCAGGAACAGATCGACACCTGCGTCCAACATGTCGCGGATGAAGTGAAGAGGATCCTCGCCGACCACACGGGTTCTGGGAGACCAAGTCGACAACCCGATTAAGAGACCTTCGCCTGTCCTAACTTTACCGACCCGATGGGACCATAAAGGCGAACAGAGTGTCCACCTANCGTCTGGNNTTAACGGAACTTCAATGAATCAGNGNCTCAGCCGAGGGANTGAGAAGGTAACGGTCAAAAAAGCCGACAACCCTCCGCTCNAACTCCTCTGGCCGCTCGTCATAGAACGCNACATGGTCGAGGGNTGGTTCAAACCAGATCTCTTTNGGCTCACGTGCCGCATCGTANAGGAGCTGCCCACTTGATGGTTCGATCACAACATCGGCNCCACCCTGCATCANCANTANCGGCCTCGGGCTNAGGTCATCAATCCACTGGGTAAAATCAAGAACNCTNGGGTNGATGTTCCAATCACGCTCGACCCAGAACATGATCATNGGCGCAAANGGAAAAGGCGGTAGTCCTGTAAAGTGACGAACGCTTGTTTCGACCGTGCTACGAATGGAAGCGACCGCACTGTGCGCGACNACNGCCTTGAGCGCGGTGGACTGCGCGGCGGCTTGGATAGCAAGGGACCCGCCCATGGAGTTTCCAAATATACCNATCCGCTCTGGATCCACGCCGTCAACTTGCTGCACAAACTCGATCCAGGCCGTTAAATCCTGCATCTCTTCAAGGCCGAACGAAATCACCTCGCCACCATTAACGTCATGCGCTCTAACGGAAGAAAGTAAAACACCGTAGCCACGTTTCGCCAGTAACGCTGCAATCCCGAGNAGTTNAGCCGAACGGTTCATCTTGTAGCCGTGTTGGACAATCAGNGCCGCNCCATTCTGCGATGAAATCCACCATCCAGCTAAATGCAACCCATCCTNAGTGGTNACTTCCACGTCGCGGTAGTCTATGCCNACATCAGATGGCTTCTCAAGAATCGGCCGCCGGTTATCGAAAGAACTCGTGACTAATTCTTTCGCCTCACGACGCGCCAGCCACATGCCCCCNATGAACACCACNAATGTCNTTNCAATTACCACGNGGAACGAGGTCTTAACTATTTGTNTCATCTCTGNAGNNCTACTCAGGCGTTAANCCACTTCGACCAANTTNACTCCTGGTGTTCGACTGAATTGGTGCTGTCGATAGTTTTAACGGCCTTGATGCGAAGGCGAACGTAGTCGACTGTCCANGTNCCATCACTTCCCTGTAAACGGGAGCGTAAGGCCTCACGGACCTCNCTGAGAGCCGCGGCACGATCATCACCGTCGACCGCNGCNAAAAAATGCTGCCCAAANAGCGCCAACCAGTCCCCTATNTCTCCAGTAATCCGNGTGGGCCTGTCNAAGAGTTCAGCAGTGTNGACTGTGAAACCGTGCCCCTCGAGACNCTCCGAGTACTCCAACACACTNGGAAAGTACCAAGGATCNTAAGANAGACCGTCGAAACCGCGCCGNTTGAGGNCGGCAACAAGTGCCAGACGAACGGTTTCGATGTTNCCCGCTCCCCCGAACTCTGCAACAAACCTGCCGGCCGGCCGTAGCGCCCGGTAAACACCGGNCAACACCGCATCGTGGTCCCTGATCCAGTGCAGAGCAGCGTTACTAAAAACAGCATCAAATTCGTCTCTAAACTCNAGGGANGTAGCATCACCAACCCGTGCGTCTACACCACGCTTGCAAGCAGCCGACACTTGNTCGGCACTGCTGTCAAGTGCCACCACTCGGCTGCCAGCCTGGATNATACGNTCNGTGAGAACCCCATCGCCACAGCCGAGATCGAGTATCTGCTCACCCNNCAAAGGGTTAAGAAGGGCCAAAGCGTCTTCGCCAAGGTCTGACACAAACCGAGCGGTTCGGTCGTACTCATCAGGATTCCACTGCTGACCTTCTCCATTTACCATCGTGTCCTATCCACTCACAACCTCTACCAATACTTACGGGACCGAGCGCATGATTGGATATAGGTCTGCATCACTAAGTGCCTCGTCGAGCACGTTCCAATTAACAAAGCCGTCGTCAGAGCGAGGTTCGAGTAAGGNAAAANTCAGNCGACCCAGCGGCTGATCGAGATGAATAATCCGAGTNCCAGCCATCATCGTAACTTCTGCTANCTGGTAGAAGCCTTCNAGTGTTCGTTCCCGATGGCCCTGAAACTCGCGCTCGGCAAAAGTCGACGATTCGATCTTGAAGCGCTCGACCTGACGCGTAATCGGAACGCCGAATTGTGTCATGACGACACCGTGTGCCTGAAGACGGTCGATTACATCGGTGAGTGTTCCCGGTATGTAGTACGCGCTCGGCACCCGTTCCGTCTCCGTTGGGGTAAANGTCCCAAACTCGTACATCCGAGTCGGAATCTGTCGTTCAATTCGCCGAAGCATCGGCCGGCCGGTAAGTGGATGCCGTTCAGTTNCAACCTCACCCAGAAGGATGTCCTTGCGAGTATCCGACCGCTCAAATTCGACTCGTACCGCCAACTGTTGTCCAATGAGCGGCGTGGCGTCAGCATCCGCAACAATCTGACGAATCTCCTGGCCATCAGTGTGGATGTAGGAGAGAAGTTCCTCAACGAACCGGCGCGTCACGGCAATTCTTTCTTCAAAAGGAAGATACGCGTAAACCTCACTTAAAATACCGATACGGTTACGTAAGCCTGCGTAGTTATTTCCGAACCGCGGCCGATGATCGAACGTGTACCACCCGCGCTGCCGACTCGAACCCTCCCGCGGCAGATTACCGTAGTAATAGAAGTCCCAACCATCACGATCCTTAATGGCTTTCGTCACACTCGGCAATAGACGATTTCGAAGCAGGCTTACAATTGGCTCAACAGTATTCGGGTGCAATGGTGGTGAATAAGTCAGATGGTAGCCATGATGAGTTCCATTCGTTGCGTGTAAATCAATCAGCACATGAGGGTCGTAGTCACGCAACATCCGCGCTAACGATCTCGCCTCAGGCGATTCAAGCTTCATATGATCTCGATTGAGGTCATAGCCCTGTGCGTTGGGACGTTGTCCCATACCTCCGGTCGGTCCGTGTTGGAAGCGTCTGTTCGTAAGCGCGATTCGCTCGTTGCCGTCAGCGTTGTAGATCGGTGCAATGAGAAGGACCATCGATTCGCGCCAGTCGCCATAGGTGCCGTCAGCGATTTCTCGTAGAAGAGAAAGCATCGCTTCTTTACCCTCTACCTCGCCAGCGTGAATATTGGCTTGGATGTACACACGGGTCTTTCCCGTTCGGCGTACACTCTCCGCCGACCCGTCCGTGTCGCCAACTACAGCCAACCACAACGTGCGGCCTTCCATTGAATAACCGAAACTGGTCACTGTGATATCTGGGGAACGGTCAGCCACCTTGTGCAGAAACGCCTCGGCCTCAGCATAACGGGTCGTTTCCATGAATCCAGAAGCCTCAGCACGTGTCAGTGGCGACACATCCTGGGCTGCCGTCGTAGTAGCAGCCCCAAAGAGTAACGCTGCAATCCAAGCTCCTCGCGTGCTCTGATTCATCTGTTTCACTCCGGTGGCCCTCAGTATTGCCCCTTGGGAATGGTAAGCAATTCTCAACGTCCCACTTCAGTCTACGGTAGAGACAGGCTCCAATGCGAGGGACACAAAACACTGAGCCAGTCAGCGAATGAGTCGCTGATNTCTAAGAGTAGCGCGCAGGCGCTCGACTCTACGGCGGTTAACACCGAGGTCCCAAGAGCCAGTACGCGAGGCTGAGCGCACCGCGATCTGACGGCCTTCGGCCCGCAGCTCAAGCTCTAGGTCATCCACAAACCGGAACAAAGCACTCCGGCACTCCGCATGCAGGTGATTGTCAGTCAGGGTCACGATCCTGACGCGTGGCATCTTCTGAACCGCTGAACGAACACCAGCCCATACGAGGTCAGCGTCGGCGGCTAAGTCGAATGCTGGCACACGGTGCAACATATCCCGCGCGTCACTCGACACGCAATTGGCGGTTTCTGGACACGGACTAAACTGGGAGGATGGCGTCGCTTCCATTCTTGCCACCGATATGCCGAAGGCGAGAACGACAAGGCCCGACAGCCATAGTAGCAGAGGCATTCCACAATCAGCCGGATGCATGCCACAACATCGGTTCTATCTTTCACCAAATGTTTCTATTCGGCGTCGCGGTTGACCTTCTCGAGAGAAAACGCCGGTGTGCATACGGCGATGTACTCGGCCCCACCGGGCTCTGGACTACTGTAGCGCACCCACTCACCAGGCCTAGCCACGACCGCCTGGCCGGTACAGACGTCGATTGTTCCGCCCTCGTGCTCAACTCGAACCATACCATCGAGTACTAATGTTATCTCCTGAAACGCTGGCCGCTGCCCAGGTTCACACCATCCCTCGGGAGAACACATGCGCGCAACACTGACATTTGAATCACCCGAGTTGACGCCTCCAACAAATTCCTCAATCTGTTTCGGAAGATTTCCCACAGCACTCACAACACTGGGCTCCTTCAGAAGAGTCGGCATAGGCTAGCTAGACTCGCTTATGCGAATCTCAAACACTCGGGACCACAGCTTGCCCGTAACAAAAAGATGTCCGGTCGACGGGTCATGAGCTATGCCGTTGAGTACCCCTTCCGGATCCAGAGGACGTGCGCCGGCCAGTAGACCGGATAGATCGAGTCGCCCATTAACGGAACCGGTTTCAGGGTCAATCGATACCAGCTCATCTCGGTGCCAGATGTTGGCCCAGATGTTTCCGTCGATGTACTCGAGCTCATTCAGCGCAGTCACCGGCCCGCTTGCATCAGAAACACGTAACCGTCGGAGTTCACGGAAGCTGATCGGATGCCGGAAGGACAAATCAGCCGATCCATCGCTCATGATGAAGGCCTGTCCATCATGCGTGAGACCCCATCCCTCAGTGTCGTATCGAAACTGTCCCACAGGTTCAAAACTTTCCTTGTCGTAGATGACCCCCACACCGGCAACCCAAGTCAGCTGGTAGATTCGATCGACCCATGGGGCAATTCCTTCACCGAAAAAAAATGGCTGTAAATCAGCCTGCTGGAGAACTCGCCCCGTACTCACCTCTATTTTCCGTAGGGCGGATTCGCCACGGCGACCGGTACCTTCAAACAAATGCCCACCTTCAAAATACAGGCCCTGCGTAAATGCATTCCGATCGTGAGGGTATTCGCCAATAATCTCGTACTCCCAAATCGTTTCGACCGTAGAGCCGTTCGTTGACCAGGCCAAGGCTACAACGCCGAAAGCCACTGTGGCGGCTGCCAAGCTCCACTGTCGCACGAAAGAACTAACTCTAGTTTTCGCCACGGAAGTTGTTGGTCTGCAGCAGCTGTTCCAACCGGCCTATGTGGTCGCTCAACATGCTGTTCAGTTCTTGATACCGATTAAAGGCATCCTCCCCTGGCTGTTGGTCAGCCCGAATCAGGTTACTGTAGAGATAGCTCAGCTGGTCAATGATGACCGGTCGGGAGTAACGGATCGGCGCGGTCACCAGTGCTTCTCTAATTTCCTGCAGAAGCGCGAGCAGCTGGTCGGGAGCTCCATCCCGCGCCTCATCCAGCTTCATGGCAGCGAAACGTGCATCACTAAGAGCGTCTCGCACCTCAAGACCCAGGCGGACCTGCGCCTCGAGGTTGGCTTGGGATGCAGTCCCTTCATCCACAACACGGGGGTCGACCATCACCTCGAAATTCTGTGTATTGCTCCATCCACCGAGGGTGAGTCGCGCCTGGAAAATGCCAGGCACAACCATTGGACCATTCCGGCCAGAGCGCGAATCTAAGGGATCCCAAGGTCCGGCATGCCGCAAATCCCAGACAAACCGGTGCATGCCAGCCGTCTTCGGAAGTTGCGCCGTGCCCACTGCTTCAAGGTGCCATTCACCCATCCGCACTGAAGACGGCAACGACCGCTTGGGTACTGACTCGCTAGAAAAGCTCCGCACAAGCCTTCCTGTGTCATCAAGAATCTCGAGTCGCACTTCGTCGGCGGCATCAGCCGCCAGATAATAGTCAATGTTCGCACCTGGGTCTGGATACTTCGGCTCATCGGGCCTGGGATCACCCCCGAAGCGACGGACACCGTAGAGCCGGTAAGAATCACGGACCGCGAAGAGATGTGTGTCCGACAACGCAACCTGCCGTGATAACTCGTGTAGCGGTGTCAGATCGTCCAGAATCCAGAATCCACGTCCCATCGTGGAAAGAATCAAGTCTTGATTAACCACCTTGATATCGCTTACAGGAGTGACCGGTAAATTAAGCTGCAGCGGCTGCCACCGGACACCATCATCAAATGAGACGAACAAACCGAATTCGGTGCCTGCGTACAGCAAACCTTGGCGGTCCGGGTCCTCTCGCACAACACGAACCGGATGGTCAGCCGGCACACCATTCTCTCCAGTCGTAATCCGCACCCAACTCTGACCGTAATCCTCAGTCCTGAAAGCGTAGGGTGCAAAATCCCCAAGTTGGTACCGCAGGATCGTCGCGTATGCCTTCGCCGGATCATGGGGTGACACCTCAACGTTTTGTACGCGCCCATGTGGACCAATATTCGGAGGGGTCACATCGGTCCAAGTCGCACCATTGTCGCGAGTCACATGAATCGGTCCATCGTTGGCACCGACCCAGATCACACCGGCTTCATGGGGCGACTCTTGGATGTCGTAGATCACGGCGAAATGCTCTTCACCCGTTACATCAATGGTGATCGGAGAGCCTGACACAACCTGGGTCTCTGGTGAGAACGCAGTCAGGTCTGGCGAAATGGTGTCCCAAGTCTCGCCACCGTTCTCCGTCACATGTACGAACTGCGAGGTGTGGTAGACCCGGTTCGGATTGTGGGGCGACACATGGATTGGTGCGACTCGCTGGAAACGAAACGCGAGGTCTCTCGGATTGTGACCGTAGATATTCCAAAAACCGACATAGTACTGCTGCTCCTGACCAGTTCGCCGGTTGTAAAGGCCAAACCGGCCCTTGCAATTGGCATAAACGATGGCAGGGTCGCCGGGCTTGGGAACGACTGGACCCGTCTCGCACCCTCCATGTGACTCCCAGAGCGCAACGTGGCCTCCCGGTCTCCGTTGCGTTACCAAACTCGGCACCGAGATTGTGGAGTTGTCCTGCTGGCCTGCAAATAGCCGGTAGGGAAACTCGTCGCTGACATCCACTTGATAGAGTTCAGCCGTCGGCTGATTGTTCTGCGTCGACCAAGTTACTCCACCATCGAGAGAGACATTCGCACCCCCATCGTTCGATTGGATCATTAACTCCGGTTGGTCAGGATTGATCCACATATCATGGTTATCTCCGTGGGGGGTCGAAACACGCGTCCATAACTCACCACCGTTCTGAGACATCCACTGTCCTTCAGCCATTCCCCACAGAACGTCAGGGTTGGTCGGGTGGGCTTCAAGATTACAGTAATAGAACGAACGGTTACGGATTGGCGCAAAGTCCGAGACCTGTCGCCAAGTCTCACCTCGATCGTCGGAGCGATAGACACCACCCTCATTACCTGGGGCTTCAATCAAGACGTAGACCCGGTTCGGATCACCGTTTGAAACAGCCAGGTCGGCTTTTCCACGCAAACCGTTTGGCAGTCCATTCGTGAGGTGCGCCCAGGTATCGCCGCCATCCACCGTCTTGTACACCCCACCCTCAAAGCCACCACTGATGATTGTCCAAGGCTTACGCTCGGCAAGCCACATCGTGGCGTAGATTTCCTCAGGATTGTCCGGAGTGAACTCCAGATCAACGGCACCTGTGCTTTCCGACACGAAAAGAACCAGGTCCCAGGTTTGGCCACCGTCGGCCGAGCGATAGACACCACGCTCAGGATTAGGCGCAAAAGGGTTGCCGATGGCCGCAACGTAGACCAAGTCAGGATTGGTAGGGTGAATAAGCACTGCCCCAGAATTACCCGTGTTCTCAAGACCTAGGTGTTCCCAAGTCACGCCGGCATCAACCGACTTGTATACCCCTTTTCCAATGATCACGTTACTGCGTAACCCATCAGAGCCGGTGCTTACATAAATTACATTCGGATCGGATTCAGCCACACGGATCGCCCCGATCGAGCCCGTGGCGAAGTACCCATCAGAAATGTTGTGCCAAGACTTCCCGTAGTCGGTGGTCTTCCACACACCGCCGCCAGTCGCACCCATATAAAAAGTCGAGGGCTGTGCCCGATGACCAGCGACAGCCGTCACACGCCCACCACGAGATGGCCCGACCGTGCGATACTTAAGCCCAGCGAACAACTCGGGCCTGAATGTCGACGCCGTGTTCGTCATCAACTGGGCGTTAGAAGGTCTCGCGCCCGAAAGAACCAGCGCTAACAGAACCACGATCACAAGTTTGGCGCGAAGCATGACCAGCACTCCCTCCCGACTAGCAGAGATGGAATCCGCGTCCCCGACTCATGTACAGCAGCTGCGTGCTGCAGCAGGCACGGTCGATTACTGTATCATTCTCAGGGCCCGGTACATTATCAAGCAGTTGATGGTTGGCACCGGATATGTTGACCAGAACTCTTTTACCGAAATCATCGACCGTCGACTGGATTGATCACCGTGGACAGTAACCACAACGAGGCCCCCTACAAGACTAAGTTCTCCAAATGTTAGGTTCCAGCTCATGCGAAAACTCATATTTGTCACCTTCGTCATTGGCGTGTTCGCTTTAGCACCGAGAACCACCAGGGCACAGCTAGCTTTTACTGAGCACACGATCGCTACCGATCTCAGTGGAGGCTACCAAGTCGTAGCCGCTGATTTGAATGCAGACGGACGAACGGACCTCATCGCCCTCGCCAGCAGGCTGAGCGAGCTCATCTGGTTCGAAAACCCCAGCTGGCAGCGAAACGTCATCGCAGCAGACCGTGCTGGCATGATTAATCTTGCNGTNCATGANCTCACNGGCGATGGCATCCCCGAGATCGCGTTGGCAGAAGGCTTTTCTACACGNCCGGACCGAAGTGCCGGGATNGTCTCAATTCTCGGACACACGGGNNACCCAANANCACCATGGTCCATCCAAGAGATCGACCGTGTTCCNACTTCGCACCGACTGCGCTGGATCAATCTCAATAACGATGTCTGGCTCGTCAATGCCCCGCTCGNTGGTGAAACNTCNCAGCCGCCAGAGTATCGCGGTANTACCCCTTTATACGCCTACGACCCGGACAACTGGAATCGAACACTAATCGCGAACGACGNCGGTGTCGTCCACGGCATTCAACCCGTTGAATGGGGCGGACCATCCTCTCAACAATCACTGNTAAGTGCGAGTTTCCTCGGTGTACATTTGCATCGGTATGACAATGNGTCGTGGAGCCGTTCTCTNGTCCACGCTGGCAACCCATCCGATTGGCCAGCCAGCGGTTCGAGCGAAGTCGACCTTGGAAACGTGGNTGGCCAGCACTATGTTGCCACGATTGATCCATGGCATGGCCATGAGGTGGTTGTCTACACTCAAGGCGATGGAACCTGGGTNCGNACCGTGATCGACGATACCCTTGAAGACGGNCACACACTCGTTGTCGGCGACCTCAACNGNAACGGGAACGACGAAATCATAGCTGGCGCTCGCCGAGGCGCGCAGGTCATGCTCTACCAGCTCTCAGAAACCAGGTGGACGAAACAGGTGATTGACAATGGCGACATGGCCGCAGCAGGGTGCATCCTTGCCGATCTGAATCTAGATGACTTGTTGGACATTGCCTGCATTGGCTCAGGCACCGCAAATTTAAAGTGGTATGAGAATCAGTCAACAATCGCTAGCTTGGGGTCCTCAGGCAGTAGTCGATAGTAACCCTCGGAAGGGAACTTAATCATGGCCTTACGATCATCGATCGTTCGTGGCGCTGTATTAGCGGTAGTGGTGTGTCTACTGGCCGTGCCAAAAGCTGAAACTCAGCCGGGTCGAATGTATAACACGGCAAAACAAAAGCTGCTGAACGGCGGGCAGGTAATTGGTGGCACGGTCTCAACCTCGGATCCAAATATCTACTGTGCCATGGCTCACGCTGGTTTTGATTTCCTGTGGATCGAGATGCAACATAGTCCACTGACTTATTCGGAAGTTGCCAGAATGATTTGGGCCTGCAAAGACGCACCCGCGATACCGGTCATTCGAGTGCCGGACGCCACCGAAGGCGACATCCAGAAGGCGACGGATATTGGTGCACTTGGAATCATTGTGCCGATGGTCGCAACCGTAGAGGAAGCCGAAGCCGCCGTTCGCTACGCGAAGTATCCGCCTGAAGGACGGCGTAGTCGCGGTGGCGGACAGCACGGTGCACTGTGGGGCCAAGACTACCGTGAGACTGCGAATGACAACATCCTGTTGATTGTGATGATTGAATCGCCAGACGGAATCGAGATTGCCGATCAGATCGCTGCTGTGCCTGGCATAGATGTTGTGTTTGCCGCGAGCGGTGATATTGGTAGTTTCACAGGCTATGCGCAGGACGATCCGCAATACCAGGTCCTCATCGATAAGATTCGTAACGATACGCTCGGCGCCGGCAAGAAACTCGGTGGTCCGTTCGGCTGGCGTGACCGAGAAGGATTTAGCTTCTTCCAGGCCTCTGGAGAAGCTGGACTGATCAGGGCTGGCGCGGGTGCGTTACTGCAGCGGTAGTAGGGTACCCCGAAGCAATCGGAAGTCCTTTTGGATATTATTTATCGCGCTGCTCACTCGCGTGGTCGCTACGAACTCATACACCAGCGGCACATGATTTCCAGATAAGCATCAGTCACCATTGCCAAATTTTCAATTGAGCAGTATTCATCGGTTTTGTGGGCACACTTTGGTTCACCAGGACCGAGAATCACAGTCGGTGGGTCGCCATAGGCCGGCTTCATTACTGATCCATCGGTAAAGTAGACGGCAGTGGCCGGCTCCGGTCGTCGCCCAAGACGCGTCTCCATCACCTCATAGACCTGCTGCACCCACTCATTCCGGGAATCTGTGAGGACGCTATTTTCGCTGGCTATGTTCGTCACATCGACTTCACTACCGAGCGCCCCCTGCAACTGCTTCTGAATACTTTCAGCCGTTTGCCCAGGAATTGTTCTGATGTCGATGCCAATCTCCGCCTCGTCAGGCACCGAGTTGATATTGAGTCCGCCAGTAATTGTCCCAACGTTAAGAGTGGGTAAACCCATTAGGGGATGCGGCACAACCCCAAAATCGAAGTGGGTCAACTGTCTAACCACATTAGCGATTTTATGAATCGCGTTATCTCCCTGCTCAGGCATTGAGGCGTGCGCTGTGACGCCCGTCGTCTTAATGTGATATCTGACGAGTCCCTTGTGTCCCACCAGTGGCTGATTTGCAGTCGGTTCACCCACAACGATGGCACCTGCTGAGCCGAGTGCGTCTGGTTGCGCGGCTAGGTAATGAGAACCCTCACAGCGAGTTTCCTCACCCGCAGTAAAAACAAGCACTAGGCCAGCTTTCCGTTTGGGTAATGTGGCAAAGTGCCGTGCTGCGAGCACAATCGCCGCCAACGCGCCCTTCATATCCGTGGATCCACGCCCGTAAAGCCGATCACCGTCGCGTTCACCAGCAAACGGATCGTGCCGCCACGGGTTCATCCCTAGCGGCACAACGTCCATGTGCCCAGTGAAGCAGATCGGCAGACCATCATCAGAGCCAGCCAGTGTCGCAACTAGACTTGTCCGCTTCTCTGCGAATTCGTAGTACGAGATACGNAAACCNACATCCTCCANTAACCGACCAAGTCGTTTCGCACAGGCACGCTCTTCGCCGGGCGGGTTGACCGTGTTAAATCGAAGCAGNTCNCACGTAAGAGANACTGGGTCGGTGTCAGGCATAGAACCCTACTGGCTCCCNGCCTGCCGCTCTGCCTCATCAATGAAAGCCGCCCACTGCGGTTGCGTCGCGGGGTCCCAAATCTTAGCCATATCAGAACGAGCGTCATCCTTCGGGACACCTTCGATTATCGTGCGGTATAGATATACGAAAGCTGATGCACGCATGTTTGCGAAGCAGTGCACAAGGACGCTCCGGTCTTCGTTAGCTTTCATCACGTCAAAAAAGAGCTCCAAATCGCGTTGACTAGGCTCCTGCCAGGAAACCGGTATTTGAACGTACGTCATCCCCTCCTGTGCAACATGGAAACCTTCGAGCGCGTTTCGTTCTTCATGAGCCGGTGCTAAGTTAACAACGACGTCATAACCGGCAGCTTTTACTGCTGCTACTTCGTCGTAGGTAATTTGTCCGGCCGTGCCAAGCTGAGTTGAAATTCGTAAGTATGCTCGTGCGTTCCCGAGTCCGCTGTCGCTCTGGGCCGTCGCCCCGTCTAACATTAGAATCGCCATCGCGAGCACCGTGAACCATCGCCACATAGCCACCTCCACTCTCCCAACCAAAGCCGGTCTACGACCGCCACTAAATTAAGGTAGTCTTCACAGGACTGGCTTAGTCTATCGTCAATTTGGATCTCAGTTTCGGACTGTCGAATCGCAAACGCTACCAGTAGGTGTAGTGCATGGTCCACTCAAGGTAATATTCTTGCAGGCAAAGGAGCTCCGCATGGTATGGCGTCGTTTAAGGTTGAGTGGACTGATAGCTCTAGTTACGGTCTCGTCGTGGACGTGCAACATTAGCCCGGCAGCATTTCATTTTGAGATCGTCGTGCCACCGGAGGTAGCGGAGGGCCCACTGGACGGACGGATCCTGCTACTCGTATCCAACTCTGATGAACCAGAACCTCGCTTCCAACGTCTCCGGAGCCTCGAAACACCGCTTATCTTTGGCAGTGACGTCGAGAACTTAATACCCGGTGAACCGACGGTACTGGATGTCAATTTACTGGGATTCCCGATCGAATCAATTTCGGAGATCCCACCTGGAGAATACTTCGTCCAGGCAGTCTTAAACATCTACACGACATTTAACCGAGCGGATGGCCACACGGTCAAAGCACACATGGACCACTGGGAAGGTCAACAGTGGAACCGCTCACCGGGAAATTTGTACAGTTCGGTAAAATCGGTCACCATCGCTCCGTCCTCGGGTGGCACCGTTTCGATCGCGCTCACTGAAACCATTCCACCACTTGAGCCGGTCGAGGATACGAAGTACGTCAAACACATCAAATTCAAGAGCGACATTTTGAGTAACTGGTGGGGCCACGATATCGATCTCGGTGCAGTCGTCGTACTGCCGGAGGGCTTTGACGAAAACCCACAAGCACGTTACCCCGTTGTGTATTGGCACGGCCACTTTCCGCGTACCTTCACCGGGTTCCAAGAAGAACCGCCCAGTCAGGAAGTGACCGGTGCGGCGCGTGAACGTGCTGAAGGGCGCCACTCCTTCTTTCAAGACTGGGTCTCGGGTAAGCTCCCGCGTTTCTTGATCGTTCTCATGCAGCATCCCACACCGTTCTATGACGACTCATATGCCGTTAACTCCGCGAATAACGGGCCCTATGGAGACGCCCTCACACAGGAGTTGATGCCGCGGGTCGAGGAGCAGTTCCGAGCGATCGGTGAACCGTGGGCGCGTACGCTCTCAGGCGGTTCCACCGGGGGATGGGAGTCACTAGCCTGGCAGGTGTTCTATCCCGACATGTTTAATGGGGTGTGGACGTTCTGCCCAGACCCAGTCGATTTTCGATACTTCCAGCTAGTCAATATTTANGAAGACGACAATGCTTTTCATCCCAACTCAACNTGGAAAACAAGCGCNGTCCGCCCNTGGCAGCGCGGAACCGACGACCAAGTACGGTTCAGCCAGCGCGANGCGAGNCACCTCGAATCNGTCCTCGGTTCCCGCGGTCGCTCCGGCGACCAGATGGACATCTTNATGAGCGTCTATGGTCCTGTGGGTGATGACGGGTATCCAAAGCTGCTCTATGACAAGCGAACAGGAGAAATTGATAAGAGCATCGTCGAGTACTGGCGTGACAATTACGACCTCCGACACATTCTCGAGCGCGACTGGGAAACTCTCGGGCCGAAGTTGGTCGGAAAGTTACATTTTTATATGGGCGACACGGATACCTATTTCCTCGAAGAAGCGACACGACTCATGGAAGCATTCCTCGAACAGACGACTGACCCCTACTACGAAGGCTCATTCGATTGGGGCGTCCGGCAGCCGCACTGCTACTCTGGCATGCCAGAGTTTCCTGGGCAGACGTCCTATCAGAGAGTGCTCCCACGGATGCTAGAGCACATTCTCGAAACGGCACCTGTCGGCGCTGACGTCACGAGTTGGCGTTGAGGGCTCTGGTCCTGAGAACACAACTCAAGGCCAGACCTCGTTACGGTCTATGACTGCACCAGGCAGTGCACCAGTCGGCTGACCGTCATCAACAGTCAATGTGCCGTTCACCATCACGTAACCAAACCCGACAGGAGACCGCGCCGGGTTAAGAATCGTTGCGCGGTCTTCAAGTCGGTCGAAGTCCAGCACAATTAAGTCAGCTTTCTGACCGGCGCGCACGTAGCCGCGGTCAGGCAAACCAATAATCTGAGCCGGCAGCCCAGTCGACGAACGGATAGCGAACGGCAATGAAATTGCGCCGCGCTCCTTCACATAATGGGCAAGCTTTCGAGCATAGGTGCCGAAATAGCGAGGATGCTGTCCTGGCTGCGGACTCAGAGTCACGCCGCCGTCTGTTCCGGTCGCGGTGTACTCTTGCCTCATGTAGTTCTCAACATCAAACTGGTGACCGGCTACGGGTCGGAATAGAACGCCTGACCGAAGCGAGTCATCACCAGTCATGGCAAAATCGACGAGTTGTTCCACCGGGGTTCGACCGTTCCCATCGGCCACTTCTGTCAATGTCTTACCCACAAGGTTTGGGTCACGAGGTGCGTGCACGATAATGTGTCGGTCGGCCCCACCCTGGAGGTCGAGCATAAACTCAATGTCGGTAATGAGCAGTGGGCCGTATTCCTCATGGTCAAGATTTTCTCGGAGATTATTCTTGTCCAGTAATCCCGCTCGACGCCAAAGTGGTGCGTCGTTACCGCCGGTTCGATCCGTGCCGGGTGGCGCAAACCCCCACGGCGGAATCACGCCGACCGCGCCACCACCAAAGGTCTCGTATGGATACTGATCCAGATAAACCTGCACGCCTTCCGCTCGAGCTCGCTCTATAAGCAGAACGTCCACCGACGAGTGGCCCCATGTCGATGGCCCCTTCGCTTTGATATGACTTCCAACAACTCGGATGCCCGACTCACGCCCAATCGCAATGGTCTCCTTCATTCCGTCGGTCCCAGTCAACCGCCAGCCCTCGGCGATACTTGGGGTCTGCCAGCGCGGCAGCGGCGACTGACTGCGCTGATGCGCGTAGTAAAATCCGTTGTAGTCGGCCACGACCTTCGCCAAGGCGATTAACTCATCGGTGGTACTAAACCGCCCTGGGCGATACTCCGGCCCAGCCCCAAGTCCCCATGCTCCCGCCTCCATCCCCTCACGAACAAGCATCTGCATCTGTGCAATTTCCTCGGCGGTCGCGGGTCGCTCGTAGTCATCTCCCATCACTTCCCCGCGGACCGTGCCGTGTCCCACCATCGGTACTACGTTCACCGCGGTTCCTCCACTGCGATAGGCGGCAATCTCGTCAGCGACGGGCCAAATTGGATTTCGCCCGTCTGGCCCAACGACCACAGTAGTGACCCCTTGGAGGACAAGATTTCGCGCCTGACGGCCCCGCCGATTGTTGGACACGAGCACCCTGTCGGCATGCGAATGCATGTCGATGAAACCTGGCACGATCAGTTGCCCAGTAGCATCGATCACGCGATCGGCCGACGCGCCCGACAGTCCCCCAACAGCAACGACAGTCTGCCCACGAATACCGACATCAGCCCGGAACTCTGGGCTGCCCGACCCGTCGAGAACGCGGCCGTTCNGAATGAGAANGTCAAATTGCTGGGCGCTAAGAGGCCANGCNGGTAGCGATAAGACCANNGACGACAGCAGAAAACAGCCGAGTNGTTTCCCAAGCAGCATGGCACTCCCCAGTCAGGAGGTTAACGGTGGCNGGGATGGCATCACCCNGCCAGAAAGTGGTTATACCGCACGTATGGAGCTAGAGGTGATAAAAAGGAGACTNCGAGGAGGGNATTCATGGCNANAAGGCTGATTCNGTGGGNANTAACGTTCGTCGTCATCTGGCCNACCACCAGCGGGGCACANCCAGAGATTCGNAAGTTAGAACTGGCAACCTATCTCGAGTTGGAATCGGTNGCTNANCCTCAGNTNTCACCTGACGGNAGCCAAGTNGTCTACACACGGCAGTGGTTCGACAAGATAAACGACCTGCGCAAATCGTCTCTCTGGATAGTCAACCGTGACGGAAGCCGCAANCGCTTCNTGGTCGACGGTTCTAGTCCGAAATGGTCGCCGNGAGGTGACCGGATCGCGTTTATNAGCTCAGGAGAACCCGAAGGGCGACAAATCTTTGTGCGCTGGATGGANGATGANGGGGCCGTGACTCAAATCACGCGAGTNGAAAACGCNCCGGCAAACATCACCTGGTCNCCCGAAGGTTCCCGNATCGCCTTTAGCATGATGGTTGATCAAAAGAACCGCTGGCCGATTGATCTNCCGAGNGGACCAGANGGCGCAAAATGGACTGAATCACCAAAAATCGTNGAACGNCTTCGGTANCGACAGGATCGCGTCGGCTATATCGANGAAGGGTGGCAACACCTCTTCGTTGTNCCGNCTGAAGGAGGNACAGCGAANCAGATCACCACCGGTAACTACAATCACACCAACGTTGAGTGGGTNCCTGATGGCACCANNCTCGTCTTCAGTGGATTGCGGCTTGAGGACGCNGAGCANCACTTCCGNGAGTCTGAGATCTACGCGATNGACATTGCCAGCGGAGNTGTCACNCAACTTACNCACCGTNACGGCCCCGACCAACAGCCNAAGGTATCACCAGATGGCACAAGAATCGCNTACACCGGNTANGACTGGACGCGNGACTCATGGATCGACAGTAAGCTCTACGTCATGAATATCGACGGTTCAAACTCGCGCCTAGTTTCCGGCGACTGGGATCGCTCNCCACGCGGGTTAACCTGGAGTNCGGACAGTTTAACGGTGTACTTCACGGCACAGAATGAGGGCACNCAGAATCTTTANGCNCTGNCGGTTGAAGGTNCNACTGCAGGCCGTGTTTCNTCAGTNACGGAGGGCATACACACACTGACTGTAACGGACATTAATAGTGAAGGACAGGCCGTTGGCACCTTAACTGACTTCTATAANCCCACCGACGTAGTCGCNTTCGATATCNGCTCTTCGNCAGNNATGGATCAACTGACACATGTCAACGACGACATNCTGAACCGCATNACCCTCGGTCAAGTAAAGGAGATTTGGTATAACGCACCCGATGGCGTGCGGGTCCAAGGTTGGTACATGACACCACCGGACTTCGATGAGTCCCAGACGTATCCTCTCCAGTTACACATCCACGGNGGTCCGCACAGCATGTACGGCGCCCGGTTTAATTTCGGCTGGCAAGAACACGTGGCNAANAACTACATCGTGCTCTTCACAAATCCGCGTGGCAGCACCGGATACGGCAGTGNGTTCGGCAATATGATCGCAGACGCATATCCGGGTCCGGATTATGACGACCTGATGGCTGGCGTNGANACCATGATCGCGAAGGGTTTCATNGATCGGCAGAATTTGTTTGTGACTGGCTGCAGCGGTGGCGGCATCCTCACGGCATGGATCGTTACGAAAACCGATCGATTCGCGGCGGCATCCTCAAATTGCACGATCGTCGACTGGTTGAGNACAACNGGCACCACNGACATCCTCCCCTACTATCGTTTTCCNCAACTNCCTTGGGAGGACCCGACCCTGTGGATCAAGCACTC
The DNA here is from genome assembly GCA_002712565.1 of Gemmatimonadota bacterium. The sequence goes on along the minus strand of PAUA01000016.1, from coordinate 53,061 downwards.
TTCGATCTTTCACGTTGGNAATGTCAACACTCCGACGATGCTAATTACNGGTGAAGAAGATCTGAGAACACCGATTGCNCAGGCAGAACAATTTTATCGAGCGCTGAANTTCCGGAGGGTGCCAACAGCGCTCTTGCGTTACAAGAACCANTCACACGGNACCGGTTCNCGNCCATCAAACTTTATGCGCACCCAGCTGTACCTTCGTCATTGGTTCGAAAAATATGGGACNGNACNTGNTCAAATGACTGAAGCTGGNCAGTAGNCAGGTAAANTTTCTTCACTCNTCAACCNTGGAGGGGTCCGTGCTTAGACAAACCTTCGGTTTCATCCTCGACGCCATCGTGTTCACGGCGTTTCTACTCNNACCTATTGTTNCGGTGGCGCAAGGTTTNCCAACAATCGAAGAAAAAACAGCTGGCATGCAAGNAATTGANGGCCATTTCCCGATGTATTGGGACGAAAGCACNGGGGTGTTGTGGTTGGAGATTTCTCGTTTCGATACCGAGGAACTCTATTTGTCAGGCCTCTCCGCCGGGCTGGGGTCGAATGACATCGGCCTTGACCGCGGGCAGACGCGGTCTCGGTTAGTCGTCTTCGAGCGAGTTGGCCCAAAGGTCTTTATGGTGCAGCGGAACTACCAGTTCCGCGCCGAGAGTGANAACCCTGATGANCNACGCGCNGTCGAAGACGCGTTCGCCAAATCAATTCTCTGGGGATTCACGGTCGCTGCCGAAACTGCCGCTCGGGTNCTGGTGAACACAACCGANTTCTTACTGCGTGACACCCANGGTGTGATNCCCAGGNTACGACAAGACGGCCAATATCGGGTGGACCAGTCGCGGAGNGCCGTCTACCTACCTCGNACNAAGGGTTTCCCANAGAACACNGAAATCGATGTCACNGTCACCTTNACNAGTGAACNGCAACCTCGCCGCGGGTTTGGTGCCNGANACGAACGGCGCCANGGCGTCGCCGANGTGACACCAGCGGCNGATGCCGTGACCTTGCGACAGCACCACTCACTGGTNCAGCTNCCNGATCCCGGNTATGAGNCNCGTGCCTACGACCCACGGTCGGGGTTCGGGAGCGTGGCGTGGCAGGATTACTCAACACCGCTCGGTGACTCAATGACCAAGCGGCTCATCCGCCGGCATCGNCTCCAAAAGCGNGACCCTTCGGCCTCGGTNAGTGAGGCCGTCGANCCGATTGTGTACTACCTCGACCGTGGCACGCCCGAACCAATCCNGTCNGCNCTGCTGGAGGGGGCACGCTGGTGGAATCAGGCATTCGAAGCNGCNGGCTTCCGCGATGCGTTTCGCGTTGAGTTACTGCCCGAGGGAGCAGACAATTTTGACATTCGCTACAACATGATTAATTGGGTACATCGNTCGACGCGCGGTTGGAGCAGNGGCGGCTCGATCACNGACCCTAGAACCGGNGAGATCATGAAGGGNGTTGTNACCCTNGGCTCNCTCCGAGTACGGCAGGANTTTCTGATCGCCGANGGGCTNCTNTCGCCTTACGAGGGCGGTGATGAGATGCCNTCGGNGCTGTCCGAGATGGCNCTGGCGCGTATCCGACAACTCTCGGCGCACGAGGTCGGNCACACACTNGGGCTNGGACACAACTNCTATGCGAGNANTATGGGNCGGATNTCTGTGCTCGATTATCCGCACCCATTGATCACAATTGACGATGACGGCGACCTTGACCTGTCCGATGCCTACGATGTNGGCATCGGCGAGTGGGACAAAGTGGCAATCAGNTATGGCTANCANGACTTTCCGCAGGGCACAGACGAGCCGACGGTACTCGANCAGATCTTGGACCAGGCGTGGGAGCGCGACCTTCTCTACTTGACCAATCAGGACCTGGACNCTAACCCNCGAGTCCATCAATGGGCAAATGGCGTCGACCCGGCCGTTGANCTCGAGCGNATGCTCANNGTNCGNCGNGCGGCGTTGGACGACTTTGGNGAAGCNGCAATCCGCCGNGACATGCCNCTNGCGACAATGGANGAGGCATTTGTGCCGCTCTATCTCCACCACCGTTTCCAGATCGACGCNGCNGCNTCNGCAATTGGCGGNATGCACTACATCTATGCNATGCGNGGCGACGGTCGAGAGCCGGTCGANGCCGTGTCAGCCGCTGAGCAACGTGCNGCGCTTGACGCACTCATGAGNACAATCAGCCCAAGGGAACTAGCNGTGCCTAATGATGTTCTCGACAGANTNCCGCCGCGGCCGGCCGGCTTCGGNCGTCACCGNGAGCTCTTCCCGCGCTATACNGGNTTGATGTTTGANCCNATCTCGCCAGCGGTCGTNGCGGCCGACCACACCGTGGGNATGATCCTGCGTAGCGACCGTGCTGCGCGCATGGTCACNCANCATGCAGTGAATTCANCACTGCCAAGTCTCNACGAAGTGCTCGATNCACTCNTTGCCGCTAGCTTTGACCACACTCCCGAAAGCAGTTATGAAGCGGAGATTGGACGTGCGGTNGAACGAGTGGTGGTCGACCGCATCNCCCGACTAGCCGGCTCAGCCACNATGCCGCAGGTGCGTGCTGTAGCGTCACTGGAACTCAAGCAACTCGCGGGTCGGCTTGAACGAGAAGCCGGAACCAGTGGTCTTGATGACCAAGCGCATAACACGCTTTTAGCCCGAGACATCACGCGGTTTCTCGAGAGACCGGCCGAAGCATTTCGCCAGCCATCGGTGCCCCAAGAACCACCGGGCGCGCCGATCGGTGACACGGGAATGGCATATCTGGTCCCTGACCCAGCTTGCTCAGTTTGGTGGTGGACCAACGAGCGCTAAGACAGTCGCTCCACTTAGTCCGCGGCAATACAGCAACGCGCTACATTGCGTTGATATCGAGTTGACGGAGAGCCGTGTACTCCAGAATTAGAGCTTCGCCCTTGTCTTGAGTGACGCGGTCACGAACGCCTTGATCTCGTCGATCGTCTGATACACCGATACGTCAGGCGGCAGCTTAGAAAGGTCACCTGGTTCGATTGCGAATGCGGCAAGTGGTTTCCGGTACTTGATGGCAAGGTCTACTTCGCTCGCCGTACCGGCACCTCCCGGTAGCACGATTATCGCGTCGGCACTGAGCACGTTGATGTGATTCCGCGAGCGTACTTCTGTACCCTGCTCACCAGAGAAAGGGAGGTGCGTCGCGATCGGAATCTCCACCCATGGATTGGGATAACCTTCAGGTGATCGACCTGCCTCGCCAGGTAACACACCAATCACGAGGCCACGCCGGTCAGGCACCGAGTGAAACGAACGACTAACAGCTTCCATCACGCCACTTCCACCGCCAGTAAGCAGGTGTACGTCTTGCCCGGCGAGCCATTGGCCGAGTGGCTGGGCAAGGTCATCGTGTTCATCAACGCCCGATCCGATGACAGCAACAATAGGGAGTCGGCCCATGCGCGTGCTCAAAAGCGTGCCGGTGCCAAGGCCGTGACCTCGGTGGAGGGTGGTGTTGCGCCAGTGACGAGGTCTGCCACCAGAGAGCCAGTAATCGGCCCCAGCGTCAGCCCCGTCATCGCGTGGCCCGTCGCGGCAAACACCTTAGTCTGTCCTGGTAGCCGCCCTACCACCGGCAAACCATCAGGAGTACAGGGTCTCAGCCCGCACCATTCTGAGGTCACGCGGGCCGGACCGATATCGCCAAGATACTGCTCAGCAGAGGCCGTGAGTTGCGCCAAGCGCGATGGATGCATCCGGTGGTTCAATCCAGAAAATTCCAGTGTCCCCGCCAATCGAAGCCGGCCTGACATCGGCGTACAAAACACGGACGTCTCGCCCAAGACACAAGCAGCCTCAAGCGGCGGCCTGCTACCTTCTCCGAACTCAAGGTCGCGGTGATAGCCCTTCCCTGGCTGAATCGGCAACCGACAACCGAGTTCCCGTGCGAGCTGCAAACTGTACGCGCCTGTTGCGAGTACAACAGCGTCGGCTTCGAATCGCTCGCCAGTTGCCAAGCGCACCGCAGGATGAGCACCGCCTTCGACCTTAGTCACGACACGTCCAGTCTCGGTGCGCCCACCGGCGCGCCGTACACGCTCCGCCATCTCGACCACAAAGCGATAGGGATCACAAGTCGCGGAATCCGGAAAGTAAGCTCCACCCATAACGTCGCTCTTGAGAGACGTCATCCGAGCTCCGATTTCTTCGCCGGTGAGTACCTCGGCATCGAACCCGTGAGCGCGCATCAGCGCAACGTCTCGACTGGCGTGCGTTGTACCCTGCTCAGTCCGACAGACCTCATAGTAACCGGACGCCTGATAGTCGCAAGCGATCTCCTCTTCCGCAATCAATTGCGCAAAGAGTTGAAGCGTCGCATGACCTAATGGCCCCAGTACGTTCATGTTTGCCGTGAGTTTCCGTTCGGTGCAGTTAGCACTGAATCGCCAGAGCCACGCGGCGAGCGCGGGGTCGAATCGGGGCGCGATGTAGAGCGGCGTCGTTGAGTCAAGGACCCTCTTCAATGCCTGCCTCACCCGGTCCGGCTTGTTCATCGGCGGATGCCCAGCGGCGATGACACCAGCGCTCCCGTAAGAAGCGCCCTTCCCAATGGCGTCGCGCTCAAGAACGATGACGTCGACGTTCTGTTTCGATAGATAGTAAGCGCAGCAGACCCCGATGACGCCACCACCAACAACGAGAACTCGAGGCTTGCTCATGTACTCACGATTGCAGTGGCTGCCTCTCCTTAGCACCTACGCCGCGATTCGCCTGCGGAGCGAGTCTGGCTGGAGCTTGCCGCATTGCCACAGGTCCATCGGCTTCAGTCAAATGGTTCTCGCCATCACGCGTGTAATACCCAGCACCGAAGCGCTCACGGGTTGACCGCTGGGAGATCGTATCGACAAAGAACCAGTCAGCCTGTGCCCGTTCAGCTGTGATATCTAGAATGAAATACCCTCGGTGAACCTGATCGACGAACTTAAGGTGAGGACTCGACGCCATCCGCTCCGCGCGCGCCGCGTCAGCCTCATCCGGACGATCGGTGAACTGACTCGGCGAGGTCACGGCCGGTGTTACATACTCTACTGCCAGAGAACCTCGACCACTTGCCGAATCGTAGCCGGTCCATGGGTCGCGCGGAACGTCAAGCGCCCAAGAGCTGTGAATGTCACCTGTGAGTACGACGACGTTATTAACCGCGTGCGTCTCGAGAAAGTCAAAAATTCTACTCCGATTCGCTTGATAGCCATCCCAGACATCGGAGTTTCTGATCGCATCACTCGGAGCTTGCGCACTAAAAAAGACCTGCTGGCCGAGCACCCGCCACCGCGTGTCATCATCAATCGATTCCTTGAGCTCCCCGAACAACCAAGCCTCCTGCGAGCCGCCGAGCAGTGAGCGTTCGGGAGCGTTCACAGCAGCGTTGTCCCCCGGGTCGACCTGTTCATCCCGTCCGGTGAGCCGAGTGTCAAGCATGACGAGATCGACGAGGTTTCCATACCGAAAGCTGCGATAGATTTGGAGTTGCCGCGCCGACCGGTTCTCGCGAATCGGCATCCATTCGTAGTAGGCCTTCACCGACGCGGCGCGGCGCGTTGGCCAGTCGCCCTCCCCTTCGTCGGGGTCGTGATTCTCAGCACCCTCCATCCACGAGTTATTGGTGCTTTCGTGATCGTCCCAAACAGCAATGAGTGGGTGTTGTTGCAACATCGCTTGGGAATCAGTGTCGGCTTTGTACTGCGCATGACGGATCCGGTAGTCCTCAAGCGTAACCATTTCCTTGTCTGGTAGAGGTGCTCGGTCGAGTCCCGAACCATCACCATACCGACCGTNCCGATATTCATAGAGGTAGTCACCAAGATGCAGCACCGCATCGAGGTCCGGACGTTGGGCAATACATCGGTATACGTTGAAATACCCGAACGGTAGGTTTGAGCACGACACAGCCGCCAGGCGGACACGGTCGACGTCGCCCACAGGAAGAGTCTTGGTGCGCCCGATTGGTGATGGAACGTCAAGCCCTGAGAACTGGTAGTAGTAGGTCGTGCCTGGGCGCAGGCCGGACGCATCGACCTTCACCGTAAAGTCGCGGGCAGCATTGGTCACAATCGACCCGCGCCCAATAACCGTCCGCATCTCCGGGTCGGTCGCGACCCACCAGTGCACTTCAACATCACCGTGACCGCCCGATACGCGCGTCCACAATACGACTCGGTCTTCCAGTGGATCGCCGCTCGCCACACCATGTGTAAACACGTCACGCGATGATTGCGTGGTCCCTGTAACGCGGTTCACCGACGTTAACACCAGAGACCCACCCGCGACTGTTCCCAAGAAACGTCTTCTGGACACTGCCATTTTCAACCTCCATCGTCGGTCAACCCACATCATTCGTTCAGGAAACGCTCCAGCGGCACGAGCCGTGGGATTTGGCTATCGTCACCGGTTAGCTCCCACCAAACAAGCGAGACTGGTATGACACCAGCAGTGCTTAACTCGTCCATGAAACCCTTGACGGTGAACCCGTCGCCTAACTCCAGCGCACGTTCCGCCATGAGCTTTTCAATCTCGATTTTCCCTATGAGGTAGCTGGTCCCGTATCCAGGCTGCTGGAGGTAGANATGCTGTTCCGTGAGAACAGTGTCACTATCGGCCGGCATCCATCCNCGTGGTGTCCACTTGGCCGCAAACTCCGAGGCCTCTTCGANCGTATAGCCTTCGCCATGCATCATNAGNCCACCGAGTGCCCGCGCCGCTCTTTGTGCGAGCATGATTTGTATGATCTCCTTGCCACGAGGTCGGTCCGCAAATAGGCCAGCATGCATCATCCACTCCTCCATGCCGGTTGCGAGTCCCTCTGACCGCTGGCCCCAGATATTAGACAGAGCCGGACCACGACGGATTGGATTTGAATGCGGTTCATTTTCGATCCGAGCGATCTCGGTCCAGTGAAAACTGTGGGTCCGCATGGCCACTGGGTCCCGATAGGACACTTCGCTAAAAAATCCGCGTGGCCCAACGGCTGGCGCTGGGGAAAAACTCCCTATCTTGGCCCGGAGCGCTGGGGCCATGTAGTCACGCACGGAAATAATCTCTTCATCGTCAAGAAACGCCACGAACTCATCAACNGAGGCNTTGAACCGNCGNTCGTATTCCTCAGCAGAGGCCACAACAGGCAGTGGCGGCAGGTCGCGGTTCCGGTGTTCTATCAAGCGCAGCGTCGCATGTGACCGCGCCAGTTCATGCCGCATGAGCGCTACTTCGTCGTCCCAGGTGTAGTTCACGAGATGCACATTCTGGAGATACCAGTTGAGGTTATCTTTCCCAACNCCCGATGGCCCACTCTTGGTGGGCAACTCGNCCTCGAGCCAAGCCGTAAACTGAACAGTGGCGTCGTGCGCTTCGCGAATGGCTGCATCTAACCCCGCGCTCGTGCCGGAAACGCGTTCAGCGAGTGCTTCAAGAGTCGAGGCTTGTAACCGCATGTCCCTGATTCCACCAACCCACAGGTCTCGAGCATCCTCGACCAAATTCGATTGAGCCTGCTGAAGCAGCGGTGGAACCGTCTGTAACTGAGTCGCGAGGCGTTCCGCGTCGCCGTCGGCCAACGGGTAGTCATAAGTCCAGAGATTGATCATCCAACCATCGGCACCCGGGCCCTCGCGTGCGGGTGTATCACTCTGTGCTGCGAAGACTGTCGCGTAGAACGCCGGCATGCTAGCCCAAGGTCGACGAATGCGGTGGTCAAAGTCGAGCCCATTCATTTCGGCTTTCACGAGAANATGGTCGNCCTGTTGCGCGACCGGCCAACCGCTTNAATCGATGGCCTCAAGGCGCTGCTGATACCTCGCAAGTTCCGCAAACTGGGCGGTCATGGCATCAGCCGAGTAGTCNGGGGCCGCAGGAACCGCAAAGGCCCGCCAATCCTCAAAGAGTGTGAGGAGATCCTCGTAACTAGTACTACTGGGNACTTCAGCGCGAGACCCTAAAGCATCTGGACGAGGACCTTCCGATGAACAACTCGCGGTCAGGAGAAGCACCGCAGCAACACCAGCGAGCGACGGGAGCGGGAACCATCGTGGCAACATCGTGACCTCCAGGACAACACGTGAAATGACGCTGATCGAAATCCGNAACCATCCTTAGCCGCAGACCTGTGGCCTGTCGAACGTAAACCGCTACTCAGAATAACCCCGCTATCGNAAGACTTCCTAACTATGCCCGATCCTGGCATATGATGACCGCTGCTAGGAGGGATGTATGAATAGTTTTGGGTTTCGTCTACACCGCGTCTGGATTTCGATGACCTTTGTGGCACTTTTAGCGGTACCTGGCTCGATAGAAGCCCAACCCGCAAGTTGGGGCCCGATGAGCCCGTCTATGGAGGACGTAGCGTATCCGCATCCGGTGTCGTATCTGTCGTTTAGGATGTACGGCCAAGACGTTCGGATGGCCTACATGGACGTCTCACCAGCCACCGCAGCGAATGGACAGACCGTTGTGCTCCTCCACGGTGGAAACTTCTTTGCAGAATATTGGAAGGGCACCATTGAGGTGTTGCGACACGAGGGGTTTCGCATCCTAGCAACTGACCGGATTGGTTACGGGCGCTCGTCAAAACCGCTCGTCCCTTACACGCTGCACGACATGGCCCTCCACATCAAGATGCTGCTTGAGGAGAAGGGCATCCCCGGAGCTGCCATTGTGGGCCACTCGATGGGCGGAATGGTAACGTCGCGCTTCGCGTTTTCGTATCCTGAAATGACAACTCATGCGGTGATGGTCAACCAGGTCGGGCTGACCGACCAGCGTCTGGATCGTCCATGGCGTGATCCCGAAGAGCAGTACCAGGGCACCTTGAATCGAAACTANGATTCGATCCGACGTGGAATCGAGAGGTACTTCGTCACCTGGAGNNCAGAATATGAATATTTCATTCGTTTGCAATACGGCTGGACGCAAAGTGGNGACTGGCCGCAGTTCGCGATGGTGCGCAGTAGAATCTCACGGGTGTTCTACGCTGANCCGGTCGTCTATGATTGGCCNCACATTAGAGCTAAGACGCTGGTCATCGGGGGAACCGAAGATGGACCGAACTTTCCCGCCTTGGCGAAAAATGTTGCCGACACAATTCCGAATGCTGAGTTGATACTAATTGACAATGTTGGACACATTCCACACCTAGAGGCACCCGAACAGTTTCATCCCGCTCTGATCCGNTTTTTGAAATCAGACCCGATACCCTACACGGAGGAACAAGGACAGCCGTAACAACAATTTGTGAAGCAGGCTTTGTATCAGGACAACATGATGAGCTTTCGTCGAGGCAACATATGGCGATTGGTGTTCGGAACGTACGCCGTCCTTTGGCTCACTCCGCTGCTCCAGGCACAACAACTACCGCGCTTTACCGAGCAGGTCCAGGTGACGCGTATTCTGATCGACGCACGGGTGATTAACGATGCAGGCACACCAGTTCTCGATCTTGGCAGTGACGACTTTGAGGTCAAAATCGGTGGAAAACTTGCACCCATCGAGTCGGTATCTTGGGTTTCGGGTCACATCGGCACTCCGGAAGACGCCCTTAAACGCTCAGCGGTAAATGATCTCGCCCCGCTGCCACAGGGACGCTTGATCGTCTTCTTTATTCAAAAAGATATGGAACAGGGACGTATCCGTGGACTGGTCCGGTTACTTGTCGAACTGCGGAAGTTTCTCGACACGTTCACGGCCAATGATCGGATCGCGGTTCTCTCATTTGATACCCATCTCAAAGTGTGGAGCGACTTCACCAATAACTTTGATGACATTCGTGCCGTACTGAAGGATGGCGTCCTATTCCACAGTCCCGGACCAGTGCAGCAGGGCACTTCCCCATCACTACTAGCGCACTTGGACCTCGCNCGCNCGCAGCGCACTTACAGCGTCGAAAAATCGCTCTACCTCCTCGGCGAGGCGCTAGAACCATTACCGGGTTCAAAGGCNATCGTCCTCGTTGGGCACGGTTTTGGCTTCTTGACTCGCCATGGCGTGNTGATGGTGAACCGTTACGACGATACGAGTAAGATGCTCCAAGCAGCCCGCGCCTCGGTCTTCTCACTGGACATCACCGACGCCGATTTTCACGCGCTCGAGGTAGGTTTACAGAACGTGTCTGATGAAACCGGTGGGTTTTTCGCGCGAACCAATGTCTTTACAGCGCGTCCACTCAAACGACTAGAAGGCGCCCTCNCAGGNCATTACGTGCTGTTAGTGGAACGNCCCCCGATCTCGCCTGGTGAGCACCGAGTACAGGTGAAACTCACTCGGGTAAAGGGCACGGTACTCGCACGGACCTCTTTCGTTGGTTGACAACTAGAGTTTCGCCTTACCGTCTCAATTGAATCCGTTCCCGCTGCTTGTCAGCAATATCAACGAGCCGACGTAGTTCCTTGAGCGGGTCTGAACTGTCGTCCACTTGCAGTCGTAGGACGACATCATTATTCAGCCAAACACCGGCATCCTTCTTAACGATAATCATCGCAGCCGACTGCATACCCCGAGTATCGCCTCCGGCTGCCTGTCCAGCATCGAGAGCTTCCATGAGACGGTACGACAGATGGCCAGCAGTCTGTTCAAATGCCTCAACCATGTTTGCAACCACCATCTCACTCGCAAGAATATTGCCCTGCGCGGTCGNGTACTCACCGCCGAGGTGTCCAGCCCACGCACTAGCTTTCGGTCCGGTAAACGCTGCGTAGTTTCCTGTGGCATCCATGACTGCAAATTGGCGACCTTGCTTTGTCCACCGCTCGGGATCCGGGTCAGGNTCGTCTTCCCATAGTGCTTTAACNGTCGCTGCAGNCGACAANCCTGCCCGGAGTAACGCGAGNCCGCGCGGTCCATAGCGCACATCTACGATCGCTTGCGTTGCCACGACCCCCACATCCGCNTCCGCCCANAAAACACCATTCCCCACTGAGAAAACCCGTGACTGGACCGCTCCGCCAATTTCGCCNGTTTNGGGATCGAAGCCGAGAATTGAGAAAGTCGCAACTGGATCGAACTGCNGANCATCACTNCCTGCGNGAAGNACGCNGAACGTTGCCCACACCAGCAGCGCNACGACTANAACACACCNNCCTCTTATGATTTGCATATTCATTCCGATCGTTTATCCAAGAATGTTGGATACTGGCTAACCGCGCTGCTCGTTGCATAGTCCATTAAGGTCGTAATTTTAGGATGCCAAAATCGGAAGCTCCGCTACTTGCCCCGAAGGCGCCAACCAGTAGATACCCACCATCCGATGCCCGCAGAACGCCAATACCTCGATCCTCTCCAGGGGCGTTCAGGGTGCGGTCAGATAGCCGGCCCCCGGTCGCGTCGGTCTCAATTAGTAAGAGGTTCCAATCGCCATCCACATCCGTGGACCCAATCGTGAGAAAGCCACCACCGTCACGCTGGACGGTCATCATTGCGCGGTCATCACCAGGGTGACCAACCTCAGTCCGCCACTCAATGACTCCATCGTCTGCGAGATAGATAAGATATGCGTCGTTTCCGCCTGTTCCAAATGAACTGCCATAACCCGTAACTACAAAGCCACCGTCACCAACAGACACGATGCTTCGAGCAACGTCATCCGAATCACCACCGTATGCACGCTGCCACACCGGCTTCCCTAGGGAATCTACTCGGATGAAGTAGAGATCACGAGGGGATTCAAGCTCGGATGTCGTCGTCCCGACGAAGACGAACCCTCCATCATCAGCCACAGCGACGTCGAACGCGCGATCGACGCCATCAGCGCCAAAGACCTGAGCCCACATTTGGTTGCCGCCCGGACCCAGACGTAGCATGTAAACATCCCAGTCCGGCTTCCCGACACTTTGCGTCTGCCCGGCGATAACCATGCCCCCGTCGGGAACCCGTTCGAGACTCCAAGCCCGTTCGTTCCGATCGCCTCCAAACCGCCGTCGCCACCGGAGGTGCCCGCTGGGATCAATGGCAAGCAAGAGGACATCTTCATCGCCAGTCGTGGTCGAGGTCGTATACCCAACAACGACGATCTCGCCGAAGTCATTCTCCATGAGGTCCCAACCGTAATCGTTTCCCGATTGCCCATAGGCGTTCGCCCAGAGGACTAACCCCATGGAATCGAGTTTTGCCACGTAGACATCGATTCCGTTCTCGACACCAGCACTGGTGTATCCCGCAACGGCATAGCTCCCGTCTTCCAACTCAATGACCGCATTAGCAACATCCAGGCCGGAACCACCTAATCGTTGCTCGAACGTAATGGAATCTCGAAAATCTTGAGCTGAAATAGCGGTGGCAGCTACCAAGGCGATACTCAGAAGAACCTGCCAGACCTTAGAACAGAGCATCGTGCTTTCGACAGAGGTAATCAGCGTTGCGTGTTGTGGGCGTGGGTCTCGTAATGCTGCCGCAGTAAATCCTTACCATAGTCATTGCCGTTCGGCGTTCTCACCAGCGCGTGAATGTGCTGCTGGTTGGGCTCATTGGACATAATGTGGCGAAGCCCCGCAGGTCGTTGGTGGTCGAACTCAATCAGGATCACCGGACCGTGGATCCGGTAATAAAAAACCGAGTTGTCTGCCATACCGCCGATCCAAGCGAAATAAGCCTCGTCAAGATGATTCTCAACCTCACTCATCCGCACCGCTGCGTGCCCCTCGCGCATATTAGTAACAAACAATTCAATTAAATTAAGTAGTTGCTGCTTCTGAGCAGCCGAAAACGATAAAACGGGGACCCCAGCATAATCGAGAACAATATTGTCCTTGAACGCCTCACCAAGATTGTTATTACCGGTCTTGGACACGCTGAGAATAGCTTCGGCTTGTTGGGTTTCACTGAGCGCGCGGAGCATTGCCAAACCGGATTGTTGCTCTGCTTGCAAGATTGACGTACCGCGAAACTTGCCGGCCACAGCAATGACTGGTTCAGAACCAACAAACAACGGCGTCATCACCACCTGATCCCCGAGGACGAAGTAGTTAATGATCAGGTGATGACCATCAATCTGCCAGCCCCAGGGCTCGGTGGCTGACGGTTGCCCCATTATGGTCATCCAATAGAGCAACTGGTTGTACTCGACGAAGTTGTCATCATTAAGCTCGCCTAGCGTGTAGTTGAGCTTCATAATGTCCTGCGATAGCTTCAATCCTTTGGCACTCAGCGAAGCACGGAGGAGATTGAACGCCGCCGCCCTCTGCTCGTTGGACATCTCATCGAAGCCAACACCTTGACGGAGGTAGAAATGCTGGTTCATCCACTTCCGCCATTCGGGATCATTGACAGGAAATATTGTCTTCTCCCGCTGACGGCCATCGAGCAATTTCAAAAATGCTTCAGCTGCGACCTGTACCGGCTGGGTTGACACACCGGTCGACCGGATCGGGAAAAGTCCACTGACTGGGTCTCCTGTTGCCGTTATACCCACAAACGGATCCCTCAGCCCTTCCGTTTCCGCACCTGTCGAGAGGGCTATGAACCGTTGCATGACGTCATCGGGAAAACGCTGCTGTGAAAGTCCAACTCCGAAAAACACACTGAGGAACAGTACGACGGTCGTAACGAAGCAAACGCGTGTCGTCATCGTGTCCTCCCTTGCAGGCTCAGGCGATTTCGCCCTTGGAAATCGTTGGGAAAGAAGACCTCTGCCGAGTTCCAATTGCCACAAGGCTAACCACTTCAATTCGTGCTACGACCGTTTTCAAAAAAACGCCATGGGCTAGCGCTCTCAGCCAGCAAGATCGGATACTTGGTGGCGCCAATTATAATCGAGCGACTCGTCCTGAAGTGACGAAACTGGAAAAGGCGGAGAGCACGTTATGAATGACCGACAGAGCACGCTACGAATCAATGCTGACCGATTTCGTAAGAGATTCGACGCACTCGCAGAAATTGGTGCAACCGCCGACGGGGGAGTACATCGGCCGGCGCTTGGCCCTGAGCACCTCCGCGCCAGAGAGTGGTTTTTAAAGGAAGCCACGGCCGCAGGATTAACGACCCATGTCGATGGTGCGGGTAACCACTCAGCCGCCTTGTCCTGCGGTCCAGCTGGCGCGCCCGTCCTTCTGTTGGGGTCGCATCTCGATTCGGTGAGATACGGTGGACGGTTCGATGGTGCCCTCGGTGTGCTCGCCGCCCTTGAAATACTACAGGTCGTTAAGGAAGCCGGTGTTACTCTTGAGACCAATCTCGAAGCCATCGACTTCACAGACGAAGAGGGAACACATCTTGGGTTCCTCGGTAGTCTGGCTTTGGCGGGAGCGATCACTCCCCAAGAATTACGTCACCCCGGGAGCGACCTAGGGGTATTTCAGAAGGCACTCGCTAAAGCCGGTTTGACCGAGAACTCAATCCTCAACGCGAGGCGTGCCCACTCGACCATTGCCGGTTATCTAGAATTGCACATTGAGCAAGGCAATCGATTGAACACATCGGCAGATGATATCGCCGTCGTCACATCGATTGTTGGTCTAAGACGACAGAAGGTCACCTATATCGGTCGCGCTGATCACGCCGGCACGATCTCCATGAAGGAGCGGCGCGACGCTGGACAGGGTGCCGCAGCACTCATGCTCTCCTCACGTCGCCTGGTGATGAAAGAGTTTCCGGAGAGCGTGGTGAACACTGGTACTATCGAATTCTCGCCAGGCGCAATGAACATCGTCCCTCAGCGTGCACAGCTGACCCTCGAATTCCGTGCCCCGAAACCGCATGACCTCGAGCAGTTAGGCGTGGCTCTGCAACAACTGGTGTATACCGAGGCGCGCGAACGGGAGTTAGATGTCACCATCGAGGAAGTTGACGGCATCCAGCCAGTACAAATGAACGGGCAGGTGCAAGCGGCGTTCGTTGCCGCCGCTGAGCAACTTGACCTCCGCCACAAACGAATGGCCTCTGGAGCGGGCCACGACGCTCAGGTGATGGCGAAGATCTGTCCCGCAGGAATGATCTTCGTCCCTTCAGTCGACGGTTGTAGTCACTCAGCGCGCGAATTCACCGAGTGGGAGGACTGCATTAACGGTGCAAACGTTCTCCTACAGACCGCTGTTGCTGGCATTCCTAGTGCAGATAGACCAAGAACCGGGTAGTCCGGTCTCCAATGTCAGTCGCCAAACTTGATCCCTTGCGCAAGCGGAAGTTCAGTGCTTCGGTTGATCGTGTTGGTCTGGCGACGCATGTAGGCCCGCCAGGCGTCCGTTCCTGACTCTCGCCCGCCACCCGTTTCCTTCTCTCCACCGAAAGCTCCACCAATCTCAGCTCCGCTGGTGCCGATGTTGACGTTAGCGATCCCGCAATCACTGCCGCACGCCGACACGAAATATTCCGCTTCTCGAAGATGCTCGGTAAAAATGGCCGATGACAGTCCCTGAGGCACGGCGTTGTGAAGGGTCACCGCTTCCTCGACCTCATCAACCGACTGCGCTAATGTCGCATCAGCTGAACCATAATCGATGATGTAAAGGATCGGTCCAAAGGTTTCTTCCTGCACGATGGCCAAGTCGTTTGTCGCAGCCGCCAGACATGGTGTGACGTAGTGTCCACCAGGGTGGGCCTCATCCTCCAGCCGATCACCACCACAAAGAACCTCACCACCTTCTGCCTTGACCCGCGCTACTGCCTGCATCAGATTCTCGACAGCATCCAGAGTGGCTAACGGTCCCATCAACGTTTCCGGCTGCCGAGGGTCGCCGATCCGCACACCGGCGTAGGCACGCTTCAACCGATTTACTAGTTCACTACGTACCGAACGGTGACAGATAATCCGGCGTGTACTGGTACACCGCTGCCCAGCCGTCCCAATCGCACCGAACAGAATGGCCGGTAGGGCCACATCAAGATTGGCGTGGGCTGTGACAACAATTGCGTTGTTACCGCCCAGCTCAAGGATCGTACGACCAAGGCGTTGGCCGACGACTCCGGCCACGTGGTGCCCAACCTCGCAACTACCGGTTACGGAAATGAGACCGACTCGGCGGTCTTGAACTAATCGCTCGCCGATTGTCGAGCCACCGCCAATGGTCAGTGAAAAGACGGCCGGGTCCACGTTGTTAGCACGGCAGACCTCTTCGGCGAGCCGGGTAACAGCAATCGCGGTTAACGGGGTTCGGCTCGCCGGCTTCCACACTGTGCTGTTGCCACACACTGCACCGAGCGCCGCGTTCCAACTCCACACTGCAACCGGAAAATTAAACGCGGACACCACACCAACAACTCCTAATGGGTGCCACTGCTCGTACATCCGATGGTCGACTCGCTCGGACGGCATCGTTAAGCCATAAAGCTGCCGTGATAGCCCACACGCGAAGTCGCAGATGTCGATCATCTCCTGCACCTCGCCCTCACCTTCAGCCGCAATCTTGCCCATCTCAAGCGTTACAAGCGCACCGAGATCCCGTTTGGCAGCGCGCAAGCGATCGCCCAACTGACGCACCACCTCACCGCGCTGAGGAGCCGGCACGTTACGCCACGCATTGAACGCGTGCACCGCCTGACCAACGATCTGTTCGTATTCGTCCTCAGTTACGGTCTTAACCGACGCGATACGGGAACCATCGATCGGCGTGACCACTTCAACCTCCGGCCCCGATCCGACCCAGTCACCACCAAACCCTCCAGAATTAATTGGTGCAATACCCAGCGTGTTAAGTAAGTCAGACATCAATGCACACCACCCATCGTGAACCGCCAAACGTTAGAGTTCTGCTACACCTACCATAACGACACTACCAAGGACGATCATAAACAAGCCAAGGACTGCAACGACTGTCGCCATTGAACTCCTCCGCGAGGTAAATCACTCGGGTGCCACAATCCTGACGGAGGTAAGCTCGGCACGTCAGGGGTCAGCCTCCGCCTGTGCGTAGCTACTAGCGACGAGCGGTGGGGGTCATGGTGATCTCGTGACGTTCGCCGTCGCGTAAAAACACCACCGTAATGACCTCATCAACCTTCACGGCATCCAACGCGTAAGTGTAGTCATAGATGTTGGTAATCGATTGACCTGCAAACTCAATGACCACATCGCCCTCTTGGAGGCCAGCCCTCGCCGCCGGACCACCTTCGATAACACCACCTAGTAATAGACCCTCGACCTCAGCAGTATAGTCAGGAATCGTTCCAGTGAACGCCCGCAAGCTCGCACGTTGGCCCTGCTGCTCTACCTGTTCGACCCGTACAAAGTCCAATGGAGTGTTTCGATTGGAAACATTACGCGCGATGATCGTACCTAACCTGACCACTCGGTCGAGATCCTCGTAGTTAACAGCCGAAGCATCATCACTCGGCCGATGGTAGTCCGAATGGCTACCTGTGAAAAAATTTAGGCTCGGAACCTCCGCACCGTTAAAACTCATCACATCGGTTGGCAAGTACGGATCGTGTTGGATCTGCACGTTGAAACCAACAGGTACGTTCGCCTGCTCAATCAGCCCCTCCCATGCCGTGCTAGAACCCACCGCCTGCAGCGCAAGCCTGTTGTCACGTGCACGTCCGACCATGTCGAAGTTCAAATAACCCGAGATGTCCGGCATCGGTACTGGCTCTGCATCAGCAAAGTTCGCAGACCCAAGGAGACCCAACTCTTCGCCTGACCAAAACGCCAAGATGACACCTCTGCGACGGTCCGTGCCGGCAAGTGCACGGCCAATTTCAATGACCGCCGCCACACCAGATGCGTTATCGTCAGCACCGTTATGAATTTCACCACGCTCGTTATCACGTGCTAAAGAATTGCCTTGGAGACCGAGGCCCAAGTGGTCATAGTGCGCACCCAGTAACACATACGGCTTTTGATCTACAGTGACCGACGGCATGGCCAACGGCGGCAAATATCCGACAACATTGAAGCCGGCACGCTGCTCCCTGGTCACCCTGACATCGAGTATCAGTCGTACGTCGTCGATAGAAAATCCCGCCACGTGAGGGTTACCGGTGTCCAGTTCAGCCTGAATTTCCTCGACAGTCCGGTCCGGCACATACTCAAACAGTGAATCCCCCACAGCTGCACTCATGGTAGCGGCGACAATCCCCGACCCGGAAATGGCTGTATCAAAGGTCATCGGAATCGTCAGACCAGCGTTCGGCGAGCGCGGGCCAGTTAACACGAGCAATGCCTTTGCCCCACGTTCGCGGGCAGCCATTGCCTTATAGCGGAGGCCTGAATATCGCGCAAGGATGTTACGTAGTTCCTGGTCTATATCCTCTGGAAAATAGCGAAGCACCACAACAATCTTGTCGGTGACGTCGAGGGTTGCATAGCTGTCATAGCCGAAGTCTTGCGAGTCGGGCACGACTAGGCCGTAACCAGCGAACACTACCTCGCCTTCGACTTCGGTCGAATCAGAAAACGACAGCGCTTGCACGTCGTCACTGCTATTCCAGCTGGTATCAAGGTTGAGTGTCAGTGACGTGCCAGCATCGTTGACACCGGCCGTGAACTCGAAAGGCAACCGGAAATCTGATTGGCCCGGAAGGACCGTCGCTCCGATCGTGCGAAGTTGCCCGACAATGTAGTCTGCTGCACCTTGGGCTCCGTCAGACCCAGTCAGGCGTCCCCTTAATGCATCTGCCGCCAGCGCCTCAACATGCGGTTGTGTGCGCCATTCTTCTTGGGCAACAACCGGACCTACGAATGCACTCACTCCGACGACGAAAACTGCCACAGAGAATTGAACGCGACATCGCTGCGTCATAGCGTTACTCGTCACCACCCGCGTCGCTGTTCCCGCCAGAATCCCTTAGCCCAGCGGCTTCAAGCGCTTCGAGCGCCTTGGCATGATTCCACTGTCCGAGAAAAATCTGTCCGGCTTGGCCACCAGCGCGATTTGACGTCCATGTTAGAACCTCGCCATTTGGTGACGGTACAGGCAGTCCGTCGAACCCGTCGGTGTAGGTGATACGTACCGGTTCCTTTCGACCATGGGCATCGACAATGTACACCTCAAAATTCGTGAAGCCCAGTTTGTTCGATGCAAAGAAGATGTACTCGCCTGATGGATGGAAGTACGGCGCCCAACTCATCGAGTTAAAGTCAGTGACCTGCTGCTGATCGGTGCCGTCGAGATTCATCGTCCAGACATCGGCGATCAAACCTGCTTCATCAAAACGCCGCCAAACGATTTGCGAACCGTCGGGGGAGAAGAACGGACCGCCGTCGTACCCCACAACATCGGTAAGCCGTCGCTGCCCTGATCCGTCGGCACGCATAATGTAGATTTCAGCAAAGTATGACGGGTCTAGTTCTAGCTGCTTCCGCTCATCCTGACTCAATTCTCGGTTGTAGGCGTCACGCATCGACGTAAACACGAGCCATTCTCCATCGGGTGAATAGCTCCCTTCAGCGTCGTACCCGTAGACGTCTGTCAATCGAGCATATTCACCAGAGTCCTGGTCGAATGTATAAATCTCCATCTCCGGGTCGTAGTCCCACGCGTATCGTCGTTCTTGCCCAGATTCGCGAAAGGCAATCTCGGCAGCCTGTAACGCCTCGGATTCTGAATCGTGCTGAGTTGAGGCATACATGATGAGCGCGCTGCCAGGCTGGAAAAAAGCACAGGTCGTCTTGCCATGACCTGGTGAAATCCGGCGCGAGTCACCCGTCTCCATATCAAGAACGTAAATCTGATAGAAGGGGTTCTCGGATTCTCGTTCACTTTGAAAAACAAGCATGCCACCGTCTGGTCGAAAATAGCCCTCTCCAGCTCGCTTACCCGTGATCGTCAGTCGCCGGATACGCGTCAAGAAGTCGGATTCAGAGTAATCATCGTCATTCTGACTAGCAACAAAGGTCCCCGACAGCCCTAAAACCAGCACCACCGCCACAATTACTACCCTGCACATCCGTGTCCCAACGTTTGCCATATTCCAACCCATCTTTAACACTCTGGCCGTCAGAGCCCGCCCTCACCATATTATCGTGCCCACTAAGAATCGCGAGAACTTCGGTATCTAGCCTTTGAATGCCCCGCTCTGAAAATCCTCGACTGCCTGCATGATTTCGGTTCGAGTATTCATCACAAATGGACCGTAGCGTGCCACCGGTTCACCAATTGGTTTGGCCGCGAGCAAAAGGAAGCGAACCTTGGTAGACTTGGCCGTAACAGCTACCCGGTCACCATCACTTAGTGTCGCAAGCCGTCCCGAACCGATCGGCGTCCCAACTCCTGACCCAGTACCACCGAATTCGCCCTCGCCCTCGAACACATAGCAGAGCCCGTTGTGCCCGACAGGAATCTCTTGTTCGAACCGACCACCAGATGGCACGGCAACATCGAGATAAATCGGTGAAGTCGAAATGTTGGTAACAGGACCGCTGGTCCCGTTCGATGTTCCTGCGATTACCTTCACCCGCACGTCTGCGTTGGATTTCCATTCAGGAATTTGGCCAGAAGGGATGTCCTGATAGCGCGGCGGCATCATCTTTAGCCGCGCGGGAAGATTAATCCACAGTTGGAAACCCCAAAGTAGCCCGTTCTTCTGTTTCGGCATCTCCGAGTGCACGATCCCCTTGCCAGCCGTCATCCACTGCACACCACCAGCCGCGAGGGTCCCTCGATTGCCAAGATGGTCAGAGTGCTGCATTGCACCAGCAAGCATGTAGGTAACCGTTTCAAACCCCCGATGTGGATGATCCGGAAACCCAGCCAAGTAGTCGCCCGCTTTATCCGATCGAAATTCATCGAGCATTAGGAATGGGTCGAGTTGACTGAGCGCTGGGCTGCCGAGACTGCGCTTAAGCTTCACGCCCGCCCCGTCCGATGTGTCCTGCGCCGCCACGATTTGACTGACCGTACGGTAATTCACACCACACCCCCTGTCACACCGCGACCGGATCGGGTTTAACAACTCGGCCTGGCGTGGCACCGGTGTGCTCACCCGCCTTGATGACAAATGCACCGCCGACAATCACGTGCGGGATGCCAACGGGATACTGGTGCGGATTCTCGAACGTCGCTTGGTCAGCAACAATGTCGGGGTCGAACACAGTGAGGTCGGCGATGGCACCAGGCCGAATGACGCCACGGTCGCGGAAGTTGAGCCGTGCCGCCGGCATGGCGGTAATCTTGTGAATCGCAGTCTCAAGAGGCATCACCTGTCGCTCGCGGCAGTAGTGTCCCAGCAGACGCGGAAAGGTACCGTAGGAACGTGGGTGCGGTGAACCCTCCGACAACGGCCCATACGGCGCACGTGCTTCACCGTCCGAGCACACCATGCCGAGTGGATGTGCTAGAAGCCGCTCGGTATTTTCTTCACTCATGCCAAACCCCACCATACCGGTTCCGCCACGATCCTCAAGCATGATTCGCTTGAGCAGCACATACGGTGCCTCGCCTCGCTCGACCGCCAGGTCACCAAACCGTCGACCACGTGCCCAAGCGACTGTTTCCGATCGCGTCGATGTAACCTGCACCGANTTCCAGTCGCCCAACTGCGACACCTTCGCATGAACTGCTTGCTCAATCNTCGCNTCAAGCCTGGAATCGAGTAAACGTTCGAGAAACGTGTCNATACCACCATCGCGGACCCAGAGTGGGAAGAGGTTCGATAGGCCGGTNCTATAAGCCACGTAAGGATACCGGTCATACATNACATCAATNCGGTCNGCGCGNGCAGCTTCAAGGATCTCGAGCACAACCCGGGCTTTCCACCAGTTCCGTTGCCCTTGGGCCTTCATGTGTGACACCTGCACGGGTACACCGGCGAGGCGGCCAACGTTCAACGCCTCTTCGATAGCTGCAATTAGCCGATCATCCTCATTTCGTATGTGGCTGGCATACGGTAGCCGCCGCGCGCGTAGCGGCTCAGTCAGTGCAACCAACTCCTCGGGGTTAGCGAATCCACCTGGTACATACTCCAGCCCNCTGGATACACCACAAGCTCCGGCAGCAAGACCCTCGTGGATTAGGCTGACCATGCGCTTCAATTCCTCGGAGGTTGCGCCGCGATTGTCATTGCCCACAACGAGGCTACGNACTGATCCAGCGCCAATCATGCTAGCCAGATTCACTGACCCGGGTGTCCGCGAGAGACGATCAAAGAATCCTGCTAGGCCACGAAAGTCAATGTGGACGTCGTAGCGTGATCGATAAAAGTCCTTGGTCGATTCAAACTCGCGCTCTGTCCATGTTCCGGTCGAACTTCCATCCTGGCCAACAACTTCGGTTGTAACACCTTGACGGACCTTACTTTCGGCACGGGGATTNGCGAGCAGGACAAGGTCTGTGTGCGAATGGATGTCAATAAATCCAGGTGCGAGCACCAACCCCTGAAGGTCGATGACCTCGGCGCCAGTGGTGGCAAGACCCGGACCAACGGCCGCGATTCGGTCTCCCTGAAGAGCAACCTCGGCAGCAAATGGGGAACCTCCCGAACCGTCGTATACGGTGGCACCGCGCAAAATGATGTCGGCCGATACTGGGGCCTGCGCCCAAACGATTTCACGCGCCCACCGAGGCATGGCGAGCGAAGCGAGACCGGTGGTGTGAGCAAGAAATGTGCGACGATTCACTGGNGCTATCCTCTCAAAACAAAAGCACGGTAGTAAAACACTATAAACCGCACCCACGCAGTGTCCCTAGTCCAACATCTACCTCACTTTTTACTCTCAACTCCTGTATTCTTGTGCCGGTATGAGTCGCACTGCCTCTACGATGTTGCCTCTGGAGACACCAGCGCCAGAGTTCGTGTTGCCNGACCCGCGTGGTGACATNGTCTCGCTGTCTCGTTTTGCTGACGCACCAGCACTCGTGATCATTTTCATGTGCAACCATTGCCCCTACGTAAAACATCTGAAGCCGGCACTAGCCGCGTTCGCCCGCGACTACCTCCCGAAGCATGTCGCGGTGGTTGGNATCAATTCAAATGACACAGCCGAGTTTCCCGAAGATGCCCCTGAACGCATGGTAGAGGANNTCGAAGCGTTTGATTACCGCTTTCCGTATCTCGTGGATGGAACACAGGAGATAGCCAAAGCATACGGTGCGGCCTGCACCCCGGACTTCTTTTTGTTCAACGTGGGTCGGCGGCTTGTGTACCGAGGACAGTTCGATAACAGTCGACCGAACGATGGCTTACCCGTTACCGGTGAGTCCTTACGAACGGCAGTGGACGCCGTCCTCGCCGGCTCACCGGTCCCTGGACCTCAAACGCCAAGCCTTGGCTGCAACATCAAGTGGAAACCAAATAACGCACCGGATTACTTCGCCGGTTGAGATGATTTCGAACCAACCTCGGACATAAAGCGCCCTTGATTACTGGGTGCTCCTCGTTCATCACAAACACCCTGCCCTGTACCGAACCCTGGGTCGACCTGCATAGCATCTTNCAACAACTCTAGATAATTGACGCGTGGCACCTCCACCGCACCTAGACGTGCCAAGTGCGGTGTGAGCCATTGGACGTCGAGCAAGCGGAATTCGCGGGTCCGCAGGCGGTCTATCAAGGCCGNAAGNGCTACCTTTGACGCGTCGGTCANACGATAGAACATCGACTCGCCAAAGAACNCTCCCCCCAAAGCAACGCCATAGAGTCCACCAGCCAATTCTCCACCACGCCACACCTCGACCGAGTGTGCGAAACCCGCTTCGTGGAGCGCCGAATATGTTTCGATAATTTCNCCGGTGATCCAGTCACCTTCAGCCCCGCGAGACGCGCAGCCAATAATTACCTGACGAAACGCGTGATCGAATGTTATGTCGAACTTGTGACTCCGCAAGACACGTGCCAAGCGACGCGAGACACGAAACCGATCTATCGGTAGGATCCCACGCGGATCGGGCGCGTGCCACACCATGGTGCCAGATGGCCCGGGCATTGGGAACAAACCCGAACGGTAGGCCGTTAGCAGGACCTGGAGCGAAATCATAATCCGTCTAGTAATATATAGTGGTTCGTCAGTCGTAGCTGGGCATTGGTCCCCTCTGGGGTTAGTCTGCATACAATGAATGGACGAGTCGTTCCACACGCCGCACGAAGCGTATTGCCATGAACGAATCCGACGTAGTAACTAAAGGGATCCGGGTCCACGTGACCTCTCATTACTCTGCTGAAAACTCTCAGCCGCAGAATCTGTGGTTCTTTCTTTATACGATCAAGATTTCGAACGAGAGTACCGATACGGTGCAACTCATTAGCCGTCACTGGATCATCACCAACGGTGAGAACCAGGTTGAAGAAGTTCAGGGTCCAGGTGTCATCGGTAAACAACCGGTGCTGGCACCTGGTGAATCGTTTGAGTACACGTCTGGCTGTCCACTCACCACGCCTTTCGGCATGATGAAGGGGACCTATCAGATGGTCACGGCCGACGGTGACAATTTCGAAATCGAGATCGCTCCATTCGCTCTGACAGAACCCTACACCGTCCACTGAACGTGCCGCCGGACACGTCACGCGGTAGTATTTTTCTTGGTCACAACGTATTTGTTGCTTGAAACGTCGAGACCCAATGGGCTGATTAGTAGGCATCGGCTGGCCTACCCTCACAATTTAGTCGAGTGCTTCACTCGTTGGTAGACACCCCTCCTTATGTAATGCAACCAGACGTTTCCATCCGCACCAGGCGCGCGGCGATGACGGCACTTTTCATGAGTGCNGGCCTGTCTTCAAGCGGATACATCGCNGCGATTATCGTGGCTCCTCTCATCGCCGAAGACCTGCTCGGTGACACTATGCTGAGTGGTCTGCCGTCAGCCTTTACTGTCGTTGGTATGGCCATCGGCTCAACGGTGTTGTCAGCTAGGATGGCCAAGTCCGGACGACGTAGCGGTCTGGTTCTGGGCTACACAGTCGTGGCGGTAGCAGCTGCCCTAGCTGTGATTGCAACAAATCTCGCGTCCTTCACCCTATTCTCATTCGCCATGTTCATCCTAGGTACTGGCCACAGTGCAAACCGGCTCACGCGCTATGCGGCGTCAGACATGTATGGGTCGAAACATCGCGCAGCGGCAATCGGCTGGGTGATCTGGGCCGGCACGATAGGGTCNGTGGTCGGCCCAGCNCTTCTCGNACCAGCGCGCGTATTTGCGATNTGGCTCGGCACNGTNGAAACATCTGGNGCCTATTTNGTNACCATCGTTGGNNCCCTNAGCGCGATCGGGGTTTTGCGGGCAAGAATGCCTCGGCTCGCTTCATTCAGCGCGTCGACCAGTTCAAAGGCTCAGTATTCCAGCATCAGTCAGTTGCTCGGGGTACCCGAAATACAGATCGCGCTAATGGCATTAGTCATTTCCCAAGGGGTAATGGTGCTCCTAATGACCATGACACCAGTCCACATTCGAAGCGCGGGTGATGGGCTTGGTTCGATCGGATTGGTGATCGGTGCTCACGCTTTTGGCATGTACGCGCTTTCTCCGCTTACAGGGATGCTGAGCGACCGACTGGGACGTGTCCCCGTCATTCTGCTCGGAATGGCCATGTTGGTGGGTTCAGCGTTCTTGGCCGCCAACACTCCCGGACACGAAACCATGCGGTTGACAGTCGCGTTGCTGCTGCTGGGTCTCGGATGGAATCTCGGGTTCGTTTCCGGCAGTGCCCTGCTGACCGACAGCGTGCCCGACATTGACCGCCTCCGTGTACAGGGGTTCGGTGACTCGGTTACCTGGGTGACCGGTGCGGTGGCTAGCCTTGCGTCAGGTATTCTCCTAGCAAGCGGTGGTTTCCCCAANCTGAGCTTCGTCGGCGCAACGTTCGCGGTCCTGCCAGCACTATTGATTGGGTGGCACCGACTCCGTAAGTCGCCAGTCGTTAGCCCAGACGCAGAACTCTAACAACTAGAAACGTCAACCTTCCTCCGGCAGCACCGTCCGACGGACAACGCCTTCGATTGTTAGACCTTGAATAATGATCGAAAAAATAACAACACCGTAGGTCGCCGCAAGCAATAACTCCTTGACCGGTGACGGTGGCAGGGACAACGCTAGCGCAACAGAGATACCTCCCCGCAATCCGCCCCACGTAAGCACAGGAATCGCGCCTCGTGTAAACGTTCGCATCAAACCCAGAAGCGTGATTGAACCCGCCACGCTTACGAAACGTGCCATCAAAACCACGGGAATCGCCAAGCCTACGGCAAGGCCAATCTTACCGTTCAAGGAGAGCGCCACGACCTCAAAACCGATGATGAGAAACAGAACTGAGTTGAGAATCTCGTCGAGTAACGACCAGAACGTTTCGATGTGTTTTCGTGTATTTACACTCATCGCGAATCGCGTGCCGTGATTGCCAATGAAGAGTCCCGCGACTACCACTGCAAGTGGCCCTGACACGTGTAACTGAATCGCGATAACTGAGATCGTCATCACGAGAGAGAGCGTCATCAGTATCTCAAGGTTATGCTCGTCTACTTGGCGCATAACTCGAAANGTGAGGTATCCAGTCAATAGGCCGAGTGCAATACCGCCGACCACCTCGGTCAACAGCAGCTTTGCCACCATCAGAGCTGACACATTACCTGGTGAAGTAGCGTCAAGCCCCAACCCGACCAACACTGAAAAAATGACCACGCCCACACCGTCGTTGAAAAGNCTTTCGCCAGCGATCTTGGCTTGGAGTGCCTTCGGCACAGCGACCGTCTTTAGAATGCTGAGCACAGCGATCGGATCGGTGGGTGAAATGAGCGCGCCGAAGACAAGGCACTGTAACCATGAAACGTCGAACCCGAGCGCGTGCCAACCTACGTAGGTCAACGCTCCGACAATCAGTGTTGACGTGACGGTGCCAACCGTTGCTAACATCGAGATCGCCCAGCGGCGATTCAATAAATCGGCCAGGTCAACATGTAAGGCGCCCGCGAAAAGCAGAAAGCCCAACATGCCTTTCATCAGGGTTTCGTACAGGCCGATTTCAAGNAATACACCGTGGACNGCCGCGCGGAAACCAAGTGAAGGNAAGAGGCTATCGACCGCCAGTGCGGCGAGCGAGGTGAAAAGAGCAATGACAACAAGGCCGATGGTATGAGGCAACTTCAGCCACCGGTGGTTCAGGTAGCCGAACGCCGCCGCTCCCGTCACGAGGAGGGTNGCAAGCTGGAGAACCGACTCTATGCCCATTNCGCCACTCTACTGTGAGAGCGACGTNTCATCCGAAAAAAATTGAAAAAATACCGNNAGNGCNCNGTTCAGTGCTCATTCCCACGCGACCTCAATTTCATACGCGTCGTCGCCACCCGTCCCTGTACCAGTCACGCGTATGCTCTCAGGCCGATGCACCCGCAGGTTAAACGGCGTGCCGTCGCTTCCACGAAGTTCACCCAACGAGAAGCGGTTTGTAGCCTCAGACTCAAGGNGGTATNNCNTCGCCGANAAGACCATCTGCCGTCCGACGGGAAACACTTCCAGTTTGACGTCATTCAGCCCGGTNCCGGAGTGGTTACTTACGCTTATGTTGAGTTGCGACCGTTCGATTTCGATCGGCCCTCCGGTCGGCGAATCGTAGTCCCGACCTGACCCGCACGCCATNACAACCACCATGATGCCTAGAGTGAACGCCGCCGCCGCTATTTTATGAACACCTATGCACTTCTTCATGGCCTTANCCTCCAAAAACTCTACAGAAGACCAANGGCCGANTGGGGAATCGAATTGTATGAGCCGAACTGACNCAACGGCCGAGNGAGGCGGAACGACAAGCCAGTGGATTCTGGACCNGGACCGGTCCNAGGAGAACCAAAGAGTATGACGCCGAACGCCGAGGGTCTCATATTCACCACCGGGAACGGAACGCCGACCGTCTCAGAAAAACAAACCTACACGGAGACGCTGAGTCTAGCCCGATGAGACCGGGTATGCAAGGTTGGGCCGGGTGGGGCCGAATCGCTCATCCCGTCGAGGTGACGGCCACAGTGGTGTCCTAGAAATGCCGTTCGTACCAAGCAATTGAACGTTCAAGTAGGTCTACTTGGTGGGCCGCCTCGCGAATGCCGTGGCCCTCTCGTGGGTAGCGTACCATCACCGCCTCCACGCCAACGTCTTTGAGTGCGATATAAAACTGTTCGGCTTCAGCAATCGGTACATCATTATCGTTTTCGCCGTGCACAAGCATCGTTGGAGTCGTCACGCTGCGTGCGTAACGAATGGGTGACCGCTCCCAGAGCAAATCAATGATGCCATTTTCGTGGGGGTAAGCACCAAATTCTACGGCGAGATAATCATGATAGTAAGCCATGTAGTTGAAACTGATGAGATTTGAAATGCTCGCTCGCGGAATCGCCGCCCTAAAGCGCTCTGTCTGCGTAATAATCCAATTCGTGAGCTGCCCACCATAGCTCCCGCCTTCGATCACCAGCCGACTACCGTCAAGCCACCGGTACCTGTCGAGCGCTGCATCAACACCAGCCATTACATCTTTCGCTTCGCCACCGTTTTGATCCTTAAAAATGGCGTCGGTCAGCTCTTGCCCATAGCCAGTCGACCCTCGGTAATTCACCATGAGTGTTGCCCAGCCGAGTCCCGCATAGACCTGTGCAGTTAGATTGAACGCCGCCCCTTGCTGCCCGTGGGGGCCACCATGGATCATGACCACCAGTGGATGACGATTTGCTGAATCCAGATCAACGGGTTTAGTAAGGAAGGCCTCGATAGGTCGGTCATCGAAACTCGAAAACGTGAACGCTTCTACCTCAGCCGTCACACGCTCGGCAAGAAGCTCGGCATTCAGCGACGTCAATGGTTCCGACGAACCGTCGTGTCGCATATAGAGTTCAGTAGGGCCGCTCGGCGCTGTGAAGGTGTAAGCGATCGCACCATTGTCCGCCACCGACCAAGCGCCGACCCGTCCTCGATCAATAACAGTCATGCGAGGTGAACCACCAGAGGTGGGCAACTGAAACAGATGGACATTGCCACGCGCCTGAACCGTGAAGTAGAGCGACTGACCATCAGCAGCCCACCGCACATTCCGTTGACGATTATCAATGCTGCCCCCGAGCTCTTGGCGGTTGCGCCCATCAGCGTCGATAACCCACACGTGGGTGTCCTCCATCGTCGTCTCGGATGAAGTTAACGATCGTCGAGTTCCTAAATAGGCGATCAGGCGACCGTCGGGTGACCATGTCGGTTGGTACTCCGCACTGGCCGTATCAGTCACCCTGCGAATCGCACCGTTTGCAACACGCACTGCATATATATCGTAATTAAAAACACGGTCCGGGTCCGGCTCGCGATTCGACACAAACACAATTTCATCGCCCTGCGGTGACCAATCGATAGAGTGCTCGTAATAGATTCCGCTGGTAAGTTGATTTACGCGATTAGTAATTCGGTCAAATATGAATATATGCACTCGACGATTGTCGTTAAACCGAGTCATCCCCTCTGAAGCCGTTGGCTTGTAGAGATAACGGGTGATGACCATCGGGTCACCTGCTGCCGCATCCTCTGCCTCACCGGTCGCCGACACGAAAGCAATGCGGTCGCCATCGGGGGCCCACGCAATCCGCTCCCCGGCTGACGGCAGTGGGTGATTTGTGCCTGTAATTGGTGTAAGAAATTTTTCAGCCGAGCCATCCGCGCGCGCTACTACGAGCCCTACCTGACCTTCCACTACGCCGAAGTAAGCAATCTCTAGACCGTTAGGTGACCAGCGAGGCCCCGAGGCAAAGCCACCCTCGCCACCGAGTTTCGACACCGCGCCGCTTGCGATCTCCATTACCCAGACTTCTGAATAGGGACGCCCAGGTCGATCGCTTTTTCTAACACTGTAGGCAACTCGCTCCCCGTCAGGTGAAAGTTGAACATCGCCGACGGCCTGCTGCCGATAAATGTCGGCGGCTTCAAAGGGGCGAACTTGCGCACTCACCGACCGGTCGGCTCCTACCGTCACACCAATGACAACTAATAGAACAGCGATACACACGCGAGGGCTCATGGGTCTCCTTCGATAGCGAGTACGGTGAGCAGGATATCAGAGAAAGAACAGAGAAAATGGGTGACGGAAGCCAAAAAACAATAATTGCGCGGAAGAAAAAGTCTTCACCCCCGCTTCACCGGTCTTGGTCCCGTTGACTTCTACCCTTTGAATCCCGTTCTGTTCAACGCAGTTCCCTGCCCCGTGTCTCCGGAATCCAAATCCAGAAAATGGCAGCCACAATGAAGGCTGCAGACGTAATCGAAAGTGCCGGAGCAAAACCATGGGTCTCAGCAAGCGACCCGACAATCCAGGGAGCTGCAGCGCTAGCCAGACGACCGATGTTGTAGGTAAATCCCTGGGCCGTAGCGCGGATTTCAGTCGGATAGATCTCCGCAGTCACCGCTCCGAATCCGCTAAACGATCCGGTACCAAAGAACGCAACAAACGGGCCCAATACGAGCAATGCTATCGGGTTACGGGTAGAGGTGTAGGCAAGAATAAGCGCAGCCGCAATCAGTAAGTAAACAATGTAGGTACGCTTCCTTCCAACGCGATCACTCACGAAACCGAACATTACGTAGCCGAACCACATCCCAATTTGCATTGCGATGATTAGTCCGGACATCGCATATGCACTCAATCCAATGCCCCCATCCTCTACCGATAGCGAGAGGTAGGCTGGAATCCATAGGTTGAAACCCCACCACGCAAACATGATGCAGGCATTCATCAGGGTCACTGCCACTGTTAGACCGCGCAGATCACGACGAAACATTGAGCTAAAACGGCCCAAAGATTTACTACTGCGTGCACTGGCCTGCCAGATTTCAGGCTCTTCAAGCCGCCGTCTAATCCAGACCGTGAACAGGGCCGGTAAAATGCCAACGAAGAACACTGCCCGCCAGCCCAAGCTCGGTAATACGAGTGCAGTCACGACGGCTGCAGCAGCGTATCCAAGAGCCCAGGAACTTTGCATGAGTCCAAGCGCCTTGCCTCGATGCTCAGCCGGCCACGTCTCCGAGATGAGCGCTGCACCGCTCGCCCATTCACCGCCCATACCGATGCCCAAGAAGACACGAAACACCGCGAGCTGACGCACCGACTGCGCAAAGCCACAGGCTGCTGTGAACACGGAGTAGGTGAGGATGCTCCAGATGAGTGCGCGAACCCGGCCGAAACGATCGGCGAGCACACCGAACAGGATCCCGCCAACCGCGGAAGCCGCCAACGTCACAGAGGCCAGTGAACCACCCGTTGCGGTGCTCATATTCAAATCAGCCATCAGCGCGGCGAGCACGAGCGCGTAAAGCATGACGTCGAAGGAGTCCAGCAACCATCCCATTGACGCGGCGACCAACGCACGCCTCGCAATTGGGGATGACTCTCGCCACCAATGCAAGCTCAGGAGGTTCGATGGTTTGTCAGAAGCTGTGGCCACGACTCAGCTACCGATGGTTTGTGCAGGCACTCAAGAACCAGACTGTCATTCCTCGTTGTTCTTCTCTTTTGGCGGCCTCGGCCGGTGCATCGTCAGTCGCACACCTTCAAAGAACTCGCTACCATCACGTTCAACCTCGTGGTTGCCGTCGNCGAGATATTGGAGAATTGCCTTGTCCCACTGCAAGCCAGCNGTTGNAACAAGTTCCATCCAAGCACCATGGGCAGTTTCATCTGGCGCTTCAGTGCTNCCACTCNAAATAGTGACACGTGGNTTACGNGCCATGAAGCTCCGACTCCCCGCGCTAGCCCGCGACCCCTTGATTGCCGTGTAGATCAGGACGTCATCTGAGAAATCNAGCTTAAAGTTTTCGTTGTCGTGNTCAAATCCATATCGAGCGTAGCGAGCATAGGCTCTTTCGTTGAGCGCACGGACATCAGGCGCAGCGTTGATATGCTCGGTAATGAGGTCTCGAATAGCGAAAGCTGCCTCCTTATGGCGTGGATAGCGCGGATCGTCGAGATAGCTAAACCCCGGAATGAACCAGCCCCGCATCCCCCACCAACCACGCGATTGCGTCACCCGGTTCCGAACCCACCCGGCGTACTCCGAGAAGAGTTGGACCCATTCGTGTGATGGATATCCATGAGGATTAAGAAAAATGTCGGGTAGCCACCTACGCCACAGGTCAACGCGAATTGTCGATTCAGGATACAAGGGATCACTGTTCCACTGGCCCGACGCAACGTCAACACCCAGGGCGCCAAGATATCCCGCATGCAACATATGGTTAGGGGTGCTCCTAGAAAGATCGTAGGCGAGCTGNGCACCGTCGGCGTTNGTNATCGGATGAATNATCACGTTCACCTTATTTANCCGTGANTTAAAATCTTCGTCGGTCAGCAGTAACTCGGCCAACTTGAGTACATGGCTGGTCGATGACACCTCATTCGCATGCTGCCGTGCCGAATAGATGACTGTCGGCTTGAACGTGGTCGCTTTTGCGTGCGACCAATGCGATGCCTCGATCGGCGACATGAGGTCCATTGCCCAAACATCCTTGCCGAGATAGCTACCGCCCAC
This sequence comes from Gemmatimonadota bacterium, assembly GCA_002712565.1. The sequence goes on along the minus strand of PAUA01000016.1, from coordinate 20,694 downwards.
TCGGTAGGTTGTAGCTTCGGGGTACTCAGCCATGACGGCAAGAACAGCGTTCGCTTCNGGTGGCGGAATCGGNGTCTCCCATTGGACGATCGGAGCGTCAGGGTCACGTGCCGGTGCACCAACCAACAATGATCTGACGTCTGGAAACGGCGCAGGCCGGCCNCCACGGATAAGCGATGCGGTTAGCTGCGTCTCAACATCAATCTCGTGCTCCCACCCGGCAGNAATCCGTAGTTCTCCCAAACCGTGGTAAGCAAGCGCGTCCCGATATAGCCCGGCCTCACGTAGCCGTTCGAGGTTGNCGACAATAGAAACCAACTGTGTAGCGGACATGATCTGCTCGTCCACCCGCTCAACACGTGTGCGTTTAACCAGTTCCGACCACTCGTCGTGTTCCGAGTCGACCTTGACGCGCAAATCGAGTCGCTCGACACCATCCTGACCATCACGTACGTAAGCGGCTAGCGTCACTGGCTCCTCCAGGGCTACCCTAGGGATGTCACGCCGCAGGTGCCCAGCCACGCCCCCCTCTTCTTGATAGCTCACGACAACCGCGGGCCGTGGTGATCCGAAGCCAGTGAAACTAATCGTGGCAGTACCTGGGGTGCCATCCGATTTCGCCTGTACGATCGGAATAACCCGCCCCGGGTAATTGAGCGCTTGCCCGCGAGCATAGCGGCCTAGAACATCAAAGAAGTGCAATGTGCCAAAGTAGATCTCCTCGTGGAGCGCCTCCATTGGCGCAATCTGCTCTTGGTCGATACCAAGCTGGTAATCGGGCTCGCTCAGTGTCACCGCCACTGTAAGCTCACCAAAGTGCGGCGCGTCGGCTGCGCTGGGTTTCCCCTCACTGAGCTCCATGACATAGTCATAAATTGCTGGGAGCGTGGTCCCCTGAAAGTAATCCCAAAAGCGCTCGAGGTCGGTAACGATCCGTGTGTTAGCAACCTCGCGGTCACCAACACGCGCGTCGAGCCAACCGGTGGTGACACGGACCTTCTCGTAATCGGGAAACTGATCGAAATACGACCGCACCACTACCGCAGGTTCAAACACCTGCCGCAGCCGCTCGCGACCGCTCGCGTCCCAAGCAATCACCTCGTAGGTCGGGGACCCAATCGGCATCTTTTCGAATGTGATTTTGTCGAGTGCTAGGTCGAGCTCCCGGGCGAGCACTTCATCGATCGGGTGCAGTTCAAGCAACCATCGCGTCGGGGTGTACATCGCTTGCTGCTGCCACCCGGGAGGCGGACCGATTTCGGCGAATCGAATCACAACTCGGTCCACCGGCAGGGTTGCCAACCTCGGCCGGACGGCATCGTAGAGCCAACTGTAACCCTGCTTATAGGCCGAAAGGATCGAAACCGATACTTCAGAGAGTGTCGCTCCGGCGTCAACAAGCTCTTGAATCGCCTGCTGCTCAATCCGCGAACGCATCATTGGCGGCTCGCTAAGTCTTGCTGTCACGGTGATCGGTTCATCCCACATAACGGCTGGAATAACCTTGTTACGAAAGTGATCCCAGAACTCATCGACTTCCGAGGGAATCTCGATCTCATCACCGATAACAACACCGCCTACTTCGACGGGCCGAGCCTCCTGGACATCAAGACTCTCCACCGTAACGTCCAAGTTCGGCACCGCTAGTGATGCTTCGACCGTTCTCCGAGCCAAAACCTCTAAGCCCCGCTCAGGCTTCTCGACGTAAACGGTTACCTCAGCCGAAGTTAAAGTACGATCAGACAGTTCAGTTGCCAGTTGCTCAAGTTTGTACAGCGCCGTTGCTGCCTGACCTGCCGGAGACCGACCCGACAGTAGGTTCCGAGCATCGTCCTCGACCGTGTCTATCGTGGTGCGGTCCTTTCCCCGCTCCCAGATGTGAGGAAGCCGCTCGGTCAACTGCAGGATTGCCCGATCAAGACCGGAGGCGTCACCTCCGGTGACAATGACCGCACTCTTACTCCCAAATGCTGGCCGTACCACCTGAATAAGGCCCTGGCCTGGCATCAAGTCAGGTAATGCCACCTTCCCATCCTCAATCAATGCATCGATAAGGGGGTGATCTATGCCGATCAAAACCGGCGTCGGCAACGATTCAGGTTTCTCAATCGCTTCGGCAGGCAGCGCTAAGGGCACTGATAATCCGGTGGTCTCGAGCCCGAGGCGCGCGGCAAGGTCAATTGTGCGCATGATGCCTCCGCCTGATGGCACCAGCACGATATCCGTCCGGTCTGGGATTAGATCGCTATTAGCGTCGCCCAAAAAGCCGTCAATGCCGTACACCGAGGACAAATCCAAACTGCGCTTAGCCGCCGCCCCCGGCCGGCTGCTCAGAGGCTTAGGGTCGGGACCACGCACTCGCGGCAGGTCAATCGACACGACGACCCCTTCGGCAACAAGGTTGAATTGGAGCATGAGTGCTCCCGGGTAGGACAATGTTGGATCATCGTTACTCTCGGATTCAGTATTGTTGGCCGCCCGAGAGGTCAGTAGCTCATTCAGAGTGTCTTCTGCCTGTCGTAGTGCGTCCACCGCGTCGAATCGGACAACGACCCCCAAGCGGTCGATGGCAGCACCACCCGCCGTAACACGCGCATTAGGAACAGCAATCGTACCGACAGGCACATCCAGGAAAGTCCCGGCTGCATTAACGACGTCAGTCAATGCTGCGCCCTTTGGGTCCCACACCTTAGGTAACCGTCCGGCGAAAAGTTCAGCCGCCGCCCGCGTCCCAGCATCGTCAGGACCGGCTAGCACAATCGTGATTACGTCATTCACACGTGTCACCGTTACCAGACCCTCACCCATCGCAAGGTCGTTCAGTCCGATCGCTGATGGTGAAAGGCCCAGACGCGCCATACCCGCAGTGCCAATCGCAACGACCGGCGAGTTAGGGTCTGCATCAGCAAGGGGAAGGCCGATCGCCATTGACTCGAAGCCGAGACGCGCCGCGACATTTGCTGCCGCCGAGACGTCAGACGCGCTAGGCGAGTCCCCTAGAACAAAGCGGACGTTAACGAAATCCGTGACGCTATCACCGTTACGATCCTCAAAAATGACCCCTTGGTCGAAGATCGACGTGAGGGTCAACACGGGTAATTCAACCGACTGCGCTCCAGTACGGACCGTGGAAGCCACAACCACCACGAACAGGGCTGCAGTGCAAATAAGTTCTCTCCACGAACAGTGCAAATTTTTCACTCCTTGAAGATTGCAGCGGTAGGGCTACCAACCATTACCCACGTACTGGGCATCCCCGGCCGCCTTGCCAGCGTAGCCCCTGGTTCCTGATTGATCAAGGATCTTGGTAACTTTCTGTTACGATTGCGGCCGATACTTAGCTCCACACGCCTCCAGCTAGCTGAAGGAAGTGAGAAGATGTCAGTGGACTTCACTCGTCGAGAGTTTCTCGGTACGGTGACCGCGGCCGGCCTTGCACCGAGAGCTCTCAAAGCCTCCGGGCAGCCGTCGGAAAGCGAGCCGCTCTATAGGATCTCGCTGGCTCAGTGGTCGCTAAACCAGACGATTTTCGGTCCCCGAGGCGATAACTTTATGTCGCTTCTGCGCACCGACCCTGACGCAGTGCTCCGGGGAACATTGAACCCGCTCGATTTCGCAAGGACGGCCAGGCGAGACTACAACATTGACGCTGTCGAGTACGTGAATCAGTTCTTTTTCGGCCATGCTCGCGATGCTTCTTATCTTCGAGACCTGAAACAGCGAGCCGACGATGAAGGGGTGCGCAGTCTGCTTATTATGTGCGATGCCGAAGGCAACTTGGGGGACCCGGATCCTTTGGTGCGGACCACGACCATCGAGAACCATCACAAGTGGGTCGAGGCCGCGGCTTTTCTCGGTTGTCATGCGATCCGCGTGAATGCGCGTAGTGAGGGTGCCTGGGATGAACAGGTCAAGCTCGCGGCCGACGGTCTCGCACGTCTCGCCACTTTTGCTGACGGGTATGGAATTGACGTCATCGTCGAGAATCACGGTGGGCTTTCTAGTAACGGGGAGTGGCTGAGTACAGTGATGGAGGCAGTAAATCATCCGCGAGTTGGCACGCTCCCCGACTTCGGTAACTTCAACTTGGCCGATGGTGAGCTTTATGACAATTACCAAGGCGTGACTGAAATGATGCCCTACGCCAAGGCCGTTAGCGCCAAGTCACACGATTTTGATGCAACGGGAAATCACACAACGATTGACTTCGCTCGGATGATGCGGATTGTCCTCGACGCTGGATATCGTGGCTATGTCGGTATCGAATACGAAGGTCAACGACTCAGTGAACCCGATGGTATCCGTGCAACGAAGGCGCTCCTCGAGCGTGTTAGAAGCGAGTTGGCCGGAGAGTATTGACCACAAGGTCAGAACAACAGGATGCCTCTTTCTGAGGTCCTCTGCCGGTCGCCGCTACCTGAAGACTTGCTGACCCAACACCTGTTATGAATCTCACAAGCTCACGCCTGACCTGGAATTTACTAGCGTATCTTTCCCTTGTAACCACTCCGCTAATAGCGCAGCCACCAACAGTCGACAATGTGATTCTTATCACGCTTGACGGGGCCCGAACCCAGGAGATTTTTGGCGGCCTCGACATCGATGTGCTGCAGTCCTCCAGTAACAACGTGCCCGTCGAGACCACCGCAGTCTATCAACAGTACTGGGCGTCAACCCCCGAGGCTAGACGTAGACAATTGATGCCGTTCTTCTGGGGAACACTGATGGCCAATTACGGGTCGATTGCCGGTAATCGTACGCGGGGGAGTGTTGTTGAACTCACAAACACTCAGAGATTCTCCTACCCTGGTTATTCTGAAATGCTTACGGGCGAGTCACACGATGACGTCATCACAAGCAATGAGAATCGCCGCTACTCATTTCCAACGGTTCTTGATTTCCTAAAAAATGAAATGAGTCTCGACCGTGAGCGAGTCGCGGTATTCGCCGCGTGGGAAACCTTCCGCTGGATTGTTTCGAACAAGGTGGATACCTTCACCGTCAATGCTGGATATCAGTCTTCGGACGATCCCAATCCGACGATTCAGACTCTAACTAACCAGCAGTTCGAGACATTGACACCGTGGGACAGCGTCAGGCACGACTTTTATACGTTCCGCCTGGCGATGGCACACCTCGCCGCCTACAAGCCACGAGTGCTGTATCTAGCCCTCGGAGAGACTGACGACTGGGCCCACAACGGGAGATACGACAGGACACTTCAAGCGCTCAACCAGTTCGATGACTATCTACAAGAACTGTGGGAGTGGCTCGAAGCTGACAGCCAATACCGTAACCGAACAGGGATCATCATTACGGTCGATCACGGCCGAGGAAATACCGCTGCCGACTGGACTGACCACGGTAATGCGACCGAGGGTGCACAGTACATCTGGATGGCCTTCGTCAGCCCGACCGTATCACTGCGTGGGGAATGGAGCGACCATGAACCGATCCGGCAGAATCAGGTTGCGGCGACGCTCGCCCACTTTTTGGGCGTCAATTTTCGAACCCAGACGCCTACCGCTGGCCCACCAATAGAAACACTTTTCGTGCAGGAGCATTGACACCTGCACGCTCCGTCACTGACACCCGCACAGACTTACCGTGATAGCCAGCGGCGAACCCGACGGATCCAATCCCCAATCGCATATTGATGGTCAAGGTGATCGGGTGCGGAATTTCCTGCAAAACCGGCAAGATGGAAGCCGCCTTGTTCGACCTCGCTGAGTTGCTGCATCCCGATCGGGCCCTCTCGAAGAACAACCGTGCGCGTCAACCCGAGTTGAGCAAGTAGATAATCAGCGGTTTCCGTCGTACTCGCATAAGTGCCGGGAAAGACTTCGGAGTGTGTGACCCACATCTGCTTCTCCCCGGCTACAGCATCGGCGGCAAAACGGACAAATACGTCAAGGTCTTCAGCCACCACTTCTGGTGACAAACCGGCTACACGTGGTGGAGTCTCACCTTCAAGATAAGCCGCATGTAGACCGTCGGCTAGCAGGACACCATCGACCCGTTCGTAGTGCTCTGAGTGGCGGAGAATGGCCCGCGTCGCGCCATAGCCCGCACTAAACGAACTGAGCAGGATTTTCCCAACCTTCGTCTCTCCGCCAGACACCCAGCCAAGTGCTAACTCAATGTCGTTGATCATTGAGCTAAATGTGACCGGATCGGCAAACGCATCGTTGTAGACCTTTGAACCAGCGCCTAAGGGCACCATCACCAAGGCAGCATCAGGCATCAGTTGTGACACGTAATGCTCACCGAGCCAAAACTCATGGTGAAAGTTAACGATGACTGGTACGGTTTCGTTGCCACCGAAGTTACCGGAAACGAACAGAGTGCCGACCGATAGGTCTTCTCGTTGACCATCCGCGATGGGAGGCTCAATACGCGGGTGAGGGCGCGTCGTGTCGACCATCGGTGATGGATTCTGGCGCACCTGCGCACCAAGCGTCGGCCACGCTAGGAAAACACAAAGACCCACTAGAACTGGCAGACGCTTGCGAAACCTCCTACCCACTACCCTCAGCATCCCAATCGATTCCTCATTCCTTGCTCCTCCGCTATCCCCGATAGTCGTTGGCCGACAATTGCACGAGTGTATTGTCCGGGTCTCTAAAATAGACCTCTACGCCACGATTAAAGGACGGTTCAAGACCGTTACGGCGAAGGGTGTCCGCCGCACGATCAAGATCAAAATTGTCTACGCCGATGCAACAATGATGCGTGTGGCCCGGTGGCTCAATCTGATACAACCCGAGAAAGCTGCTCCCAAGACCAAGGTTGACGCCGTTCGCTTGGCGACTCACCTCCTTGATGCCGAGAAGCTCCTGGTAAAACGTTTGCGCACGCGGAACATCGGACACTGCAAGGGAGGCGTGGTTGAGCGATACGCCGCGAAACGGTGACGGCTGCGCAGCCGACATCGTCCGTGAACCGGCAGCTAGCGCNGCCAATGATTGGACTAACTTCCGCCGGGTCAATTGTCGCGACTCGTATTGTCCGACTAGTTGATCGATGGCTTCTGTCATCTCCTACCCCCTCCCATTCCANAAAAAGACAATACCTTTAACTACACGAAAACCCCCGTGGCTGCCAACTACAGTTTTCGAGNGTGGCGTTCAAGCAGCCANTCTTCGGGAGGCCTCAATTTTTATCCCTGACGAGCATTGACAGACTTGAATTGCCCAGAAACAATGCCTCTGCTTTGCGANGAGAGTTTAGCGGATGGTCTATTTGGCGAGCCTCCGGTTCCGCAACGCGAATAAGGAGTAAACAATGCGTGAGATAGTCGACCGAAGAAACTGGTTGAAAACGGTAGGNCTCGCAGCGGTCGGCGCTGGCCTCGGTGTTCACTGTGCCTCGCCACTTGAACCCAACCTGAATGGAACCCAGCTACAGCGGGTGCATGTCTCGCGCAACCGTATTATCAGAACGACGGTTGGTCTACGCCCAACACGGCCATCTGGCTTCGTGCTTCGCTCAGAAACGTTCGGTGACAAAACGATCATCCACAATTACGGTCATGGCGGAAGTGGCATGTCGCTCTCTTGGGGGACTGCTCACCTGGCCAGGGAACTGGCACTTGAGACTGGCGCCTCCCAGGTTGCCGTTGTCGGAGCGGGTGTTGTCGGCTTGTCGACCGCGCGCCTACTCCAACAGAAGGGTTATCAAGTGACGGTCTACGCAAAAGACCTTCCACCGCGCACAACGTCAAACATGTCAGCCGCGTATTTCGGCCCTACGGGGGCGTATCGTTCCGCATACGAAAACGTTTGGCATCGGGCGACGCGACTCTCCCATCGCTACTTTCAGGACTATCTTGGCGACGAATACGGTGTCCGTTGGGTCCCCTACTACTTGGTCTCCCAGACCCCACCGAGCCCTCAGCGCGGCCTTGGTCGGCTCATCGAAGACCTCTACCCAGAAACTGCGCAACTGGACCCCTCAGAGCATCCGTTCCCAACACCTTATGTGCGACGGCGTTGGACACTGCAGTTTGAACCATCCGTCTATCTCAACGCTCTCCTCCGCGACGTCCGACTCGCCTCTGGCCCTCGGTCGGTGGTCGTCAGGGAATTCACTAACCTTGACGAACTACTCATGCTTGATGAACCAGTGATAATGAACTGTNCCGGACTAGGGGCTAAGCCACTCTTCGGCGANGAGGAATTACACCCTGTCAAGGGTCAGCTCACGGTATTACTGCCACAGCCCNAAGTGAACTACGGGGTCGTGGGAGGTGGGCTTTACATGTTGCCACGTCGCGACGGAATCATCTTGGGTGTTACCCGAGAGGCGAACGATTGGACATTGGAGCCAAGCGACACCGAAATGGAACGCGTCATGAATGGACACGCTGAGTTCTTCGACGCGATGACGTAACNCGTNNAGAANAAAGNGNNCCTGGCCNCTANGCTCNNANNTCAGGCTNGTAGATTTCAGCNGCCNGATGANCTANACNGAAGCTCCCTCGGGNTACTGAAGCGCTAGACGCAGTTCCGTCGAGAGCGATTCAACCGTCGCCCCCCTACGCTTCCACGCACCCTCAGTCTCAAACCGGAGGTCACCTATCCGCCGGCCCCAAGGCGATATGATCCTGCCAATCGCGCGAAAATCNGTNCTGTCTGCGTGCTCCTGGTCAAGCCGGCTGATAACCGACGGTGAGACTCTGATGAAGGCACGCAGGGCGGTCGCCTTTTTGATGCTATATTTTCGCCCATTCCACGCTGCACCGAATACCTGAGCGACCTGCCGGAAGTAGTTCACATAGAACTTCTTAGCGTCGTTTCGAAACGNCGCCGATTTTTTTGGCCCGCCGAAAGACTCCGTGGCGAANAGCTTCTTNAGTTCCTGTGCNAANGGNGCCTGNGCGACATGNCCCTTNCCAACCCCNAATAGCTTGATNTCACCGCAGAGNGGNGAGTCNCTCCGCTCGGCAAGTGTACGGACGATGTCGTGNGCNGCAGCCANATTNTCATCGCGATAGAGCTGCCGCCCCGAAAGCGACACGAGGTGCGACGCATTCAACCGGGTGTGCTTCGCNTTNATCGTCACAAACATCTGGACCACGTGATCCTCGGGGAGCCGATCAAAAATNACNGCCGGCACACTGAANAGNTCCGTNCCGAATCGCTCGATGTCGGCGTGCAGTGCNAGTAGNCGGTGTTGCCCNTCTATGGCACGCAGTANNCCCTCGCGCTCGGGTACCTTCAGNANGCCNAGNTTCGAACCCNNCTGTGNAGCTTCAAACCGCAACGGNTCATCCGACGAGATGATCACCGCACCAGGAATAGATGGNANGTCTCTCGCCTGACGACACTGTTCGTAGTATTGGACGAGCTCGTCAATCTTCCGCTTAATGATTTCTCGCTGGTAGGCTNTTTCACTTGAGGCNATCCGACGNTCAAGAAANTCCCANTTAACCTTCGATTGGCGGCGCTTNCCCCCNCGCNCCGGTGGCTGGNTCCGTTCGCCGTAACNGAGCACCTCAAACCTNACTAGGCGGTCAATGTCGTCGGCTGTCAGGGANGCCTGGTAAAAATGCACCCCGAACTGCTGCATNCGNATGGCAGCTACGTTAATCATGATGTGCGCAAGGCCCCTNTCAGGCCCACTAGCANCAANNAGATGCCAGNNANTNCCCGCGNGCAGCGGGNTNNCGACCTACNCCATGTGGGTCGCTAAAGACGCGTATAATAACGGCTTATCATGNNGGACTCAACGGCTTTTTCACCGNTCANCCTCANTAGGACAAGGAGTTAGGACCTATGNACTCCAGAATCGNCCGTATTCNGTGCCNGAAATGGGGCCATCGGGATAGCTCACAGCGATTCGGCACGATGTTCCTTACCCTAGTCTGTGCGGCAGTTCTGGGGTCAACGCCTGTGCTAGGGCAGCCTTCCAGCAGGCCGTATCCATCGGCACNNCACGGTGGGAACTACATGCACAACTACTACTTTCCACCGGCGCCAAGCTCTACCCCCTGGGCTCCGAGTTGGTCGCCTGACGGCCGCTGGATTGCGGTCGCCATGAACGGATCAATTTGGAAAGTCGATCCCGATACCGGGCTCGCGCATGAGATCAGCTACAACAAAAAATATCACTCAGCACCTGACTGGTCACCTGATGGCCAGTGGATCGCCTACACCGCGGATGACGGCGGCACGACCATTCAGCTTGAAGTCGTGAACGTCAACACCCAGAGAGTCCACACACTGACAAGCGATGAGTTCATCTACACCGACCCCGTCTTTTCTCCCGACGGCTCCCAACTCGCCTACGTGTCGACCAAGCCGAACGGCCATTTCAATGTCTATGTCAGACCGATCCTGAACGGGCAGTGGGCCGGAGACGAAATTGCCATCACCAAGGACAATTCGTTCGGCCGCGACCGTCTGTACTTCGGAGAGTGGGACATGCACCTAATGCCAGCTTGGATGCCGAACGGACGAGAGTTGCTGCTTGTCTCAAATCGTGATGTTCCGTTGGGGTCGGGCAATGTCATTCGGTTACCAGTTATTCCATTAGGTATCGAGGAAGCAGAGACGGTTCTAGNCGAGCAGACACTCTACCGAACGCGCCCAGATGTCTCNATCGATGGCAAGCGGTTGGTCTACTCGTCTACCTCTGGCACTGCTGACCAATTCTCGAATCTTTACGTGCAACCGACTTCTGGAGGTGAGCCGTATAAGATGACCTTCTTCAACCACGACGCGTTCCACCCGAGGTGGTCACCCGATGGTGAGTGGGTCGCCTATGTTTCCAACGCCAATGGCCTACCGCAGTTGGCCCTACTCGAGACGTATGGCGGTGCACAGCGAAGGCTCGAGATTTCTGACCGTCGTTGGAAGCGACCGATGGGCATCCTGTCGTTAAACACTCACGACGGAGCTACCGGTGANGCAACCGCGGTACGCGTTCACTTGACAGCCAGTGACGGTAAATTTTACGCCCCGACAAACGCTTACGCGAGAGTAACCGGCGAAGGCGACAGGATTTTTCACTCACGCGGGACCGCTAGGGTCGAACTGCCGGTCGGCACGGTGAATCTGACCGTGGTAAAGGGGTTCGAATTTTGGCCGGCAAAGCTAACGGCAGAAATCACGGCCGGGGAGGTCACAATCCTTACGGTGGGGGTCGACCCGTTGACCGACATGGCTGCCAAAGGCTGGTACAGCGGATCGACCCATGTTCACATGAATTATGCCGGGAACCTACACAACACACTCGACAACCTAATGATGATGTCTGACGCCGAGGACCAGGACATCGTCAATGAGCAGATCGCCAACAAAGACAATCGCATTTTGGACCATCACGTTTTCGTTCCAGGCGGTGGTGCACATCCGATATCCACACCAGAGCGCATTCTGGTAGTTGGACAGGAATACCGGCCGCCTTTCTATGGTCATGTCTTTATGTTCGGACTCGAAGATCATTTAATTTCGCCGTTCACAACCGGCTATGAAGGCACGGCGATCGAGAGCCTGTACCCGAGCAACACCGATATGTTCCTAAAGGCCAAAGCGCAAGGAGCCACGGTCGGTTACGTTCACGCGTTCTTCGGAAACAGTGACCCCCTCGAAGGCGCACTCGGCGGTGCTAAGGGCTTCATGGTTGATGCGGCGCTGGGTACAACTGACGCCGTCGAGTGGTCTGGCGCAGGGCGAGCAGGATTCTTTCCCGTATACGCAGCGTGGAACAACGGTCTTCGTGTCACAGCCGTTGGTGGCGAGGATTCCATTAGTAATTTGCACGCGAGTAAACTGGTTGGGTCGGTGCGCACTTACATCCATACCGGTGAGCGCGGCCTAACAATGGACGCTTGGTTCGAAGGACTTCGAGCTGGTCACGCATTCGTGACAACCGGTCCACTCGTTGAATTCACCATTGATGGTGCCATCCCCGGCGAGACGGTGAACCTGCCAGAGCAAGGCGGCACTGTAGAACTTCGAGCCTGGGTCAGGTCGATCACCCCAATCGAACGCCTAATACTTGTTTGGAACGGTGATGTTATTGAAGAGGTGCTTTTAGAGGGAAACCGGCACGAGGCCGAAATGTCACGCACGCTGTCAGTATCCGGCAGCGGATGGTATCACTTACGTGTTGAGGGCCGCCCCGATGAACGTTTTCCTCTTGACGCTGATTTTGCGCAGGCATTCACCAACCCCGTCTGGATAACCGTTGGCGATCACCCAGTTCGGTCGCAAGAGTCTGCTGCCTACTCCTTGCGTTGGATCGATAAGCTACAAGGAATGGCTGAAGCTTGGCCCGGCTGGCGTTCAGTTCGGGAGCGGTTACACGTCTTCGAGCAATTCGAACAGGCTCGTCAGGTGTATCGCGGTTTCACTGAAGAGTCACGATAGTTAACTTCGCTCGTGAATTGCACCACAAGCCGGTATCTGGTAGAGTAGTAAGCACTTCGCGGGATTTGGCCGCCGCCTCGCCGCGTCGAAAACCTACTGAGTCACATCCGTGTGTAGGGCGCTGAGCGTAGGCGCCTCTTGGCTGCGGCGGCAGAAACCCCGCCCCTACTGCCCGTAGCGAGCGAAAGAATGGTGGAGTTGGAGCGACTCAAGTCGAGCATTTAAGGGGGAAGGCTTATGGCCCAACGAGGACGACCGACGCTCCAGAAGCGTCAGAAAGAACGCGCTCGAGTCGAGAAACAAAAGGATCGGATGGCGCGGAAGGAAGCTGCCAAAGAGCGCCGTGCTAATGCGCCCGAACGAACTAGCGGCGCTGATCCAGATCTTGATGGTATCGTAGCCGGCCAACAGCCGATGCCTGATTGGCAAGCCGAGGCATTAGCTGAACTCGAGGATGATACGGATAAGGAACAGGAACAGGAACAGGAACAGAAAGATTTGCAGGACGCTTGAGGCTCGGCGCATCACAGGCTCGCAAAGCCAATTCTCAACGAGCGTGACTAGAAGAAGTGCCGGTAACCTCTTCTTGCCAGTGGTCTAACGCCTAACAGCGGTCTCATCGCCGCGCGCTCGCCACGATGCATACGCCAACCAACTGATCGGTAATAGCACCAATAGGTAAGTAAAATACTGCCCATACCTGCCGTCTGGGCCATAGGGCTCAGTCGCCCAGTGGAGCGGTTCGCTGTAGGGAAAAATGTTGGCCTCGGTCAACTCGTGAAATCCGTAAATGAATAGCTGTACAACGAAAACCATCAGAAAGACTGCGGTGACCTGGAAGAACCTCGTCAGATTCACCCGATGGCCGTAGCGGGACCAGAGCCAAGCCACAAACGCTGCGCTCAGAATGCCCGCTGTCGCCCCCGCAACGAGCTGTGCTGACCGCACTTGAAACAGTAGCGCGTTCATCAAAAGCGCTGTCTCCATCCCTTCCCGTGTGATCATTAGCAGTGTGAAGCCAAAAACTCCAAGGAAAGCCCACACGCCAGGTCTTCGGCTCGACTCCCGCAATCGCTCTTCAATTTCACCCTTCAGCTTCTTCGCGACACGTAACATATGGACTGTTAGCGAAGCCACCATCACACCTGCGGCAATTGCCAATACACCCTCCCACAAAGCCTGATTGGAAGCCCGTTGGAAGGCAATACCGGCCAAAATACTCAGGGCGATCGAAACAGCGATGCCCCAATAAATGGCCGGAATAAGCTGCGAACGGCCGCTTTTTCGCAAGTAGGCCAAGCTAATGGCAATAATCAGAAACGCTTCGAGCCCTTCCCGAAGGGTGATAACGAAGGCTTGCAGCATGAGTCCTCACGGTTTTCGCACTANCAAATGCACCAATAAAACTGAGATTCAGTCTCAGTATTCTTTGGTAAGTCTACTGTCAAGGACGAGGGTCGGTCAACTGTGGTCGTTGCCCAAGTTGTCGTGCCAAGTTAAGGTTGTATAGCAACGAAACCACACTCATACGCGTGAGGCCAATAATGTCTTTACGTTCTACCACTATTCATCTCACATTCTGCTGCGTTGCCGTGCCTCTCATGGTCGCGTCGGTCACGGCTCAACCCGCCGCTCAACAAAACCTAGACGAGAGAGCGCGCGCGTTGCAGAAAGAGGTGCCGCTGATCGACGGCCATAATGACTTCCCGTGGGCCTTGCGGCAGAACGTTGAACGAGATTTGAATCGGTTGGATATTCGTGTCGCACAGCCGTCAATCCACACCGACATTCCACGTTTGCGTGAGGGAGGGGTCGGTGCCCAGTTTTGGTCGGTCTATGTACCGGCTAGCTTCGTCGGAGCTGATGCGGTCACGGCGACACTCGAAGAAGTCGACNCTGTGCACCGGATGATGCGCCGCTACCCCGAAGCGTTCGAACTGGCACTTACGGCTGACGATGTTGAGCGCATCTTTCGTGGCGGGAAAATCGCTTCAATGATGGGCATGGAAGGCGGCCATTCAATCGATTCTTCGCTAGCAACGCTCCGCATGTTCTACCGGCTCGGTGTCCGCTACATGACGCTGACCCATGGCAGTAATGTCCCATGGGCTGATTCCAGTACCGACGAACCGGTACTTGGTGGACTCTCGCGATTCGGTGAGGAGGTCATCCGTGAGATGAATTGGCTCGGCATGCTCATCGACCTGAGCCATGTCTCGCCTGATACGATGCGGGACACCCTGCGAATAACTGAAGCTCCGGTCATCTTTTCGCATTCCTCTGCGCGCGCGCTGACTGACGTGCCACGCAACGTGCCAGATGACGTACTTCACCTAGTAGCCGAAAATGGTGGTGTTGTAATGGTGACCTTCGTCCCGCAATTTATCTCGCCTGACGTCGCGGGTCATGGCAGAGCAGCCGAGGCGGAGGAGGTAAGGTTGCAAACCGCGTATCCTGGCAACGCGAACGCCGTCGAAGCCGGAATGCAAGCCTGGCTGGAAGTAAACCCGACGCCGCGCGCAACCCTCAGCCAAGTCGCAGACCACATTGACCACGTCCGCGACATCGCTGGGGCCGAACATATCGGTATCGGCAGTGATTTCGACGGAATCTCGAGTGTGCCGGTAGGTTTAGAGGATGTGTCAACCTACCCGTCCCTGACGGCCGAACTTCTACGGCGAGGTTACACCGATGACCATGTGATGGGCATTCTCGGCGTGAACGTGCTACGGGTAATGCGTGAAGCTGAAGCGGTCGCCGAACGTCTCCGAAGTACACGACCGCCGTCACCAGCGCTTATCGAACACCTAGATGGGCGATAGTGAGGTTTCTACGCTATAGCTGAGACTGAACTTCCAGAAATGTTCGATATGAAATCCTGGATAAACAAAACAATCTGTGGGTGGGTCGGTAACTTCCAGTCACGATGAGCGCCATGGTCTTGACCACACAACCTTTGGCAACTCAAACATTTTCCGATGACCTATGGAAAGCCAACCAGGATGTGTACGATGCAATCCTCGAACACCCGTTTTTAATTGGCATGCAAGATGGATCGCTTCCTCCCGACATCTTCGCCTTCTACGTTGTCCAGGACACCCGCTATTTGCAAGCTTTCGCGGACGCACTAACAACAGCGGCCGCCAAAGCTCCTGACCGGGCGTGGGCCAAACAGTTGACTGCCGACGCACAGGATAGCCTTGAAGAAGAGCGTCGGCTACATAAAGAAATCTTTGCGAGGCTCGGCATAAGCGAAGCGGAGGCTACAAAGATTGATTCAACTCCAGACGCTTTCGCTTACGCTAACTTTCTCATCGTTACTGCTGAACGTCGCCCATTTGCGGAAGCGATCGCTGCCTTATTGCCGTGCTACTGGATTTACTGGGAGGTTGGGAAGACGCTACAAGCCAAGGGTTCGCCGAACCCACTCTACCAAGCCTGGATCGGCACCTATATTGCGCCAGGATATGCAGCCGCCGTAACCGCCGTCATTCAGATGGTTAACTCAGTAGCCGCTACCGCCGGTGCAAGGACACGTGAGCGGATGCACGAGCACTTCCGCCGTAGTAGCGATTACGAGTGGCTATTCTGGGACGCAGCGTACCAGCGTCAGAGCTGGCCGTCCGAATAGCTTAGATTGGATTACTTAACCCGCCTAACGTGACGGCTTGGTAGGCCTACGCTTACTCTGGGCGAAGAACCGTTCACAGGCTTGTGTGAGCCGCTTGGTCATACGTTTTCCCTCCTCACCGTATGGCGGTGGGAGCCGCTTCCACTCTAGCTGAACCCGCTTGGCCTCTTCCACGCTCGCACGACGCTCGGCCGCAGGATCGACCTTGGCACCCATCGTATTGGCAGCTAGCGTTTCACGCCAACTGCTGGCTAGAAGTTCGGCTGGAGATAATTCGGTCTTGGTATTCACCTTGTCCGACACGAGCAGTCTCTCAATCCGTTCACACAGCAACTCCATCCTCTGTCGGCTCACCTCCGGATCGAGGTCCGTGTCACGAAATGCCTCGGGAAACCTCTCGACGAGCATACCGATCGAATCGTGGAATCTGGAGTTGAGCTTCCGGGCACGCTGTTCCGGCAATCCATCAGCCTGCCTCCACTGACGACGAACGGCTGACACTTGGTCTGCCATATCCTCCGGTGGGGTTGGCGACGCCTCGCCTTTGGCAACTGATTCGGGAGGAAGAAGTGCTTCAAGACTGTCGCATAACGCCTCACGAGCAGCAATCTGGTCGGCCAGCCGCGCTTCTTCCTGCTCGGTCAACCTTTCCGAAACTTTCGTGCAGCCAATTCGAAATCGTTTCCAGATTGCATCCGACTTGCTTCGTTTGACGGGCCCAATCCTCCGCCATTCCATTTCAAGCTGTCTAACCGTTTTTACTGCTTCAGCATCAGCCGACTCGACTAACGCTTCAGCTTGTCTGCAGAGCGCTTCCTTATGCGAGTAGTTCTTTGCCCAAGCCTCCTTCTGTTGATTAAGATCTGCTTTACGTCGTTCAAAAAACTGGTCGCAAGCTCCACGAAACCGCTTCCAGGTCGCTTGTGAGTGCTTCCTTGGCACTCCACCGATGGCCTTCCATTCGGCCTGTAACTTCACGATACGCGCCGCCGTCTTGAGCCAATCGGTCGATGTCACTAATGCTTCAACCTGCTCACACAGCGCTATCTTTTTTATTAGATTTGCCTTCCTAGCTTCGGCTTGCTCTGCAAAATATGTTGCGCACCTCGCATAAGCCTGATCATGGGCAGTCTTGAAGCGCTGCCAAAGCTCAGCAGCTCGATCACGTGGCACCGTCGCAACGGTTTTCCACTGGGCAACGACCTCACGCAACTCACGTGCAACCTCCGCTAAGTCTTCACGGTCGGCCAACGCCTCAACACGTTGACAAAGTTCTTCTTGGACATTCACGTTTGCCCAGTGCCTCCAAGACTCGATCTCACGAAGCTCATATAACTTCGGATGGAGCATCTTCTGCAACGCTTTCAACCGCACCTCGAGTGAAGTACGGTCGTGTTTTGTTGGCAAGGCCGGTGTATGTTCGAGTGCGTTGCGGACGTCTCGGTTGCCGCGCTCCACCTGCTTCAATGTCATCGCAGGCGAAACGGTGAGTGCCTCAAGTTGATCGCAACGCTGCGTCAACCGCGAGAGATTAATCCGACGCTGTTCAGTTTCCGAAGCGTGTATAGCTTCTTTCTTCGTGCGCAGCGCACCGTTGATCGCATGGACCCGAACTCGGAGCCCCTCTGTCCAAGAACCTTCAAGCCTCGGCCATTCCTTCTTTAAAGACGACCAAATCGATGAGACCTCGTCAAGAGCGCCCGCGGTAACCTTCGCTTCTATCGATTCAAGATCTTTTTCGACCTGGTGTCGCCAAGAGAGAATCTCACTAAACATTTCATGACGCCTGAGCGCTGAGGCACATCCATCGTCGAACCGTCTCGTCAGTCCAGAGCTTTCCTCGACGCTTAACAACTCTGCAGCCTGTAACGCATCCCAGGCGGTCTTTGCCGACTCAACCTCCGCCGGCACATCTGCACCCTCGGCGCGCTCAACACACTCGCATAGGGTGACCCGTGGCGCAGCCTCCTCGGCCCGCTTCTTGCGTCGCAGAACCTTATCCGCCTGAGACCGATAATGTTCGTCGATACGTTTTTCTAGCACTGTCACCGCGGTCACGAATCGATTCGAGTAACCGTCTTCGGATTGATCGGCTCCGCCTAGATTAGCCCAGGCGCTCTCCGCTTCGCGAAGTCCATCGATAACAACCGACCAGTCTTCAGAACCACTCAGACCTTCAACCCGTTCACAGAGCTCCAGACGCTTGGCTTCGCTGTCAGCCTCAGCACCAGCTGCTGTTTGTCGTTCCTTGACCACTGCTTTTGCTCGCCGGGCCACAATCTTATTCTTGGCACGCAAGGCAATTTCGGCTAAACCATGAGCTGCATCTGTGTTTGACAGTGGCGCTTCAGCCAACCGGCTAAACGCAGAAAGGGCAACATCCTTGTGATCGCTCTTTATTGCCACCGCGATAAGTTCACCGGTCTCACCGGCGCTAAGCCTTGAAAGCGCTTTAAGGCGTACGCCGTTATAGCCAGCGCGGCGCGCCAACCCACCGAGTAATTTGACTTCGGTCACCCGTGTCAAAGCTTCGTGGGCAATCGACTCGTGTTCGGCGGCACGTGCCACATCAGCAAGGTCCCGTTGATCGGTAAGCGCCTTGAGTGCAGTAACGCCAATCGCGACATCGTCAGTGGTTGTTACTAGATCGACCAAAATAGCGGTTGCCGTCGCGCGCACCATTTCATCCGCTTCTTCACGCACAATCGCCGTCAGCGCCTCGAGATCGTCCAGACGCTCGACTGCTACCTGACGCACTTTCGCGTCGACATCGCTTCTCAAAATTTCAAGTAGGATTTCGTCCGTATCCTCATCATCAGCAAGCTCCCGTACAGCGGCAACGCGAACCGCTGGGTCTTCGTGCTTCCACTCTGGGTGAGGCCGGATCTTATCGAGGATGCTCATCAATTCGCGTCAGCGTCAATATGCCACGTGTCCATAGTCTACAAAACCCCGACGAACTCGCGCCACTGGTCTATATGAGGTGGCCTACGCTAGGCAACTAGACAGCTTGGCCGATAATTATGCATACTCGGGGCCTGGTTGCGGACTGCCGACTCCGTCGAAATACGTTGTCTCTGTCAGCTTAGCCTGATCCCGGCCCCTGTGGAATCAGAGGTTTCGGATCGCAATCCGAAATATATGAGTTCAGGCACCCAGTGATGTTCATCTCGTCAAACTAAGGAGTCCCTCATGCCCCTGCGTGCTGTTGTCGGAACTGCGTGTCTCAGTGTCCTATTTGCTGCCATCCCCGCCTCGGCCCAAAACCCGGTCGTCGTCATTGAAACCAGTGTTGGGAACATTACAGCCGAGCTCTATCGAGACAAGGCGCCGATTAGCGTTGAGAACTTTCTTGGCTATGTGGAATCTGGGTTTTTCAGCGGGACGATCTTCCACCGAGTGATCAAGAGCTTCATGATTCAGGGCGGGGGCTTCACCGAAGAAATGATGCGGAAGGAACCCAACGCGCCGATCAAGAACGAAGCGACTAACGGCGTGGGAAACGACCGGGGCACGCTAGCGATGGCGCGCACCGGCGAGGTTGACAGCGCAACGGCGCAGTTCTTTATTAACACGGCAAACAACCGTAGCCTGAATAACCGAGGTACCGACCCTGCTCAATACGGCTATGCGGTCTTCGGCAAGGTCACTGACGGGATGAACGTGGTTGATCAAATTGAGAATACAGCCACTGGGACGAGCGGACCCTATCGGGATGTGCCATCAACGCCGATCGTAATCAACGCTATCCGTCTTCAGTAGTCACTTCCTGCCCTGGGCACCGCAACACGCGACGCCCAGGGCTGCCCCAACCGCTGCCGCGTCGTATCGCTGCTGTTACCAATGGGTAAATCCATTTCTCCACTGTCCTCTTCGTTCGACGCTTTTGAAAACCACGTGTGCGCTGCCCTGAGCCGGGAAAAACCCGGCGAGGTGGCCCACCTTGACATGGCGCCCAGGCCGCGCCGACCGTTACACAAGGATGAGACTTCGTTACGTAGGGCAGCCGGTCTACTCCTCCTCTATCCTCTTGAGGGAAACCCCCACATTCTCTTGACCGAGCGAGCTGGCACACTGCCTCGACACGGCGGACAGATCTCGTTACCTGGCGGCACCCTTGAGCCTTCCGAGACCGCCGAGACGGCAGCTTTACGGGAAGCGTTTGAAGAATGTGGCGTGCGACCGGATACCGTACGGGTGTTGGGTAGACTCACCCCAATTCAAATTCCGGTCAGTAGCTTTCTTTTATACCCAATTGTCGGTGCCACATCGGAGCGGCCAGAGATTCGACTCAACTCCGGGGAAGTTGCTCGGGTCCTGGAAGCTTCGGTCCAGGCGCTCATCGAGCCAAGTTGTCTTGGGCGCCGTTACCAGATACGCGACGGCATCGAGATCGACGTTCCGTACTTCGATCTCTCGGGGATACGGGTGTGGGGCGCAACGGCGATGATCATCTGCGAGTTTCTTCACTTGCTCGGCTATGAACCCGACCCGTGGACCTGATCCATCGGGCCACCTAACGATCCACGCGGAACGGCCGAAAAAAGGGGTGAGTCGCCGGGTTGTCTGTCATCGCATAGGCAGACCACCGCTCACTAGCGGCTAAGGAGGTGCTTTAAGTTTGGCTCGTCGACAGTCCAAGAAAAAGAGGGGTGCACTGCTCGATCTCTCCGAGAGCGACGATTCACT